>JAUIGQ010000014.1 GCA_030429925.1 Bacteroidia bacterium | reverse complement strand
ACATTCGTATTGATGTTATTGATATCTACTCTATGGACTGCTATAGAATCCGAATTGTCTGAAATATCATTTCTGTTCTGATTGATGTCCGTTCTGTGAACAGTGATGCTATCTGCATTATCTGCTATGGCTGCTCGATTGATATTAATGTCCGTTCTATGCACCGTGATCGAGTCAGCATTCACAGCGATATCTGTTCGGTTTTGGTTGATGTCGGTTCGGTGAACAGTGATACTATCTGTTATATCAGCAACATTCGTATTGATGTTATTGATATCTACTCTGTGGACTGCTATAGAATCTGCATTATCTGAAATATCATTTCTGTTCTGGTTGATATCCGTTCTGTGAACGGTAATGCTATCAGCATTATCCGAAATGGCAGTTCTATTTGCATTGATATCTGTTCTGTGCACCGTGATCGAGTCAGCATTCACTGCGATATCTGTTCGGTTTTGATTGATGTCGGTTCGGTGAACGGTAATACTATCAGTTATATCAGCAACATTCGTATTGATGTTATTGATATCTACTCTGTGGACTGCTATAGAATCTGAATTGTCTGAAATATCATTTCTGTTCTGATTGATGTCCGTTCTGTGAACCGTGATGCTATCGGCATTGTCCGAAATTGCCACAGCATTTGCATTAATATCCGTTCTATGCACAGTGATCGAGTCGGCATTGTCAGAGATATTCAGTCGATTGATATTGATATCCAATCTATGAACATTGATACTATCGCTATTCTCAGTGATATTCAATGAATTCTGAGTAACTGATGTTCTTAGATTGGCGATGCTGTCTTGAAATTGAATAGAGTCATTGACCAATTTTAACCGCAAATTCTCTAGTCGGATACTATCTTGAGTGATCCTTTGATCTATAAGAATTAGTTCATTACCTAAGTCTAGCCTTATATTAGTAAGGCTATCCCTTAAGGCTATAGAATCCGATTCAAATCTCAGCTCCAATGAATTGATCAAAGCGGCTACAGAATCTATCCTTCCATCTCCAAGAGTATCTAGGTTAACCTCAGCCTGCATTATTCCTTGTTGGTACAATTGAAGTCTAGAATTGGAAAGCACCAAACTATCTACCAGCTCATTCGTCATGGACGTATCAGCCCCTTGAAGTTTAATGTCTTCTATAATACCATCTGCGTAGTAAACTCTTAAAGTTGTATCATCAATTCCATTGATAGAATCAACTCCTAGCAGAGCAGTAAGATCAACAGCCGAAGGATTCACTCCTGTAAGCTCTAAGATCTTTCCATTCAAGCTCAATTGCTGATCATCACTAAGGTTAAGGTCACTAATGGCAATTCCGGCACCTCCCCCATTCAGCAAAATAGAATCTTGAGCTGTGTTAACAGAAAGACTTTGGATCTCATTGGTATTAGAAAGATCACCAATATTGATGATCGAATCATTGTTAATGACAAGAATCCCTTCTCCTGCTTTAATTCTATTTCCAGAGCTTTTTGCATATAAAGCATATGGAACAGAGATCAATTGAGTATTGCTAAATACTTCAAAGCCACTTCCGGCATCTATCTCCACTCTTAGGAAGTGGGCATCTCCTCCCCAATCAATTTGGCTAAAATCAGAATACAATCCGTTACCGGTTTCAACACCTTGACCGATCACCAAATTAAATAACCCAAAATCATTGGTAGTAATCAGATCATACTGCTCCTCATATTGAAGGATTCCTGTGGGTGATGTAGCAATGATCCCAAAGCGTACTGAGATCATTTGATTTGCAAGTGCGTTTCCGTTAAGATCTCTTGCTACTGCCTGATAGTTAATCCCTTCAGGCGCTTGAGCCACCGCATCCATTGTAGTCAGCGACAATACCACTGCTAATGTGAATAGGTGTAAGATGGTTTGCTTTAACCCTTTTATCATTTTGTTCAGCTTTCCTAGTTTGCCAATAAAATCTTATTTACGTGCCTCCTCAGTTTTAGTTGCACTGACAAGGCATGTAAGCATATTCTAATTATTCTTGAAGATCCAATTTTCAGGATTCAATTTGTTGGTCACTTTCCAAATTTCCAAATGCATAATAGAAGAATTCTCATCCGGATCATTCATTAGAACGCCCAAATTCTGCTTCACATCTATCATATCTCCAGCACTCACAAATACTTCTTTGAAGTAGAAATATACTGTAAAATAGTCTCCATGGCTGACCATCACTACCTTTCCTTCTCTAGGGATAATGATCACCCTACTGACTTTCCCTCTGTAGATAGATCTTCCCATATTTCCTTTCTTGGTTGAGATCTCTATTCCATTGTTCTGAACTTTCACCCCTTTAAGAGTTGGATGAGGGTGTTCTCCAAACTGAGCAGTGATCACTCCTTCAGCCACCGGCCAAGGAAGTTTTCCTTTGTTTTCAGAGAAGGAATTCGATAAAGCTCTTGCTTCGGGAGTCATTGGAAATCCCTTTTCGCTCTTACCCGCCTTCTTGGCCGCCTCTCTTGCTCTTTTAATCTCTTCAGCAATGATCCTTTCTATCTCCTTGGATATTTGCTGAGCTGCCTTTTGCTTTTGCTCAAGATCCTTCTTCAATTTCTTCTCTTTTCCTTTAAGCTGACTTACTACATTTTCTTTCTTCGATTTCTCGCTTGCCAACTCATTCTTCTCTCTGAGCTTGGCCTTTAAAAGACCTTCCTTGCTCTTTCTTATAGCCTCCAACAGGGCAATATCCTTGTCCAGTTTCCTCTGACTTGCTCTGATCTTGTTGGCTTGAGACATCCTGTAACTTCCATATTGCTGGTAATATTTAAACCGCTTATAAGCTTGATAAAAGTTATCAGAAGAAAGTAAGAACATCAATCTGCTGTAGGAGCTTCGATTCTTATATGCAAACTGGATCATCCTTGCATACTCCGATTTCAATTGGTCAAGGTCGGCTTCCAAGCTATCGATTGAATAATTCAAAAGAGCAATGCTGTCATCTACCAATGAAATTTCATTTTCCATGGTTCTGATCAATTCAGACCTACTGCTGATCTGCTTATTCAACTGTTTAAGTTGATTCAAAGAAGTGTTCTTAGACCTTTCGGTTTCTGACAATAGTTTATTGGTATATGAGATCTCTTCCTGAAGTTTCTTCTTTTTTTCTTGAAGATCCTTCTTTGATTGAGCTTGCGAATAGGAAAAAGGGATCGCAAGCAATGCAGCAAAAAGTAGGATGAGCCTAAAATTCGACCTGCTCATATTTTGAAGAAATGTTGAATGAAAACTTCAAGGGTTGATTCAAAGATACACGTGAATATTGTAACTCGACAATAGATGGAACGTCAGATTGAACTTCAAAATGCAAATACTCCGGAACTAACTGATCCTCTACCTTCATTTGGTTCTTGTATTCCCCTAAGATAAATCTATCTGCCGTAAGATCTGAAAAAATAAACTTGTCGACTTTAAAAGTTTCTTGATTTATCCACAAACTAATGATCTCTTCTTTTTGCTTCTCTATTTTTTTTGGTTTATCATCAGCCTTTCTAGCCTTTCGCTTTTTTAGGTTTCCCAAGTAGTAGTGTTCCTTGTTCTGACTATACTTCACCTTTTCATCAAACTCAAAAGCAATTGAGTTCCCCAAAAGTATGGCCTGCAAAACCTCATACTCCAAGTCTACATTGAATCTACTATTGATGTAGTCATAATCTCCAATGAAATAATGTTTCTCAAGCCTATTGATCAATTTAACTGTATCTTGAGTTACCAGTACTCTTGCCATTTCAATTCCAAAAAGCGGTGTAATGGAGATCCATATTGCCGAATCCTTTTTTATTCGAACAGTGGATTTAAAGGTATTCTTTTTTCCATCTTGCTCAACAGATATCACTGCTTTTGCGGAAAAGGTTTCAAAGTCAAATTCCTTGGATTTCATTTGTTGAATGAGGTGCTCGGTCTTTCTTCCTTCGAGCGAAATTCTCTTGGTCTTTTCTGTGCTTTTACACGACCACAGAACTGAAATGATCAGAAGAAATAAGAATCTATTTGAATAGACTTTATTCATGGAGTGTTCCTTCTTCAACCTTTTTCTCTATCAGTTCAGATGCTCCACCCTTCTCCTTGGCCATCTTCCAATAGTTCAATGCCTCCTCCTTTCTACCAAGTTTAAAGAGAATATCTCCTTTGTGCTCCAATAAGACTGCACTTGCATTGCTCTCAGATCCCAAAGCTTTATCAATCCATTCCAATGCAGAATCGTATTCAGCAAGTTGATAGAGGATCCAAGCATAGGTATCTTGAAAGGAAGATTGTCCGGGTGCGATCTGGTTCGATTTAAACGACATCTCTTTGGCTCTTTCTAGTTTTTCCTTTCTAAGAGAAAGGTAGTAGCTATAATTGTTAAGCACATACACATTGTTCGGATCTAACTTCAATGCTTGCTCATAACTCTTGTCTGAAGAGGTATAATCACTCACTTCATGATAGAGGTCGCCTAGGGTAGAATAGAACTGGCTCTTCAATGCTTGATTCTCAATGGCCAGGTCTTTACCGATCTCCAGATACTCAATTGCCTTTTGGTGTTGTTTATCAGTGGATAATGCCAATCCATAAAGCAAATACAGAGTTGCTTGATTTGGGAATAGCTCTATTGACCTTGCACCATAGTTGAGGACAAGATCTGTTCTTTCATTCTCTGAGAGAATGATCAATAACTGACTCCATACCGGAAATCTGCTACTATCCAGTTCAATCGTCTTTCTATACTCTTCCACAGCCTTATCATCTTCATCTATGAAGTAGAGAAAATCAGCATACAATGCATGAGATTTAGCATTCTCAGGATGTGCTTTGGTAACAAGTTCAGCTAATTCAGTAGCTTCTTTCAGCTTTTCCTTTTGTTCTGAACCAACTTGATAATTGGAAAGAATGAACTTCACCTTTTGATCAATGTTAATTTCCGGACTGGCAAATGCAGAATCGATATACTTCCTGTATAATTCCTGCTCTCCCATCCTCTTATACAATTTGGCAAGAGAGAACTTTACCTCAGGATCTGAAATGTCTCTTTCTTCAAGTCTTTTCAATACTGCTTTTGCATCTTCCGGTCTTTCATTGGAAAGGTAGATGTTCGCCAAAGTATTGTAATAGCTAAGATTGGCTGGGTAGGTTTCAACAAGCACCTCAATCTCTGCGGCCGCTTTGTCTACATCATTGAGTGAAAGGTAGATCCTTTGCTTTATGAAGGAGATCTCTTCTGTAACTCCTATCTCTTTTTCTATCTCGTTCAGATAAAAGATTCCCTCCTCTATTTTTCCCTGGTTCAAGAGAAGCTTTGAGAGTTCATACTTGATCTCTAATTGATCCGGATTCTCTTCAGCTAGTTCTTTGAAAAGCCGAATGGCTTCATCAATGTTGCCTTGACCTTCCAAAAAAGTAGCATAAGATAATTTGTACCAATAATTCTGAGGGTCTAGCTGGTTGGCGATCTTGAATTCCTCGAAGGCACTTTGATTAGATCCTGCTGAATTATACACCAAGCCCAATTCATAGTGAGCTGCCGCACTAGTTGGATCTATTCTCAGCGCTTCTTGATACAGTTGCGTAGCTTTCTCAAAATTGCCTAAGATCTTCTCTTTGGATGCTTCGATATAAAGACGCCCGAAGGTGATAGCCTCCTTCTCATTGAGCACTTTTCTGCTCGTTTCTTTATTGTCACTACTTACCTGCTCTGAGCTTTTGCAAGCAAAGAGAGAAAGAAGAGAAATAATAAAGACAATACGCAAGCTCATTAAAGCTTAATCAATCAAGTGATTATAGTCACCAATACTCAATTCTTTAGGGGATAGGTCAATATTGGTGTGATTTCCTATCATGCTATTGGAAGCATTAAGTCCTTTGATCGTTGTGTTTGTTTGAATAATAGAATTCTCAATAACAGAGCTTGAGATAACAGTGCCATCGCCAACTGAAACATGTGGGCCAATTACAGAATTCTCTATAAGCACATTTTCCCCAATATAGCAAGGGGGAATGATCTGAGAGTTCTTCAGATTAGCAGAACCAGCAACAATAGGCTCATCTTTGATGAACTCCAATACTCTTTGATTGGTAAATACTGTTGCATTCTTATTACCACAGTCAAGCCATTCTACAACTGTTCCCGGCTTAAAGCTAGTACCAGCAGTTCTCATTCTTTGAAGGGCATCCGTGATCTGATACTCCCCTTTGTCCATCAATTTATTATCGAGAAGATATTGTAGGTTTTCTCTTAAGTAGGCTCCATCTTTAAAGTAGTAGATCCCTATGATGGCTAAGTCTGAAACAAATTCCTGAGGTTTCTCAACAAAATCTACAATACTTCCGGAGTCATCAAGTTGCACTACTCCAAAAGCGGAAGGATCTTCAACTCTTTGCACCCAAATGATCCCATCTTCCTCAGCCTCCAATTTAAAGTCGGCTCTAAAAAGAGTATCAGCAAATGCAACTATGGTCTTGCCATCTAACATTTCTTTAGCGCACATAATGGCATGAGCAGTTCCCAAGGCTTCTTCCTGATGGTAGATCCTTCCCACTGCTCCAAGGTCAGAGGCTACCTTCTTCAAGGACTCTTCTACTTCTTTTCCAAAATCCCCTATAATGAAACCGATCTCTTCGATCTTTTCATCACAAACCTTGGCAATGTCTTCAACTAATCTTTGAACAATTGGCTTGCCTGCAATAGGTAGTAATGGTTTTGGAATAGTTAAGGTATGAGGCCTCATTCTCTTTCCAATTCCCGCCATGGGCACAATTATCTTCATCTTCTTTTTATATTTCTATTGCTTTCCAGTACTTCCAAACCCTCCTGCTCCTCTGCTGCTCTCTTCCAGTTCATCAGTCTCAACCCATTCAGCCTGTTCGTGCGCAGCAATGACCATTTGAGCTATTCTTTCCCCATGCTGAATGGTAAAATCATCTTTGGAAAGATTCACGAGGATCACTTTAATTTCCCCTCTGTAATCAGCATCTATGGTTCCGGGAGAGTTCAGAACACCAATTCCATGCTTCAATGCCAATCCACTTCTAGGTCTTACCTGTGCTTCATACCCCACAGGGATCTCCATATAGAGTCCGGTTGGGATCAGCACTCTTTCCATACTTTTCAGTACAATATCTTCTTCAAGATTAGCTCTTAGGTCTACACCCGCTGAGGCTGAAGTTGCGTATTCTGGAAGTTGATTGGTGGATTTATTTACGATCTTGATCTTCATCAAATGGCTTTTAAAACCTACGAAATTATGGCTTTTTTAGGTTTTTCTAAAGCTATTCCCAGTCCTGCGAACAAGAGTAATACAAGAGATTTCAACACATAACCGAGGGAGGTTGAAATATAGGGGTCTATCAATGTGCTTAAAAAGTAAAGTACTGCTGCCAATAACAAGTAAAAGATCACCTTCTTTAATTGATAAGGCACCTTGTAATATTTCTGCCCGATCCAATAAGAAATGATCACCATGCTTAAGTAACAAAGGAAGGTAGCCCAAGCTGAGCCGGTATAAGTGAAAATAGGGATTAACCAAATGTTCAATGCAATGGTGATAACTGCACCAATTCCTGCGATCAAAGCACCATAGCGGGTCATTCCAGTTAGCTTATACCAAACAGAGAGGTTATAGAAGATTCCGAGAAAAATGTTGGCAAATAACAAGATTGGCACAACGTGGAGGCCCACCCAATATTCCTCATTTGCCAAAAAGTATTTGAGAATGTCGATAAAGAACATCACCGACAAAAAGATCAGAGAACAGGTAAGCACAAAATAGTTCATGATCTTGGCGTATACTTTAGGCGCATCCTTATCATTAGATTGAGCAAAAAAGAAGGGTTCCGCAGCATACCTAAATGCCTGAATGAATAAGCTAATGATGATCGATAGTTTATAGCAGGCACCATAAACACCCACAATGGCTATGGAACTTTCTTTTCCTAGATCATCTATCAACAACCATTTCAATAAGATCTTGTCTGCATTTTCATTGACAATGATCGCGATACTGGAAATAAGCAAGGGTGTTCCATAGACCAGCAGATCTTTCCACAAAGCCTTATCAAACTCGGCCTTTACCTTTAACATTTGCGGACTTAAAAGCAGAAACTTGACAATGCTTGCAAATAGGTTGGCAAGGAAAACATATCCAACTCCTATATCTGGAGTATAGAACCATTCAATTAGAAAAGAAGAATTTCCCGCTTCATACTCCGGTATGCAATAGCCCACCCAAAAGAGGTTTAGCCCAATATTTACCAAAATTGAACTGAGGTTGATCAGCGCAAATCGAATGGCCTTATTCTCCATTCTCAACTTTGCAAGTGGAATGGAAGAAATAGCATCAAGGCCTACTATAAATGCAAACCAAACTACATATTCACTATTCTCAGGATAATCGATCGCATTGGCAATCCCTTGAGAGAATAGACTGGTAAAGAGGATAAAAATGGTAGTACTCCCCAAAAGTGAGATCATCACCGTTGAGAATACTGCCTTTTGATTCTCTTCATTCTTTGATTGGTAGCGGAAATAAGCGGTTTCCATCCCATAGGTAAGGATAACCACCAGGAATGCCACATAGGCATACATTTCAGTGATCACTCCAAATCTTTCAGGAAGAAATACAGCTGTGTGAAGGGGAACAAGCAAATAGTTCAACAGCCTGCCAATGATGCTCGGCAAACCATAGATTGCCGTTTGACCGGCTAATTTGTTAATTGCTTTTACCAATAATATAGTGGGCTATTTACCCGTGAAATTAGCTTTTCGCTTGGAAAGGAAAGCATCTGTTCCTTCTTTAAAGTCTTGAGTTGTAAAGCAATCTGCGAACTCGTCGATCTCGCTTTCAAATCCGTTTACTCCTTCTTTATAACCGGCATTAATGGCTCTTATTGCAGCGGCAATGGCCCTTGGAGAATTCTTTTGTAATTGGGTTGCTATTGACAAACACCTCTCAATCAGATCACTTTGTTCTACTACATGGTTTACCAAACCACATTCCTTAGCCTCATCTGCAGTGATCATAGAAGCTGTAGATATCATTTCGAATGCCTTACCCTTACCTGCTAACTGAGCCAATCTTTGTGTACCACCATAGCCGGGAATAACTCCAAGACTAACTTCCGGAAGTCCCATTCTTGCATTGGATGAAGCAACTCTAATATGACAAGACATGGCCAATTCCAATCCTCCACCAAGGGCAAATCCATTGATTGCTGCTATTACGATCTTTTCTGTATTCTCTACAAGGTCAAAGAGTGTGTCTTGTCCTCCTTTGGCTAAATCCTTCGCTTGCTCTCTGTTGAATTCATGAAACTCTGAAATATCAGCACCGGCAACAAAAGCCTTCTCTCCAGCACCGGTTAGGATGATACTGATCACCTCATCATTCTGCTCTGCCTCCTTGATAGCATTGCTAAGCTCTGCTATAGTTTCTTTGTTCAAAGCGTTCAATTTATCAGGTCTATTGATGGTAATGATCTGAGTTTTACCCTGCAGTTCTATTATAAGATTCGACATATTTCAATGATTTTGGACAAAGGTAATTTTTTATGCTTTGGGGAAGTAGAGAACAAAACTAGTTCCTTCACCAACTTTTGAGCTCATTCGAACATCTCCTCCAATTTGCTCCAAACTTCTCTTCACTATAGCCAGACCAAGGCCCGTTCCCGACGATTTGGTAGTAAAGCTTGGCTCAAATATCTTCTTCGATTGCTCCTCGCTGATCCCTTTACCATAATCTCTAATGCTAACTTCTATCTGTGAAGGGTTGGAAGCTGACTCGCTCATAAGGATATCTATTGTTGGAAGATCCTCTTTGTCATTTGCTTGAATCGCATTTTTGATCAGATTGTTGAAGATCCTTAAGACGAGATCTTTGTCGGCTTTGATCAATTGGCCGTCTAACCCTTCCGGACTGATATTGATCTCTGCCTGGTCCACATAAAGATGAGATACATCTTTTATTAAAGGGAGTAATTCGAAATCTTGCAGATCCTTTTCCGGGAATTTGGCAAATGAAGTAAAGGCCTCAGCAATAGCCGTTAAAGACTCTATTTGCGAAATAAGAGTCTCGCTTGTTTTTTTGATCCTTTCTTTTAGCTCAGATCCATCCTCTTCAGAATATCTCTGCAGATGTTGAACACTAAGCTTCATAGGAGTTAATGGGTTCTTGATCTCATGTGCGATCTGTTTGGCCATTTCCCTCCAGGCACCTTCTCTTTCAGATTTTGCCAATTCTTCCGCACTTTGACCCAATTCAATAGCAATTCGATTATACTCTCTTACCAGTTCGCCGATCTCATCACTGCTCTGCCATTCAATAAGATCGGTGCTGCTGCCAAACTTTAAACCACTGATATGTTTTCTGATCAATAGAAGAGGTTTTGATATCTGGTTGATCAATAAAAAGGAGATCAATAAGGCTAAGGTAAAGATGATCACATAACTGTTGATGGTAGGTGTTAAGAAGGTCGATATCTCTTCATTCAACTCTTCCTGTCGCGCAAAATAGGGAAGGTTCAAATAGGCCAGCAGCTCATTTTGTCTATTCTTGAAGGGTATGTATGCCGATAAATATCCCAGCTCTCCGATGTTTTCATTCTGAACCAATTTTGATCGTTCTTGTCTGATCACCGAAGCATAGGCCATTGGATTCATTCTTCTGCTCTTCAGATCTTGTTTAAATAGCTCAGGTCTTGAGCTTGCGTATAACTGCCCTTTTGAGTCATAGAGGTTTATATCTGTATAAAAGACATTGGAGAACTTGATGAGTATGCTGGTTACATAAGAATTCATTGAATTGTTCAAGCTGTCATAATCACCGAGCTTCTGGTCAAGTTCCAAACTGATGGACCTAAGCTTCTCCTCTATCGCCTTTGAGTTCTTTGATTTGTATTGCTCTTTGATGTAATAAGTAGTGCCTGCCAAGAATAGAACAAGCGCCAATAATAAAGTACTGCTGATCAATAGTCTGATCTTGGTAGAGAAATCTGTTAGGATGAGTGGTTGATAAAATGGGAAGTCAAGCAAGAACAAAGAGAATCCAAGAAATAGAATGCCGAAGATCACAAGCAGATAAGTGACCCTACTTAAGTTGGCAAAAAGTGTTGTTTTCTTCTTGGAGAGAATAATGGTGATATTTTCATTCTTGTTCAATCTAGTATGACTATAATCAGCAGTCTGATAAGTATAAAAAGCTGAGGGAATAGAATCCTTTTCATTTTGATTAATCTTGTATACATGATCCCCCTCGCTGTTGATCAGTTCATCTTTGAAATAAACCGCATATGAATATTCATCGAGTTTTAGCCGCAGGTTCTTATCTTCATTGTTCAAGAATAACTCAGGGTAGCCCAAATCTTCAGAGAAATAATCTCTGGAAAGTTCCATATAGAGCTTATACCTGCTATCGGTGCTGAGTTGTATTTCGCCGATATAATCTATTCTTCCGGCGAGATTGCTCAGTTGAAAAAGATTTATGGCACTGATCTGATCTCCTTCATTATAGATCCTGTCTTGGAAATAATTAAAGCAAGCTAGGTTAATATTGGTGCCACCCACTAAAATGGAATCTTCATTGGAACAGAGCGTAAAATTTATTCGGTATCGATCCCAATATCCATTCAAATATTCACTTCTCAGATAGCGTTCCAGCTCATCTTGCATTTCCCATCTTCTCTCTAGAAAGGATACAAGGCTATCATCTGATCTTATTTGATCCTGCACTTTGGTAAACAAATATTCCAAAAGCGGATCTCTCTCTTCAGCCAACTTTTGCAAGAGCACTCTTCTAGATGAATTCTCTTTCTGATAATTACCTCGTTCTATAAGTATTGCTGCCACTGAAGAGAGGCAAAGCAGGATCATTAAAACGTAAAGCAGTTCAGGCAATTTAATGCCGATCCGATAATTGAGCATCAATGCAAAAACTACCAAAGCGAAGGCAGCGTGCAAGAAGACAATTGAATCATCCGTCAAGAATAACTGATGCAAAATGAAGACAATGCTAAGGACAATAAAATATGGAGCAAGCCCTTTGGTTTCTCTCTGATCTAAAATGGCTTTCTTGAGGAATAATAATGAATTGAGAAGCAACACTCCTACACTGAGAATAACCAATAAGCTAGAAGCCTCAAGCTTAAAGATATTGTCCAACTCAAAGCTGAACTGGGAATTCAGTACGGCATGGAATATCAATTGAAATGCAATTCCAGAAAAGAACAAGAAGAAAAAGAAGGAGATCACTTTGACTATTAAGTGGTTGAACTGTTTTATCTGTTTTATAAGCAGATAGGAGATCAGGATCAAACAAAAACTATTGATCAACAGATCAGCACTGCTCTGACCCCAAAATGAATAGCTGAAAACTGTAGATTTAAAGATGTCTAAATGAGTCCAAGCATCCGGTTTATAAAAAAATAGAATTGTCCTAACTAGAAGGATCAATAGTATCGTAAGATAATTGGAAAGTTTAGCGTCAATTCTCAATAGCAGAGGAATGGAATAACAGAGTAAGATCAAGCCTAGAATTAGGAAAAGACTGCTGACAAGAACTTGATTATTAACGGTTGAAATAGACTGCTCATTGCTCCAACCCTTTAGCTCATCAACTTTATCCAAGTAGGGTATCCATTCTTCTGAAAGCTCAGTTTTGAGATAGCTATTCTGATAAGGATATCGGCGACCGATCTGCTCTAAGGCAATAAAGGTCAGGCTATCCTTTTGCTTTCTAAGACCGAAGTGCAAAGAATTGGGTGTTCTGATGAAATCGCTCTTTGCTTTTAAGGATGATAGATCAAGGGGACTTTCTTCCTCATTCCAAAAGAACAATTCATCGCTCTTTAATATGAAGAGTGAAATTCTTTCCGACTTGTAAAGAGATTGATAAGCTGGAAGCCTATGAAATAACTTTCCTACTTCAAGGTCCGACTCAAGTTCGTTTAAAAGCTTCTGAAGAGATTCCTTTTGAGCTGACTGAAATTCTTCAAAGCCTTGATTCTCCTGCTCTAAAGTGGAATTATTATGTCCTAATATGAAAAAGAAAATGGATAGAACTCCAACAATGAAGGGTATAAGACCATTTCTTTTTCGCATACTTAAGGAATAGCAATTTTCAGACCTATCCAAAAATAGCTATTCTAAGCTGCAGATGGGAAGTGAAGTTAGAATGTCTTCAATGAACTAGAGCAAAGAGTAAAAGTTCTTTAGTCTTTGGCCTACTAGCTGTTCAGTGCCTCTGCACCACCAACGATCTCAAGTATCTCATTGGTAATTGAAGCCTGTCTTGCTTTGTTATAGACCAATTTCAGCTCTCCGATCAATTCAGATGCGTTGTCTGTTGCTTTATGCATAGCGGTCATTCTTGCACCATGCTCTGAAGCATAAGAATCAAGGATAGCCTTGTACAATTGGATCTTCAATGATTTAGGAAGAAGTTCTCCGATAATGAACTCTTTGGTAGGTTCAAAAATGTAATCAGACTTCTCATTCTCCTCTAATTCGCCTTCTGGTGGCACCACCGGAAGATATTGCTCGCTTACAACATTTTGAACAGCCGGATTAACGAATTGGTTATAGATCAACTCTACTCTATCGAACTGCTTATAGGAAAAAGAGTTCATGATCTTCTGAGCCACATCAGACACTCTTTCAAATGTAAGATCATCATAAAGCTGCTCTAATCTAGAAGGAAGAGTTGTACCCTTAATGTTGTAGGTAGTTTTCTTGAAGAAATCATCTGCCTTCTTACCAATGGAAAGTACGGTAACATCCTTATCGGAATATTCCTCGGCAATTCTTCTATTAGTTTCCTTGATCACATTGGCATTGAATGCCCCTGCAAGTCCTCTATTAGAAGTGATCGGGATCAAAAGAACTCTTTCAACCTCTCTTTCTTCTGTATAGCTTCCTTGCTCCATATCGGCTGCAGCTTCGCTGAGGTTCATCAGCAATTCTTTCAACTTATTGGCATAAGGTCGCATTTGAGTAATTGCGTCCTGCGCCCTTCTCAGTTTGGCAGCAGATACCATCTTCATGGCAGATGTGATCTGTCTGGTTGAACTAACAGAAGTGATCCTGCTTCGTATTTCCTTAAGATTAGCCATTTATTCTAGTTCAGCTCTATTCTTACTTAGTTGTCTTATATGCTGCGGTCAAGTCAGCTGCTACTTTCTCCAATACTGAAGTTTCAGCATCTGTATAATTTCCTGCTTTCAATGAATCTAGCGTATCTCTGTGCTTAGCATTCATATATTCCAAGAATTCTCTCTCGAACTTCTTCACTTGATCCACCGGAACATCTCTCAACAAACCTTTTGTTCCCAAGTAGATGATGGCAACTTGGTCTTCAACAGACATTGGTGAGTTTTGAGCTTGCTTCAAGATCTCAACGTTTCTAGCTCCTTTGTCCAATACAGATTTTGTTGCGGCATCCAGATCAGATCCAAACTTTGCAAAAGCTTCTAGTTCTCTATACTGAGCTTGGTCAAGTTTCAAGGTACCGGCTACTTTTTTCATGGATTTGATCTGAGCAGATCCACCAACCCTAGATACAGAGATACCAACGTTGATCGCAGGTCTAACTCCGGATAAGAAGAGGTTAGACTCCAAGAAGATCTGTCCGTCTGTGATCGAGATCACATTCGTAGGAATATAAGCAGATACGTCACCGGCCTGAGTTTCAATGATCGGAAGTGCAGTGATGGATCCACCACCTTTCACTTTGTCTTTCAATGAATCAGGAAGGTCGTTCATTTGAGAAGCAATAGTATCGTCGTTGATCACCTTTGCAGCTCTTTCCAATAATCTTGAGTGAAGATAGAATACATCACCTGGATATGCTTCCCTTCCCGGAGGTCTTCTCAATAGAAGTGATACTTCACGGTAGGCAACCGCCTGCTTCGATAAATCATCATAAATGATCAATGCAGGTCTACCAGTATCTCTAAAATATTCAGCGATAGCAGCACCTGTAAACGGAGCGTAGAACTGCATAGGAGCAGGGTCAGATGCGTTTGCGGCAACAATGGTCGTATAAGCCATAGCACCTGCATCTTCTAATGTCTTAACGATACCGGCAACCGTAGAACCTTTTTGTCCTACTGCTACATAAACACAGTATACAGGTTCCCCTCTATCGTAGAATTCTTTCTGGTTGATGATGGTATCGATAGCAACAGTGGTTTTACCGGTCTGACGGTCACCAATGATCAACTCTCTTTGTCCTCTTCCAACCGGGATCATAGAATCGATCGCTTTGATACCAGTTTGAAGTGGTTCATTTACAGGCTGACGATAAATTACACCCGGTGCTTTTCTTTCGATCGGCATTTCGAAGGTCTCTCCTTCAATAGGCCCTTTACCATCGATAGGCGTACCCAAGGTATCAACAACTCTTCCTAGCATTCCTTCACCTACATTCACAGAGGCAATTCTGCCGGTTCTTTTTACTGTATCTCCTTCCTTAACATGTTTTGAAGATCCGAGCAATACTGCTCCAACATTATCTTCTTCAAGGTTCAATACAATACCCATCAAACCATTCTCAAATTCGATCAGCTCACCTGATTGAACTTGCGACATACCATAGATTCTGGCAATACCGTCACCAACTTGCAATACAGAACCTACTTCTTCTAGGTCTGCTGCGGACTTTACTCCTGCTAATTGGTCTTTTAAAATTGCAGATACTTCTGCCGGATTCACTTCAGCCATTTTTAAAAAATTTTGCTTTTATGCGTGTATTAATTCTTGTTTTATGTCTTGTAATTTTCTCTTGATGCTTCCATCAATTTGCTTGTCGTCAATTCTCAAGATCAATCCTCCGATCAAGTCTTCATCAACTTTCTCTTCAAATTCTACAGCAGAGAAATTATAAGCAGATTTGATAAAATCCAAGATCTCCTTTCTTTGAGAATCGTTCAGTTGAGTTGCAGTAGTCAAGTTAACCAGGGCAATGTTGTGCTCTTTGTTGTATTGCTTGATGAACTCCTGACAGATCAATTTCATCAAATTCTCTCTCTTGTGATCAGTGATCTGAATGATGAACTTCAGACTTAGTTCACTTACCTTTCCATTGAACAAGCTGTTCAAGATCTCCTTCTTCTTCTCGATCTTGATCAACGGACTATGCAAGAAGTTCTCTAGCTCCTTACTATTTTCGATAGACTGCAGAATGCTTTCAATATCTTCTTTCAATGCCTCAAGCTGGGATTTCTCCTTTGCCAATAGCATAAAAGATCTTGCATATCTGACTGCTGCTCTTTGTCCTTTCATCTGATCGCTATTAGTTCAGTTTAGCTTCTTTAAGCGTATTCTCGATGATCTCTTTTTGCTTTCCTTCGTTCGCCAACTTCTCTCTGATGATCTTCTCGGCGATATTCAAAGAAAGTTCTGCAACAAGATTTTTCAATTCATTCATTGCAGCAGCTTTTTCAGCTCTGATGGTTTCTTTGGCATTGGTAATCATCTTATCACCTTCTTCCTTAGCTTTATCCTTGGCTTCTGAGATCATTTTGTCTTTTGCATCTCTTGCAGACTTCATCAACTCATCTCTTTCCATTCTAGCTTCTTGAAGAAGTTTCTCATTGTTCTCCTTCAATTCTCTCATCATCTCTTTTGCCTTCTCTGCATCCTCCAAAGCTTTCTCAATGGATTCCTCTCTTTCTCTGATGGAGTTCAGAATTGGCTTCCAAGCGAATTTTGCCAATAGGAAAACCACAACTAAAAAAGCGATGGTTGTCCAAATAACTGTTCCTATACTAACTGATAACATCTTATATATCTATTTATAAGTCTTAGTGTGAAAAGAAAAGCGAACTCAGCCAACCGCTGAGTCGCCTTTCGGTTCTTTTGTTAGCCTAATACAACTAACAGACAAACGATTACTGCGAAAAGTGCAACCCCTTCAACAAGTGCAGCAGCAACGATCATATTCGCTCTGATGTCACCGGTTGATTCAGGCTGACGAGCCATTGACTCAAGAGCAGAAGCACCGATCTTACCGATACCCAATCCTGCGCCGATAGCTGCAACACCCGCTCCTAGACCGGCATAGCCGGCAGCAGCTGCAACCTCTAGTAATACTGTTAAAAAATCCATTTTATATATAGTTTAATTAATAAATAGATTACAAATTAATGGTGAGCCTCCTCAATGGCTGCTCCAAAATAGAGAGCCGCTAGTAGCGTAAATACATATGCTTGTAAGAAAGCAACTAACAACTCGATAAAGTTCATAAAGATCATAAAGAGAGTAGAACCAATACCTACTCCATATCCTGCACCCGCCGACTGCTCTCCAAAGATGAAGATCAATGCAACGAAAGCAAGGATGATAATGTGACCAGCAGTAATGTTGGCTGTTAAACGAACCATCAATACAGCCGGCTTAATAAACAAACCTGCAATTTCTATTGGTACCAATATGAGCTTAATAGGCCAAGGTACATTTGGAGGCCAAAGAATGTGCACCCAATAATCTTTTTTACCGTTAATGGTAGTAATAATGAAAACAAGGGTTGCAAGAACCAAGGTCACACTCATCGTTCCCGTAATGTTCAGTCCACCTAAAAATGGAATCAATCCCAGCAAGTTACTGATCCAGATAAAAAAGAAGATTGTTAATAAGAAAGGAACAAATCTATCTGCACCTTTACCTATGGAAGGTCTTGCAACTTCATCTCTAACAAAGAGGATCAATGGCTCCATGAATCCTTGTAATCCTTTAGGAGCAACCATGCCTCTCGTTTTATAAGCCTTAGCTATAGACATGAAAATGATCAGCATTAGAATGATGGTCAAGAAAATTCCCGCTACATTCTTGGTAATAGACATGTCCAAAGCAACTGCTTGATTAACAGGCTCGCCTGCTTCATTCAAAACCAATCCATCTTCTTTCAGATAGATGTGTTCATGAAAGAGAAGGTAATTGTCATGCTCGTAATAATGAACACCGCCACTAGCAGAGTCTAAGTGCTTCTCATTGTGATAGAAATGAGAGGATGAAAACACATCCCAGCCCTCTTCGGTCTTAATGATCACAGGAAGATAGATCGCTACATCTCCAATGATGTGGATCTCATGTGCGTCACTAATGTGATGCATGATCATCTCACCAGCATTGAAGCTTCCTTCTCCACCTGAGGCATGAAGTGAGTGAGAATTTAAATTAAAAAGCACTGCAAACAGCGCGGCTAAAACTAGTCTAAAAGTCTTAAAATCAGTGGGGTTTGCGCTTCTTTTCTCTGTCAACTTTATGGTCTTAGAAATTCGACCGCAAAAGTATGGAATAAAAAAGGAATAAAAAACCAAAAAAAGAGGCTTTTTTTCTGAGAAGCAAACTCTTACTTGCCCTTTAATTTACCGAAGATAAAAATTGTATTGAGGGTGGTATACAATAGGTAGAGAAACATGAAAGAGATGGCAAACGGGATCTTTATGGAAGGGTTGAAGTAGATCACCATTAACAGCACCATCATAGAGATAAATAATTTTGCAGCCATGCTTCCCATAAATAGGGTGACAAAGGTTTGCGGTCTTCCGGCTATCTGCTTGTTCAGTAAATAGTATATGATCAAACTTAACAGGGGGAAATAGAGGTAGAGGAACCAGATCCACACATTCCAATCCAGACTCATTTGTGAAAAGAGCAAATAATGCAGCACAATACTTACAATTGTTAAGAGCAGAAGAGTTGGAATAAACCTCAGTTTCACTTGAGTAGATCTTTAATAGTTAAATAGAGTGCAATTGCAACCGATAATAGAGAACCTGCTATAGTAAACCAGGGAGTCTCGTTAGCAGCTTTCTCATCTAAATAAATGCCACCAAAAACACCAGCGCATATAACAACTGTCATTTGAGTGGCAATGCCGGTATACTTGAGAAATTGATTAGGCTGTTCTTTCTCTCTTTTCTTCTTGTTCTCCTTTTGAACCATCTATGCCTTTGATAACAGCGCCCATTTTACAGCTGCCGGAGAAATTTGCACCCGGTTCGATCATCAGCTTATTCGTACTGATCTCGCCAACCAGGTTGGCCGTTGACTTGAGAGTTAAGAGTTCATTTACTTCAATCTTCACCTTTACTCCGCCGGAAATGGTTGCATTGGAACAAGTGATATTTCCCTCAACTACTCCTTCTTCACCAACTACAACTTTTCCATCGGAATTCAGATTTCCGATCAAAGTACCATCGATCCTGATATCACCTTTACAGTTGATATCTCCATTGATCTCCGTTCCGCTTCTGATTATATTGATCGAACTTTCAGAAGAGTCATTATTACGTGCCATCTTTTTGCTTTTATTACTTAGCATTGCGTTTAGACGGCGCAAAGGTAAGATTATCTAGGGATATAGTCCTAATCTTCTCTAAGTGGGGTATTTATCTTTAAAGAAGTTCAAATACAGCTCTTCTTTCTTGCTTTTGAACAGCAGCTTAAAGTTATCATTGGTTATGATATAGTCAAACCCATTTTCTTGCTTTGCTGCCAGACTGATCTCTACCTGATTTCTAATAGCCCTTAGATACCTCAGCGCCTCTTTCTCGTTTGAGAAGGTTCGGATCATAAAAAGCTTTCTATCGCTCAAAGCTGTGGTTGTAAACTCCAGATCGTTCTCTCGGAAGTATTCTTTGTTGAAGTTCGATATCTTGATCCTTAGGTCCTGAGCTTTTTTTGTTCCTCCTGGCAGAGACATAATGTATACATGCTTCCCTGTTGGGTCATAAAAATAGGGAGGTGCTTCATTTTCCTTTTTCTGCACTTCTCCACCCTTGTTCATATAGGCCAATATTTCCTGAGCTGCAGGTTTGACATCAGATTCAGGATGGTCTCCAATTACTTTGATCAAAGCTTCTCTAAATTCTTCCTTTGGCCTAGTATATCCGATCGCCTTGGCTTTGAGAAAATCAAATTGTGGTTTAAGATGGTTGTTGGTGAAGACCTCATCTGCTTTTTTGCAACTCGCTATCACATCATTGTAAAGCTCATATGTAAAGAGCCTGTAAGTTGACTCATAAAACTCTTCCACTTTTTCTTTGCTCTCCTTCGACTCCTTGCTATAATCGGGGTTCTTGATCAAATAGGCATATTCGCTGAATGGGTGATTATCCAATACCCATTGCTTCTCCTTCTCTGCCATCTCCTTATCGTCAACGATCACATAGATCCTATACAATTGATAGTGGGCAGGCAAATTATACCTAGAAGTGTCATAATCCTTTGTAATTCTGCTATAAGACGCCACGGCATTCTTGTAGTCTTCGAAACTCTCCTTGAAGATCGTACCTACATTGAACAAGGCTTCGATCAGTTTGCCATTTGCTTCCAACCGATCTTGAATATCAACCGGAATGTCCTTCAGATAAAATTCAGGATCATACTTCTCTTCGTCTCCTTTCTTTTCAGCTACTTGAGAATTAGTTTCCGATCCTGAGCCGGTTTCGGTTGTTTCATTGTTAGAACCAGATAGTGAATTGGCAGTGGCAATTGGGCTCAATCCGGCAGAGCCGGCTTTTGATCTTCTCCAATTATCCTTCAACTGACGATCTCCCCAAATCCTTTTAAATTCAGTCATTCCCAAGGCCATGGTGGTTTGGTTGTAGAAGTACCACTCCCCTCTTCTGCCACTATTTCCATTGTTAACAATGGCGCTTTGCTCTCTTTCAGCTTGCGCGATCTCCAGAGCTCTTAATCTTGCATACTCTGCCTCTGCCTCTTTGTCTTTAATATCTTTAATGATCTTGTTAACCGCTTTCTTTCTATCCTTTTCAGAAAGTGCCCCCAAAGCCATCAAGCTATCTTGCAGTTGAATGATCTTCAGGTTCTTTACCAGATCTTGCAAACTGTTGTTCTTCTCTTCAGCATCGTAATAGTTTTCATGATCTTCAGGCAGGTACTGCAAGGTACTGTCATAGAAAAGTTGAGCCTTTAGATAATCAGGTTGCTCAAAATGAATGTCTGCCAGCCTTAAATAGGAAAGTCCTTTTTGCTTCACATTCTGCTTACTTGCTTTCACAGACTGTTTCAAATAGTCAATTGCCAATGGTTCATCATCTTCCTTCATGGCGATCTCTGCCATCGCATAGTAGATCTGATCGCGAAATTCTTCGTTCTTCTTATCCTTCAGCATCTTTCGAAGCTCTTTCTTAATGTCCTCAGTGTTAGAGGCGCTTACATCCAAAGCGATAGCTCTGCTGATCCTTGCATTGAAACGCATGGTATAATCAGGTTTCATTTTTAATACCTGAGAATAATACTGAGTAGCCTGTGAAAAGCTTCTCTGTTCTTGATAGATCTGAGCAAGTATGTAGGTATACCTTCTTTTCTCTTCTTTGTCCTCAATGAACAGAAGGGCGTTCTCTAACTTCTCAATGACCTTTACCATATCCTTGTCTTTCTTCAAGTGATACTCCGCATATACGGCATTGAGATCTCCCCAAAGTTCTTTTGGATACTTCTTTTGTTCGTCTTCGGCAAGGTCCAAGAATTCTTCTGCCTTATCCCATTCCCTGTTCTCAACATAGGTTTTGATCAACCAATTCAAGCCACGATATCGCTGTGGATTCTTTTTATAGGCTTGATAGACATATAAAAAGGTCTCTTCAGCAAGTTCATACTGCTTCTTGTAAAACCTTGCCTTACCAATTAAATAATAGGAGTCATCGATCCACTTTACATGTTCTTTCTTTCGAATGTACATGGTATGGCGCTCTATCACCTGAGAGCACTTATCGATCACCTTGTCCATTTCCGGATACATCTTTTGCGACTTGTTCTCATCCGGATAGATGAAAATGGGCAATAGCTGAGAATAATCGAATGGATAGGATTCCACAAGCTCAGACTCATTCTTCTTCATGATCTCCCTTGCATTGAAATATCCATTATACCTTGAAGTGGTATTATGATATGCCCTTGAGGTGAATGTGCTTTTCTTTCTGGAACAAGATGAAAGCATACTTATCCCAATAAGAATCAACAATAGAGAACTGAAAAGAGGCCTTTTCTTCACGGCAATAAAACTAAATTCCCTGGGAAATAGTATCCAAAATAGCTGAATTGGCAAAATTAAGTAAAGATGGATGTGGCTCAGTTGAAAAGTTAGCCCCTATAATTTCGGATATTTGAGCTTTCATTTATTGCATGGAAGAAGAGAAGAAAAAGCGGAAGATCTTAAGGAAGCTCAAGAACAAGTACCGAATGGTGATCTTGAACGATGCCACCTTTGAAGAGAAATTCTCTTACAGACTTTCTCCACTTAACATCTTTACCCTCTTCTTGAGTCTAACGGTCTTGATCATCTTGATGGTTGCTGGTGTGATCGTCTTTACACCATTGAGAGAGTCTATCCCCGGTTATACGGATGTAAATCTGCGAAAAGACCTCACCTATATGGTACTAAAAGCAGACTCCCTGGAAAGAGAGTTAGCATTGAACCAACAATATCTAGACAATATCAATTCTATTTTGAGGGGAGAAGATCCCTCCATGAAGAGCAATGATTCTTCTGAATCAAAATCCGGACAAAATGCTCCGATAAGCAAAGTGGAAAAGGGAAATGGAAAGTCTATTGAAGATTCCTTGTTAAGAGAATATGTGGAGAGAGAAGATTCATATTCCTTAGAGCTGGGAAAAGAAAGAAGGTTGAATGCCGTAGACCGACTGTTCTTTTTCAACCCATTGAAAGGAACCGTAACCCAATCTTATGACATCTCAACAGAGCATTATGGGATAGATATTGTTGCCCCTAAGGATGAAGCTGTAAAAGCCGTGCTCAGAGGGACAGTGATCTTTGCGGAATGGACGGTGGAAACCGGTTATGTTATCCAAGTACAGCATGAAAATAATTTGACCTCCATCTATAAGCATAACTCTGTATTGATGAAAAAGGTTGGAGATGAAGTAAGAGCGGGTGAAGCTATTGCAATTGTTGGCAACACCGGTGAACTGTCTAGCGGACCCCATCTGCATTTCGAACTATGGCAAGGAGGTGTTGCCCTCGACCCTGCGAACTATATCAATTTTAATTGATGAGTATAAAAGAAATAGCAGCATCCATATTTGCTAAGACTATTGTAAAGAGAACTTCTAAATGGGCGGCTAATCCCCTGCTTACTCAGCAAAAGGTCTTTAAATCACTTATCCGCTCTGCCACCAATACGGCCTTTGGTAAGGACCATGATTTTAGTTCCATTAAGAACTTTTCCGACTTTCAAGAAAGGGTTCCGTACAGAGATTATGAAGGACTAAAACCCTATGTCGATAAAGTGGTGGAAGGTAAGGCTGATGTATTATGGCCGGGGAAACCCAAATATCTTAGTAAAACAAGTGGAACAACTTCAGGTGCAAAGTATATTCCTCTTACCAAAGAGTCATTACCTTACCACATTCAGGCCGCAAGAGATGCCATCCTCCACTATATTGCCCATAGCAACAATACTCGTTTCGTCAACGGAAAAATGATCTTCCTCCAAGGGAGCCCTGAGCTCGATCACTCAAAGGCGATCCCCACGGGCAGATTAAGTGGGATTGTTGCTCACTATGTTCCCTCCTATCTTCAATCGAACAGATTGCCTTCTTTTGAGACCAATTGCATAGAAGATTGGGAAGAAAAGGTTGATGCCATTGTAAGTGAAACCATGAAGGAAAAAATGAGCGTGATCAGCGGTATACCTCCATGGGTACAAATGTATTTCGAACGATTGATCGAAAGATCAGAGAAAAGTAGCATTCAAGAGATCTTCCCTGATTTTTCACTCTTTATATACGGTGGAGTAAATTACAAACCCTATGAAGCTTTGATGAAAAAGCTGATCGGTAAGGATATTGACTCCATTGAACTGTATCCTGCCTCAGAGGGTTTTATCGCCTATCAAGATGATTATCAAAAGGAGGGGATGCTACTTCTCCTGAATTCAGGGATCTTCTATGAATTCATTCCGGTTGACCAACTGGGACAAGAAAATCCACAGCGGCTTACCATTGGAGAGGTTGAGCTAGGAGTAAACTACCTCTTGCTTCTTTCAACCAATGCAGGACTTTGGGCCTACAACATTGGAGATACCGTCCGCTTTGTCTCAAAAGATCCATATAGAATTGTGGTAAGCGGAAGAGTAAAACACTACACTTCAGCCTTTGGAGAGCATGTAATAGCTGAAGAGGTGGAAAAAGCAATGAGTTTTGCGATTGAGAATTCAGATGCAGAACTAGCAGAGTTTCACCTTGCCCCAAGAGTTGAACCGAAAGAAGGAGAACTACCCTACCATGAATGGTATGTTGAATTCAAGAAATTGCCCTCAGACAGGGACCTTTTTATCGAAAAACTCAACTCTAAGCTTTGCGAGCTCAACTCTTATTACAAGGACCTTATTGATGGCAACATCCTTCAAAAGCTGAAGATCCAATATTTAAAAGAAGGTGCGTTCAATGAATATATGAAGTCGAGAGGGAAGTTAGGCGGACAAAACAAACTACCGCGATTAGCAAACGATAGAAATGTGGCTGAAAAGCTGGAAGAGTACCTTTTAAAAGAATAGTCGGATCAAGTGATCTATTTGCCCCTGCTAATTAAATCTCTAAATTTGGATTGATGCTAAAAGAGCTGCTATTCAGACAAAATACTCCTCGCTGGGTTATCTTCTTCATTGACCTTTCAATTGTTATTTTTTCTATTGTTCTGGCCTACTTGCTACGTTTCAATTTTGCAATTCCAGATAATGAGCTTCCTCTAATTAAATATGCAGCGCTGAGTATAATTGGAATAAGATCTATTAGTTTCTTAATAGGCAAACCATATTCCTTTATTATTAGATATACCAGCACGGAAGATTCAAAAAGGATTCTGCTCATAAGTTTCATAGGGAGTTTGATCATTGCCGGAAGCAACTTCATCTCCTATCAACTCTCTTCTATCTTCATCATTCCTTTCTCCATTGTGATCCTGGAGTTTCTGCTCACAACAACCATTATGATTGCTTCCAGAACCTACATCAGATTGATGTATGAAGATTACAGAAATCCGATGAAGGGAAAATTTCCTACTCTCATTTTCGGTGCCGGAGAAGCTGGTTTGATCGCAAAGAGGGCGATTGAGAAAAATGCTAAAAGTGAATTCGCCATTGTTGGCTTTGTTGATGATGACACCATCAAGAGCAAAAGAAGACTCGAGAACAAGCCTATTTATAGAGGAGATGAGCTCTCGAAAGTTTTGCAGGAAAAAGAAATTAGTCATTTGATCATTTCTCCCCAAAACCTGAAAAAGAGCAGACTCAACCAGATCACACTCTTATGTCTGGAAAATAAAGTTCAGGTTTTGAATGTTCCCAGTGCCTCAAAATGGATCAATGGTGAATTAAGTCTCAAGCAAATCAAGAAAGTGAAGATAGAAGACCTATTGGGCAGAGAATCCATCGAGCTTTCAAAAGATCTGATAGGCAAGCAAATTAAGGGAAAATGCATTTTGATCAGTGGAGCCGCAGGTTCTATTGGAAGTGAGATTGTTAGACAGGTAGTCAAATACGATCCTAAGAAAGTGATCATGTTAGACCAGGCAGAATCTGCTCTTTATGAGTTAGAGATGGAACTAAGCGCCTCCAAGAGTTCTAAGAGCCTTGAAATTGTAATTGGTGATATCTGTCATGAGGAAAGAATGCGACAGCTATTCAAGTCTGCAAAGCCGGATATCGTTTATCATGCAGCTGCTTATAAGCACGTTCCATTAATGGAGAATAATCCATTTGAGGCTGTGAGAACCAATGTAATGGGCACAAAGATCCTAGCAGACCTCGCCAATGAGAGCAAGGTGCAAACCTTTGTGATGATCTCTACTGACAAGGCGGTGAACCCAACAAATGTGATGGGTGCCTCTAAGCGAGTGGCAGAGATCTATGCTCAGTCTTTAAATGCTCATTCAGAAACAAAGTTCATTACCACAAGATTCGGTAATGTATTGGGCTCCAACGGTTCTGTGATCCCTTTATTCAGAAAACAAATTGAAAAAGGCGGGCCCATCACCGTAACAGATCCGGAGATCACTCGATATTTCATGACCATCCCGGAAGCCTGCCAGCTGGTAATAGAAGCCGGTAGTTCCGGCAAGGGAGGTGAGATCTTCATCTTTGATATGGGCCAATCCATCAAGATAAAAGACCTTGCATCTGAAATGATAAAACTATCCGGACTAGAAGAAGGAACAGATATTCAAATTGTATACACCGGACTTCGCCCGGGTGAAAAGCTCTATGAAGAGTTGTTGAACGACAAAGAGAATACTTTGCCCACCCATCATCAGGATATAATGATTGCCAAGGTTGAAACCTATTCTTTAGAGGAGATAAAACCAAAAATCGAAGAACTGGTTTCAATAGATCTGGATGATGAAATGAAACTGGTCAAGATGATGAAGGAGATCGTGCCGGAATACGTGAGCAATAACTCTAAGTACGAGGCCCTCGATAAAGCAGAAAATCAAAATTTGCAGCAAAATTAGCATCGCTGAATAACCCAATACTAGTAAAGGAATGATTCCATTCTCTCCCCCAAAGATCTATCAAGAAATAATTGACGAGGTAGTTGATACCCTCAAGTCGGGTTGGATCACTACCGGTCCTAAAACAAAACAGCTTGAGAAGGAATTGGCCAAGTACTGCGGTGTTGAAAGAGTATTATGCCTGAATTCTGCAACCATAGGAATGGAGTTTATCCTCAGGTGGCTGGGCGTTAAGGAAGGCGATGAAGTTATCCTACCAGCCTACACTTATTGCTCAACTGCTAATGTGGTAATTCATTGCGGAGCAACACCGGTGATGGTTGACATCAATGAAGATGACTTTTCCATCAATCTGGAAGCGGTGAAAGAAAAGATCAGCAATAAGACCAAAGCCATCATTCCGGTTGATATAGGTGGGCTTCCCTGCAGGTATGAAGAGTTGAATCAGTTGATCCGTTCAGAAGAAGTAAAGGCTTTGTTCCAACCAAATAGTAAAGAACAGGAACAAATGGGAAGGATCTTTTTAATGGCAGATGCCGCCCATAGTTTAGGAGCTAAATATGAAGGAAAGACATTAGGTGCCCAAGCAGATGCCAGTGTTTTCTCTTTTCATGCCGTAAAAAACCTGACTACCGCGGAAGGTGGCGCAATTGCCTTTAACCTTCCTTCCAACATTGACCCAAATGAAGTCTATCAAGCATTGAACATAAAATCCTTGCATGGTCAGAGTAAGGATGCATTGGCCAAAACACAAAAGGGAAATTGGAAATATGATATTGTTGAGGCGGGATTCAAAGGAAATATGACAGACATTCTTGCTTCTATGGGATTGGTAGAGCTTAAATATTATGAAAGTGAAACGTTGAAGCGAAGAAAGCAACTCTTTGAAATGTATGATCAAGCTTTCTCTTCTTGTGATTGGGCTATCCTTCCAATATCAAAAGACCAAGAAAGAGAGAGCTCTTATCATTTATACATGTTGAGGATCAAACACATTACTGAAGAGCAAAGGGACGAGATCATTCAAAGGATCTTCGACAAGGATGTATCAGCTAATGTTCACTTCCAACCTTTGCCTTTGTTCACTCAGTATAAAAAGCTTGGATATCAAATGGATGATTATCCGGTAGCCTATAAAAATTTTGCATCGGAGATCTCATTGCCGGTCTATTTCGATCTAAGTGATGAAGACCTGCAAACAGTCTGCAAAGCTGTAAAAGATGCTGTAACTGAAACCCTAGATGCTTAAGAGGTTTTTCGACTTACTTGCTTCCATAATAGCGCTGATCATTCTATCTCCTTTTTTTATCCTGATCAGTTTGATCATTAGTCTTACATCCAAAGGTGGCCCCTTCTATTTGCAAGAAAGAATTGGCAAAGACTCTGCTCCATTCATGCTGTTGAAGTTTAGAACCATGAAACCCAATTCAGATCAAAAAGGACAGATCACTATAGGTGAAAGAGATAGTAGGATCACTTCAATTGGGTACTTTTTGAGGAAGTATAAATTGGATGAACTTCCGCAATTGATAAATGTGGTCTTTAATCAAATGAGCATTGTTGGACCGCGACCGGAAGTTAGAAAGTATGTAGATCTCTACAATGAAGAGCAACAAAAGGTGTTAAGTGTAAAGCCCGGATTAACCGATCTTGCGTCTTTGGAGTACTTTGAAGAAAACAAGATCCTTGGAGAAGCAGAAGATCCGGAAAGGTCTTATATAGAGGAGATCATGCCTAAAAAGTTAGCACTCAATCTGGAATATATTCAAAAGAAGAATTTTCTACTCGACCTTAAGATCATCCTTAAAACGTTCTCCAAAATAATCAGTTAGGAGAAGGGTAGAAAGAACAACTGTATACAGAACTCCTTTTTGAGTTTGGAGATAGGCCTCTGCGAGAAAGGCCAAAAAAGTGATCAGAGCAAAGACTTGAAGCTCAAAGCTCAAACTCTTTATTCCTATAAAATAGAGGTATACAAAAAAGAACAAGAGTAAGACAGTACCAAGGATCCCGACATTCAACATACTTTGAAAAAACTGATTGTGGGCATTCA
Source organism: Bacteroidia bacterium (assembly GCA_030429925.1). Taxonomy (GTDB): domain Bacteria; phylum Bacteroidota; class Bacteroidia; order Flavobacteriales_E; family Vicingaceae; genus UBA1494. The sequence continues at coordinate 5,993 of JAUIGQ010000014.1, read as the reverse complement.
AGTCTTCCTCCAATGCTCCAATGTATCCCTTCTTCTCATAATCTTCCAAGAGCACAATATTGGCATCTCCTAGTCCATAACCCAATTGCCATTCCTTTTGGATCAGATCCATTGATGAGCGCCAGGCAAAAATTCTAAGCTGGGTTGATTCATGAGAGGTGGGATCAACCTCAGTATTGGTAATGCCATTGATCATTCCTTGAACTCTCTCCTTTGTATGAGGAACGAACTGATAGAGAGCAATACCCAAAAGAACGACCGTTGAAATACTGAGCACCGCGCTTTTTGTATTGCCGTTCTTGAGCAGCTGAAATATGGCAAAGTAGAGGTAAAGAATTAAAAGGGCGAGGATTCCGGCCTTAGAGTTCAATAACAAAACGAAAATTGAAAAGAGCACTAACAATATGTAAGCGTTCCTTTTTAGCTTGCTGCTGCTTTCTCTTTTTGACACGACTTTCAGCAGGAAGGCAATAGCTACATTCACATACATTGCCAAGTATCCATAGTGCATAAAATAAGATAGATAGCTATAGAAGAAATAGTTGGTGTAAGGGTAAACTTCCAGCTCTATTCTATGATAGCGCGCATACATCTCGTAGGAGAACAAGGCTGTAGATCTGCTCAAGCAAAGAACCAAGTTGATCAAAATACCTATGATAAAAGCCCACCTATAAGTTTCTTTCTGTTCCTCATAATCCAGCTTCTTAAAGGTTGGAACCATCAAGGGAAAGATGAGCATAGACAGTAAGGTCTCCATCTTCTTCCATCCAATGTCTATGTTCTCAGAATAACTCAAGGAGACCAAATGCAATAGAAAGAAGATGGGCAGAATAAATACAGCTGGGTTTTTCTTGTAGAAAGAAATTCGAGCTTTCCACCCCCCTTCAAAAAGCCATAATAAGAGTAAAACAACAATGAGAAGGGAAGTGAGCTTTGGCAAAATAGTGATTACCAAGAGGAACAATGAAAAGACCAAAGGAATTGGTTTTGAAAATAACTTGATCCACTCCGCTCTTCCCATTCTAGTTATTCTTTGCTTTGATCAATAAATAGGTGAGCATGCTTCCAAACGAGATGATCTCAATGATACTGTAATAGATTACAAATGTCTGAGAATCGTTCACTTTGAAGACGAATAGTGCACAGATCAGGATGAAATACAGTCCTTTGAATAGCGACTCTGCTTTTATCAATCCCAATACCGGGAAAACGATCGACAGGCAAAGAGCAAAAAATTGCATCACTACCGCAAAAATGTAAACAGAGGCATATTCTCCACTCAGCTCCCATTCACTTCCCAACACAAATGAAAAGATCTCCGGACCAAAAAGGGATACTACCAAAACCATGGGGATACTAATCAGCAATACGGGAAGAAGTAATTGTTTCAAATGTGGGAAGATCTTCTTGCCCTCTTCCTTGGCCTCTGTGATCCTTCTGTAATATACCTGTGAAAAGGAGGAAGAGATAAATCCAATTGGCAACAACAGCAGCTGCCTGCACATGTTGAAATTTCCTCCTTCATATGTTCCATAGTAATCAATTATGATAAAAACAGGTAAAGACATGGCCATGGCATTGAACAAACCGGGGAGGGTATTGTACTTTGGAAATACACTGTGATCTTTTAGAGAAGCTCTCAAAACCGTTTTATCATAATCAAGAAAAGGTCTAACCTTGGTTCTGTACAATTGAAAAAGGGTAAAAAGAAAGAGAATAGTCCAGCCGACAAAATACCCCCAAACCAATCCATTCTTAATTCCCCAATAGCCTAGAGCTACACTAATAAAAGTGATGGCTGACATTTGAACGATCTTATTTACTACAATGATCCTATGGGCCTTGATCCTTTGGAACCAAAATCCGGTAGCTAAGGTCATTCCCATGAAGGTGAGAATAAAAGGAGTAAAGAAGGACAGCAGTTCTAAGGACTCACTATCATTCTCAATAAGGTAGTTCTCATAAATATAATTGGTGACCGGATAGATCAAAAAACCGATCAAAAGGGTAATGCCAAAGCAAGCGAACAATAGATTCTTTGCTGAAAGTTCAGTCTTGGCAATGACGATAGCTCTATCATATCTCAGGGTAGTGATCTCATAGACTATATTGAGCATAGCGATCATAATGGCGAGAATGGCATAATCATCAGGGGTGAACAGCCTTGAAAGAACCGGAGAAAATAAAAGCGGGATTGCTTGTGCGATGGCCAGCCCACTAGCAAGAAAAAGCACTTGCTTGTTGGAAGTGAATATGTGATTCAATCTAAACATTCAACTCAAATTTCTTAGCCAGATAATATTTGAGCACTCCAACTTGAACGAAAAAGGAAAGGGATGTTCCAATGGCCGCTCCATAAATTCCCAAAAAGGGAACTAGAGTAAAGTTAAAAATGACATTTGAGGTAAAGATCAAAAAGAAGTACCAGGTTTGGAGCTTAGGTTCTCCTAATTGATTGAAGATCATCAAGAGTGGCTGATATCCTGAAGTAATGACAACTCCTCCAACCAGAGTGGCATAAACTGTAAATACTGCCCATGGTTCTTCTATCTCAAAAAGGAAAGGAATGGCCGGAAAAACTGCAATACTCAGCAGACCCAAAGCCGACAAATACTTATAGGCCGTTTTGATGTTCTTCTTAAGCACCTTTGTCTTCAGTTGAATATTCCTACTCAGGTGCAAACGAGTTATGATGGGATTCAAATTATTCCTGTAAAGCACCGGCAATTGCATAAAGCCTTCAGCAATTGTGGCTGCTAAACTATACAGCCCCACTTTGGCATCGCTGAGGAAAAGACCAAGAGTGAATACATCAACCTTGGTATTCACATCCAGCAAAATATTTCCTGTAAATGCAGTATTTCCATATTTGAATTGAAGCATGAATACCTTTTTGGAACCGCTATGCCGGTAATTGAATAGCTCCGGTAGAGAAAGTAGGAAGAGAACTACAAACAGTATGGCCTCGGAAATAGCTAAGATTGAGGGCAACAAGACCGGATCAGCTTCTTGAAAAGTGATGATCAGAAAAGCTGAAAAAATAAAAACGAATCTCAACAGCTGACCAATTGCAAAGGTTTTCATCTGTCGCAGCCCATTCTTCATTGCCAGCAAGATCTTATTGAAAGAAAAGAACAACAGCCCCCAGAGAGTGAAGTACAATCCTTCGCTAACTTTTGGGCTATTCAAGATCGAGCCGATCATATCACTAAGCAAATACCCAATGCTTATAGTTACAATAGAAAACAAAGAGGCGATCAATAAGGCTGTGACCAATATCTGAGACACAAAGCGGTTAGAGCTTGCAAAGCGAGGAGTAAAATACTGCACAGACAAATGCACTCCCCCAACTGCTAGTTGAGAGAAAAGAATATAAACTGCATATACCTGATTGAAAACACCTAGAACAGAAGCGTCATAGAACTGAATGATGAAAATGTTCAGCAGTATTCCTAAAACAACGATCCCACCAAATGCGGCAACATTCCAAATTAGGTCAACGCTAAACTTATTCTCCTTTGCCTTAGTCATATAGGACCCTATAAAGTTGTCGGCCACTCAAATCCTCAATTTCCATCATACAATCATTCTTCAGGAAATCATCGAAGTCGTCATTGTAACCTACATAGGTCGCATGAGTGTAGATATGAGTGCAGTTATGTTCTTTCAGGAACCTCTTCACCTCAGCAGTAGCCCTTTCTTCAAATAGCTTACCTCTGCCATTCTCATCATAATAAAGATCATCTCCCGACCAATAGTACAGTCCTTTATAGTCAGACAGATAATAGAAGTCGGGGAGGTTATTGACAAGCACAACATTGGTATTGATCCCACTCATTGCTGTAAAAAGAGTATCAACTACCAAAGCCGTTTCTTCTTCAACTTCCACATCGGCGTATGCGGGCTCCGCAAATAATACTTCCTGGATCTTGGCTCTTGCCCGATCGCTCAGCATTTGTTTTCCAAATCCGTAGAAGATACAGATCAGCAAAATGGCTGAGAGGGAGTAAAACAGGGCTCTTGAATGCTGATAGAAAAGCTTGTGAAGAAGAAAATAAACCATGAAGACACAAAAGCTCAACAGGGTGAATGCATATCTGAAATTGAAGAACCCTTTCAAGGAGATCAAGATAAAGGCCAATGCAAAAAAGCTGATCAAAGCCCAGTTCTCTCTGCTTAGTTTAAATTCCTTTTTGTAGAGATAGCTGCCAAAAAGTGGAAGTAGCAACCAATTGATGTTTCCCAAATATTTAAATCCGAAGAACATTCCTAAATAGCCATTCAACCAAAGTTTTGCAGGAGTTTCAATGTTCCTTGCCGCCAGGTTGGTATCGGGGTTTTCAATGGTGATACTTCCCAAATAATTGACAAGGTAGATCACCCCTATGATCAATAGGGTGAAAAGGCTGAGCGTATATAGATCCTTCTTTTTCAAACCTATCAATAGAATTTAATTTCCTGAAGGATCCAGCCTGTTCCCCAAATTACATCCACCAAATAGTGGAGCGACCCAAACAATAATGACAATATCAAAATGGCAGCAAAATATCTTAACCTGGGTATCCATTGCAAGGGAAGAAAGAAAAAGATTACTCCCAATTCCAAAATATAGAGCAAGGCTCCGAGTGAATGCGCATTGGCTTGAGCACCCATGATCAATGCCAATACAACTGCTAACCCCCAGGAAGGCTTTTTGATCAAAAAGTACATCCCCAGCAGACTGAAATTCAAAAAGAAGATCCGATATAAGTCGATATGATACTTGAAGATCGTTTCATAATACCCATAAGTGAAAGGTAGAGCGATCAATAGGATCAAGGCAAGGTGCCTGCCGGCTGCTTTATAGGCTATCAATACAATTGACAGTAAGATCCATATCCCATATAAGCTATTCACAGAGCGAAAGAAAAGATCAGACCGATAGCCCAGCATGCCATTGCAAATTCTTTCCCAACTGGCAATCAGTGGAAAGGAGTATCCGTGCAATCCTACGTAGTAAAAGCCACTTTCCTCATCATAATTATGTGCATCATAGCTCACCTCTTTGGTATCGTAAAAGACTTTACCCTGCACCGCATACTCCAAGGTGTCGTGCTCTGTTAGGCTTTTTGTAGTAAGGTAGTAGGACCATCCGATCATGAATATGATCAGTCCGAAAAATCCCATCACTATCAATCCTTTATGCAAATTGCGAAGCATAGACATGATGGAAGCCAATAGGGCTCGAATCTCCTTTCTTCCAACAAAGGCAAGCAGAACAAACACAATGATAACTGCAATAAAATAGAAGGAATCAGACTGATGAGGTATGATCCAAAGGAGGTAGTTAAGAAGTATGGCGATCAAATAGGGAGAAAGGCCAATACCAACCAATAGAGAAAGGAGAGGATGAAGGTTTTCAGAATTCTTTAGAGAAATAAGCTTTTGTATGATCCCGGCGAGAATCACTCCTCCGATCAAGAAATTGAAAAGGATCTGGATCAGGAGAAAGTGGTAATTAGGATCATAGATAAACTTCATATAGGATATCGCTTTGGTATTTTATTTACCACTGAGATCGCTCTTTCAAAATCAATCCCGATCACTTCTAAATACCATTTCAATGAATCGAACCTAGGTCGGTTTTCCTTCTTGATAAACTCAAGTCCTTCTTCTCTGGTGATCAAGCCTTCTCTGATCTGATTACTTCTAAATGTGTCGAATTCAGAGAATCCGGCTACGGTATAATAGATATAATTATAGAAGGCCGCTGTTCCGTCTCCAATCCTCCAGCTGGTAGTTGTATCAGGACTCAACTCCCAGTCATACTCATTGAATAAGGTCTGTTCAATATGTTCTTCATCCCACTTTATCCAATCAAAGAGCTGGTAGAAATGCGTTCTAGGCTCAGCATAATATGCGTAGAAGGATGCAACGGTATCAATAACTGATGAATTCAAATAGGAAGGGTTGGTGATAAAATTCTTCAGATAATAAGCCATCAGTCCCAGCTT
>JAUIGQ010000147.1 GCA_030429925.1 Bacteroidia bacterium | reverse complement strand
TTCACATCAAGATATTATCTACTCTTTTAGAGATAGCAATTTGACTGTGCCCGGCACTAATTTCTCGATTGTCAATCATACAGATCCACTGTTTGTCGATGTAGAGATGAGATCTTATAACTTCAACCATGCTGATGCCGATTATATCGTATTCCTCGATATGAAGATCACAAATACAGGAGGGTCATCTCAAAGTACAAATAATCTTGACAGTGTGTATGTTGGAATCTTTGCAAATGCAGTGATCAGAAATGTTGGCATTACTCCGCCGGGATCCGGTGGGGCAGGATTTTATAATAAAGGAGCAAATGGATTTGTAGATAGTTTGCATTTAGCATATACCTATGATCATTCAGGGGATGTGGGTAATACCAATACTTATATTGGTCAAAAGTTTCTAGGGTCTGAGGATAAATATGGATTTCATCATCCAATGCTAGACCCCAGCTTTAAATCAAACTACAATTCATGGGAATTTAATAATCCAGGATTTGGCGTTTTTCAAGCGCCTTATAATGATTCTTACCGTTATCAGAAATTGAGCAACGGCTTGGAAGATTATCCTTGCTGGGATGTAGACAATGGATCTTGTGGTGGTTCAACTTTCCAGTCACAATTAAATACTGCAGGGAACAGATCCGATCTGATCTCTGTAGGACCGTTTAGGAATTTTAATAAGGGTGATAGCTTAATTGTCTCCTTTGCCTTTGTATTTGCTCAAAAATTGGAGGATAGTACTGCAGCTTATACAGATAATACATTGGTGCAAATGAGCCAGTTAATGGAGCATGCAAGAGATGCTCAGATCCGTTATTATGGTGAGGACTTGAATCAGAATGGAGTTCTTGACCCGGGAGAAGACAAGGATAATGATGGTAAGATCACTAGATATAGAGATCTTGCAACTTCATTGGAAGAAAGCACGAATGATGAGAAGTTTATAATTGTCAATCCGATAGAAGAAAGCCTATCGATCAAATTTCTAAATATTGAAAACAGAATAGAAACCATTCAATTGATCAATATTTCCGGACAAGTTCAAAAGGAATGGAGACATGATGGAAGTTTAGTCTTTGAGAAAAATGTTAGCTCCATCCAATCAGGTATCTACTTGCTGAGAATTATCGATAGTTCGAAAAATGTTTATGTCAAGAAACTGATCAAAGAATAAGCAGTATTTTAAAAGGTCAAAACTTAATTCTATCTTTAATTTAACCTCTGCTTCACAGGAGTCTTACTAACTTTGATCTTTCTAATTCATTCAAATTGAGCTTCATGCAAAAGATATTTCTCAAATTACCCATCATCCTACTTCTTCTCTTACTTAGCAATGAGTTGATGTCGCAGTCCATGGATACCTTGAGAGTAATGACCTACAATCTGCTCAATTATAGGAACAATACCATTACCGGCTGTAGCAATACCAATAACAATCCTACCACTAAGGAAGGTGGGTTGAATACGATTATCAGTCATGTCTTGCCGGATATATTAGTGTGCAATGAGATCGGTACCAGTGATCCAGCTGCCTCTTTTAGGATCTCCCAAAATGCTCTCAACCAGAATGGTAGAAATTATTACCAATTTACTACCATGCAGAAGGGGCAGCGACAGATCATCAATGGTTCCAGCACCGGAAATATGATCTACTGGGATTCTAGAAAATTGGAGTTGTATGACAATGACTTTATAGAGTTCGATCCTTTCAATCGAGCTTTGGTAAGAGTGATCGATCATTATACCTTATACTATAAAGACCCCAATCTTTCAGTGCATGCTGATACTACCTTCTTGCATATTTTCATCGCTCATTTGAAGGCGGGAAATACTACCTCAGATCAGAATGAAAGAGACTGGGCTACTAATGCAGTCATGGCTTATTTAGACAGCAATAATATAGATGGCAATATCCTCTTGGGTGGGGATCTGAATTTATATAGATCGAATGAAAACGCCTATCAAAATATGCTAAACTATTCGCTCAGTTCCTTGAGATTCTATGACCCTATTAATGTTCCGGGTAGTTGGACAAATAACAGTCCTTATGCAATTGTTCATACACAATCTACAAGAACCACAGGAGGCTGCGGAGCAACCGGAGGATTGGATGATCGATTTGATTTTATTCTCGCTTCTGATGAGATCATGAATGGGACGGATAGTGTTCAATATATCAGCGGAAGCTATGAGGCAGTCGGACAAGATGGTCAGCATTTCAATGCAGCGGTTAGTTCAGGAACGAATAATTCGGCTCCCACTGCGGTGATCCAAGCTCTTGAAGCAGTGAGCGACCACTTACCTGTGATCATGGACCTGGAGATCAGATTGCCTGCTACTACTTCTATTAAGAAAGTGAAGCAGCATTCAAATTATATCTTCAATAATCCCATTGAGGATTTTTTAAGTGTTAGCTTCAAAGATGATAAGCAAGTGAGAACGGTTCAGCTCATAGATATGTCAGGAAGGATACTGCTAGAGAAGCAGGCAGAAAATAAAGGTAGAATCAAGTTGGATTGCAGTGATTTCAAGAGGGGCGTTTACTTCCTAAAAGTCGTTGAGAATCACAATACTTATAGCATTCAAAAATTAATAAAGATTTAACATTGAATTAGGTGATTTCGATTGGCTAATTTAGATTTTTGTGTTGCCCAAATTCCAGTCAAGGCACCTATTCTGAACTGAAACATGTAAAGGATCGATAAACGGCGGACTGATTGTTAAAATCAACTGTGTAATCGATAATGAGGTTTGTCTTGTTCGGATTCTTCTTCTCCTCTTTAGGCCTTTTAATGGGTCAAACCTCCTTTGAGGAGAAGGTTACAACAGCATCTAATGTAAGATTAGCAGTTACCAATGTCGGCACTTTCGGAAATGCCTTTAGAGGATATAGAGAAGGTACTTCCAAAGAGTCTTGTGAATATCCGGCAGGATCGGGAATAGAACATCTATTTGAATCGGGAATATGGATCGGCGGACTGCAAGACGGGACTAGAACAGTAGTTTCAACGGCTGCCATAGACGCACCTCAAGGGTATCAAACCGGTAATGCGGGTTTTGAATTTACTGCTGAGGTGGGACAAGGTCTGGAAGAACGATCAACCTTGAAAGACAATCCATTCTATACTCCCAGAGCAGTTAGTCAGCAGGACTATGTAGCAACTTTCTCAGATAAGAATCTGATCATTCCCGGCACCAGCACTCCCATTGTCAATCATACCAATCCGCTCTTTGTTCAAGTAAACTTAAAGACCTACAATTTCAATTTCTCCTTCAGCGACTTTGTGGTTTTTGTGGATGTGGAGATCATCAATTTGGGCAACCAAGGGTCTCAGAATTTGATCGATAGCCTGCACTTTGGTTTATGGGCCAATACAGTTGTGAGAAATATCAATGTAACTCCTCCTGGAAGTGGAGGTTCTGCCTTTTATAATAAGGGAGGAAATGGCTACAACGATACATTGAACATGGCCTATTGTTATGATTACTCAGGAGATGTTGGATTTACCAATACCTATGTAGGACAGAAGTTTCTGGGAGCAGAGGATAAATTTGGATTCCATCATCCTGAATTAGATTCTAGCTTTCACACCAATTACAATAGTTGGCAATTCAACAATCCCGGAACCGGCATCTTTCAAGCTCCGGCAAATGACAACCAACGATTCCAGAAATTATCAATTGGTGTTGAAGATGACCCTTGTTGGGATGTAGACAATGGATCTTGCGGAAGTGGAACATTCCAGCAACAGCTCAATACAGCCGGAAATCGGTCAGATCTGGTTTCTGCTGGCCCATTCAGAGATTTCAGGGCAGGGGATACAATCAAGATCGCCTATGCTTTTATCTTGGCTCCCAAATTAGAAGATGGTGGCAGTTATACTTCCAATTCCCCAGCACAACAAAAACAACTGGAAGCTCACGCTAATCGAACTCAGACTGCATACAATGGAGAAGACACTAACTTCAATGGTATTTTGGATGAAGGGGAGGACAAGGACAATAACGGCATCATTACAAGATTTATCTTACCGGCCCCACCTGACATACCAAAAACCAGAGTAGAAAGTTCTGATGGAAAGATAGACATCTACTGGGCTGATAATGCTGAAGCTTCCATAGATCCAATAACCAGGGAAAAGGATTTTGAAGGCTACAAAGTGTATATGTCGAAATTGGGATTTGATGTAGTGGGAGTTCCTAATCTATTGGAAAACTTGGTACAGGTGGCTGAATATGATTTGCCAAATAATGGATTTGCCAACGAGGTTGGTTTGAACCCTATCATATTGGAGGAGCCGGTCACCTTCGAGGGAGATACTAATCTTTATAGATATAAATATACGGTTGAAAATGTGCTGAATGGATGGCAGTATGCTGTTGCAGTTTCAGCCTTTGATACAGGGAATGAGGATCAGAACTTGGAACCTTTAGAGTCATCGCTGCTGGGAAATAATTTCAGGGTATTCCCGGGAAAGAGGGTAAATGCAGATATAGAGAAAAATGAGCCCTATGCCTATCCTAATCCATATTACTTTGGGTCTTCATGGGAGGGAAAAAGTAACTTCCAGGAACAAAGCAGGAAACTGATCTTTGCCAACCTACCTAGCAAATGCTATATTAGAATATTCACTCCTGCAGGAGATCTCATTGATGAGATCTATCATGATCAAGATTATAAAGGGGAAGATATTAGATGGTATGAAACATTTGGTGCTGAGGATGCAGAAGAGAATGTCTTTTCAGGTGGAGAGCATGCATGGGACCTGCTGTCTTCTTCAACACAGATCATTAGTCGAGGAATATATGTTTTTGCTGTAGAAGATCTTAACACAGGTGTGATCAAGAAGGGAAAGTTTACAATATTGAAATGATGAAGAAATACACACTTAACTCAAATTCAGTCACTTTGCTTAATTAACTAAACATAAATCTTTAAACAATTAACCTAATTCAAAATCATTATGAAAAAAGTATTACTCTCTGTCTTCGGGATATTTGCTGCAGCTATTTTATCTGCTCAAACGTATCCTTATGTAGACATTAATCAGATCCGTTTTGTAAGCGCTCAAGACTTGCAAAGCTGCAATGACAGTTCAGCCTATTTGGGTGATACTGTGAGAACTAGAGGTATCGTAATCGTTGACGGTAACTTATCTGAAGTAGCTTCTTCATCTGTACAAGGTGGTAGTAGACCATTTATCTCAGTTGTAGATACATCATACAACGGCGGTCCTACTGGTCCTTTCCAAAGTTGTGTAGTAATGGGTGTTTTCAATAATATTCCTGTTTCTGCCATTGAGAATGCCTTTAGAGGGGACATCTTGGACATGACCGTATTAGTAAGTGAGTACAATGGTTTGATCCAGTTGACACCGATCAGTGCTTCAGCGGTAACAATAGTTGGAATTACTGCGCCTCCTGCTTTTAGAACGATCAGCGCCGGAGATATTCAAGACCAGAATGGTGTGAATGTTCTTACCACAGGAGAACAGTGGGATTGTTCATATGTAGAATTGCAAAACATGACCGTTACTTCAGTTAGTATCTTTAGTGGTGGAACAAGATGTGAGTTCTATGTTGCAGACGCACAGGGAAATCAAGTATTGGTAGCTGACAGATACTTGCCAATGGTTGTGAACGGAGTTTCAACAGTAAATCCAAATTCACCGGATACAGCAGGAAGTTTGGTTCCCCCCTCAATTGGAACACAATACAATCACATTAGAGGCTTGATCTTCCAAGATGAAAATGGTTGTGCAAACCCAAATGCATCTTTCGCAGGTGGATATGAGATCAACCCATTTGATTCTTCTCACTTTGACAAGGCTGCATCACCGGCTAATATCTCAAATGTGAATAGAAACCCGGTTACTCCAAATGCATCTCAATCTGTTACTGTGACAGCTGATATCATTGATAATGATGGAGTGGTGACAGGAGCTACCTTGTATTACACTTCAGA
>JAUIGQ010000013.1 GCA_030429925.1 Bacteroidia bacterium | reverse complement strand
GGAATTGAAGTATAGAAAGTTCCAAAAGAAAAGTGTGATCGCTCACAGAGATCTAAAGAAGGGGGACAAACTCAGAAGGGAAGATGTATTCTTTAGCAGAAACAATGAAGTGGGCATCCCTCCTACCTCCTTTCCTAAAATGGAAGGAAAGACATTGACAAGAGATGTTGCTCAATATGAAAATTTGAAATTAGAGGACCTTCAAGAATGAAGTTCAACAGATCCATATCGATAGAAGGAAGAGAGATCTCTAACAATGCTCCCTGCTTTATAATTGCAGAAGCAGGTGTAAACCATGGTGGTAATATGGAGATTGCCAAAAAGCTTATTGATATAGCTGCAGAAGCTCAGGCAGATGCAGTAAAGTTTCAGGCATTCCGAACAAGTGAATTGATCATTGAATCTGTAGAAAAGGCACCATATCAAACCAAGACCACCTCAGATGCTGAGAGTCAGTCGGATATGTTGCGAAAATTGGAACTTCAAAAAGAGCACTACCAAGAGCTGAAAGACTATTGCGAAGAAAAAGGGATCATATTGATCATTACCCCTTTCGATGAGATGAGTTTGGAAGAATTAGAGGAGGTTGGCATGACCTCATACAAGGTGGCATCAACAGATACTACCAACCTTCCCTTTTTAAAGAAGATCGCTGAGACCGGCAAACCAATTTTCCTCTCCACAGGTATGAGTTTCCTGGAGGAGGTTAGAAGGGCCCTAGAAGAAATACACGCTCACAATCAGGATGTGATCTTAATGCAATGCACAGCCAACTACCCTATAGAAGATGAAGAAGCTAATTTGAAGGTTTTAGAAACTTACAAAAAGGAATTTGATGTGCTTTTAGGATATTCTGATCATTCAGTGGGTACTGGTGCAGCTCCTTATGCTGTTCCCATGGGAGCTTGCATGATCGAAAAGCACTTCACCATTGACAAAAATGCCGAAGGTCCTGATCACAGGGCATCCTTGGATCCTGAAGAGTTGAAAGATTTGGTAAGAGAAGTAAGAATAATTGAAAAGTACCTTGGTAAAACTGAAAAGGTACCTACAGCCTCTGAAGAACAGACCAGAAAGTCCTTGCAAAAATGTCTTGTTAGCAAGAAGAGGATCAATAAAGGAGAAAAATTTTCCCTGGAGAATATTGTCGGAAAGCGAACCGGAGGAAAAGGTATTTCTCCCATTAGATATAAGGAACTCATAGGCAAGGAAGCAAGCAGGGATTATGAGGCAAATGAGATCATAGAAATCAGCTAGAATGAAAGTATCACTTATAGGAGCGGGCGGACATGCTAGAACATTGATCAGTATCCTAGAACTTCTGAATATAGAGATCAAAGGAGTTTATGACGATGCATACAATGAAAGCATGAAGGGAGAAATGATCGATGGATATCCGCTGCTGGGTGGACTAGATCGTATCTCCAATGAGGATCAACTCATCATATCCAAAGGCGAAACAGCTCAATTGAAGGAATTAAGTGAACGCTATAGTTCCCAGATCCTACAGAAAAACCTTATTCACCCAAAAGCTGTGGTAGAGTCAGTAGCTCTTGGCAACTCCAATCAGATATCTGCTCTGAGCTATATGGCTAAAACAGCAGCCATGGGCTCTCACAATATCATTTATTCTCAGAGCAGTATTGAGCATGAGGTGCAGATCGGAGATCATAATGTGATCACCGTTAATGTTGCTATTTGTGGAAGGGTAAAGATCGGAAATAGGTGTTTTTTGGGAGCCTCCTCCACTATTCTGCCAAAAGTTAGTATCTGCGATGATGTAACCATAGGTGCCGGAGCAGTTGTCACCACAGATATTACTGAAGCGGGAACATATATTGGTATTCCGGCCAAAAAAATGAGAGAAGCATGATCTATGTTTCATCCTCTTGTGTTAAAGCTGCTTTCATATCAGAATCAGTGAAAATTCTTGCTAGAGAAGGCTTTAGCAATATAGAGCTTTCCGGAGGGACAAAGCATTATCCAGAACTGGAGAAAGAGCTGTTAGAGCTAAAGGAAGAGTTCGGCCTTAACTACCTATGCCACAACTACTTTCCCCCTCCAACTGAAGCTTTTGTCTTGAACTTGGCATCCTTGGATAAAAAGGTTGCCCAAATGAGTTTAGATCACTGTAAAAGGGCTATTGAGCTCTCCATAAGTTTGGGGGCAGAGCAATTTGCATTTCATGCGGGATTCTTGATCAATATACCCCTTGATCAAATTGGAAAGAAGATCAAAAAGAGAGAACTCTTCAATAGAGAAGATGCCCTCCATCTCTTTCATGAAAATCTGCAAGAACTTAATTCTTTTAGCGGAGATAAAGTGCGTTTGTATATTGAAAACAATGTTCTCTCCTCTGCAAACTTTATGGAGTTCGATCAAACAGACCCCTTCTTTTTCACCAATTCAGCCAATCTATCTGAGGCATTAGGGAATACAGCCACCGGCTACCTTCTAGATCTTGCACATTTGAGAGTTAGTTGTCATAGTTTAGGATTGAATTATGATGAAGAGTTAGATCATTTATTTGATGGTACAGATTACATTCATCTATCCGGTAACGATGGCAAAGCCGATCTTAATTGGGCCTTGACAAAGGAATCGGAAATTTATCAATCTTTGCAGAACAGAGAGCTGAAAGGAAAGACCATCACTTTGGAAACCTATGCAGATCTCAAAGAAATAAGGAGTTCATACGAGCTCATTGAAAATCTACTATGAAAGGATCTTGTTGCAAATACAATAGCAGTTTAAAAGAATTGATCAAGGCAATAGATCATGAGCCTGCTGGCACCGCCTTTATTATTGATGAAGAAGAAAAGCTCTGCGGCATTGTTACCGATGGCGATTTCAGAAGAATGCTACTGAAAGGAAAGTCGATGCAAGACAATCTCTCCAAAGCTGATCTAGGCGACTATGTGGTAGCCAAAAAAGGTGAAAGCATGGAAGAGCTACTCAAAAAGACCAGCAAGAAGATCAGGATCATACCCATCATTGACGATGCTGGCTTTCTGGTTGACTATTTCGTTTATCGTCATCAAACCCGCTTCACTCCTATTGCAGAGCCAAGTCTCGACAATACCGAATATCGATTTCTTATGGATGCTTTTACCTCCACTTGGATCAGCAGCCGAGGAAAGTATATCGATCAGTTTGAAGAGAATTTTGCCAAATACATCAATTGCAATCATGGTGTGGCAGTAAGTAATGGAACGGTTGCTATTCATCTGGCTTTAAAGGCACTTGGAATTGGTGAAGGAGATGAAGTGATCATCCCCGACCTGACCTTTGCCGCCACCATAAATGCTGTGCTTCTAGCCAATGCAACTCCGGTTCTTGTGGATATCGACAAGGATAGTTGGACCATTTCAGTAGAAGAGATCAAAAAGGCCCTGAATCCAAAGACCAAGGCCATTATTCCCGTCCATGTTTATGGTCAAGCATGCGATATGAGCTCCATCATGCATATAGCTAAGGAGAATGACCTAAAGGTGATAGAAGATTGTGCTGAAGCCCATGGTGCTGAGTTCAATGGACAAAGGGTAGGAAGTTTTGGAGACATTTCAACTTACTCCTTCTTTGCGAACAAGATCATTACTACAGGTGAAGGTGGAATGTGCCTAACCAACTCTGCTGAGCTAGACGATAAGATGAGACAGCTTAGAGACCACGGCATGAGCAGAGAGAAAAAGTACTGGCATGAAGAGATCGGCTACAACTACCGAATGACCAACCTTCAAGCCGCTATTGGCTGTGCTCAACTAGAGAAGATCGATGAGTTGATCGAAAGAAAAATGCAGATAGAGCGAGACTATAAATTGGCCTTGGATGACCTTGGCATTATTGAGTGGCAACAAGAGTTTGACAACAGGAAAAAAGTAGTCTGGTTGGTTTCTTGTCTTAGTGATAAAAAAGAAGAGATCAGCCAACAGCTGAGAGACAACAATATTGATGTTAGGCCTTTCTTCTATTGCCTTTCTGATATGCCGATCTATGCTGAGTATGCTTTTTCCAACAAAAACGCGAAAGAGATATCTGCAAAAGGAATGAATCTTCCAACGGTTGAAAATGTAGACTATTCATTGGTAAGGGATCTCTTATCTAGGATCTAAATTCACTCTCTTTCCAACTGCATTCTTGTTCCTTTTCTCTAGATTGGGTATTGCAACTTGATTTATATTTAAAGCATGATTTCAAAACTGATCCAAACCATTCGGCAAATCGTAAAGCTTTCCGCTGAAGAAGAGGAATTTATCTTGCAGTCGTTTTCAGAAAGATATTTCAAGAAAGGAGAGATGATCTTAAGAGAAGGAGAGGTCTCTAAATATGTAGGCTTTTTAGAAGAAGGTTTGGTTCGCTACTTTGTTTTCAAGAATGAGGAGGAGTCAACCTTTGAGTTCACTCAAGAGGGGGAATTCATTTCAGACTATCAAAGCTTTCGTCATCAAACTCCTTCCAAACAGAACATAGAAGCTATTGAAGATTCCAAGGTCTTACTGATCAATTATGAAACACTTCAAAATGTATTCAACACAATAAATGATGGAAATCTCTTGGGAAGGGTCATTGTAGAGCATCGTTTCGACACAATGGTTAACCGCTTGCTCTCCGTTTATATGCACTCCCATGAAGAGAGGTACCATAATTTTATTGAACACTATTCAGAATTAAGTCAACGAATACCGCAGTATATGATCGCCTCTTATGTGGGTGTCAAGCCCGAATCTTTAAGCAGGATCAGAGGAAGGTATGGTAAGAAGACTTCTTAACTTAAGTCAATGAAAAAGGGATTTTGGTCAACCTACCTTTGGCAAAACCATTAAAACCTTTATGATGGAATCAACCAAGATCTTTCAAATAATTATAAAATGGACAGCCAGAGTTCTGAATGCACTAACCCTTTCCTTCATTCTTTTCTTCATATTTGCTCACATCCTTGGTGATGCAGAAAAAGGAAATGGCTTTACAGATCATAATGAAATGGTTCTTTTTGCCTTCTTTCCAATTCTAACAATTGTAGGCCTTGCCCTTGCATGGAAATGGGAAATGATTGGGGGGGTGATCTCATTTACAAGCATGTTGATCGCATTAAGCATGCTTAATCCTAATCTTTCAGAAATGCTCAAAGAACCACAGTTTCTGCTAATCGCTCTTCCTGGCCTTCTTCATATCTGCCATGCATGGATCAAAAGAAAGACTCAGGATGTAAGCTGATCTAGTAATCCAGACAGCTTTCTAGTAAGGTTCTTTCTGCTGTACTCTGCATCAGAACTGCTCAATTGCCTTCTCTCTGAAAACTGCTTCAAAATGAAGCTCTTAAGCTGTGATGTATTTGAATCTAAGTAATCCAAATAAACACCTTCATTCATCTCTACTATATCAGCTGAGTCACCCCTTTTAGGTCCAAAGGCCAGAATAGGTTTTTTACTGGCCAGGTATTCAAACAATTTTCCCGGAATATTGCCCCTGCCGCTGTCTGAGTTAAATAGCAACAGTAGTAAGATGGAAGACCTAAGGTATTCTTTGATCACCTCCTGATGACTTAAATATGGAAAGATCTTGGTTCTGGCTTTCAATGCAGGGTATGTATAGATCTCCTTCAATACATCAGCATCTATGGTGCCTCCCAAATGCAATTTGAACTTTTCTGCAAACTCTTTATTCTCAATGATTAATTCCTCTAGTGAAGACCAAAGATTGATGGGGTTTCGCAAGTGGTTCAGTAATCCAAAATGGGAAAGCACAAAGTCTGAATAAGGTTCAACTTCCAATTGAAAATCTGATTCATCATATCCATTGGTAATACATTCTGCTCTGCCGGCCCCCAATCTCTTAAGATCACTCGCCCATACTTTCGAAGTAGTAAGGGCAATATCAGAAGCATTCAAGACTTCCTTTTCCATCTTGCGATACTTCTTCATTCTCAGAGGATGTATGTGATAGTCATTCAACATGTCCAATTCCGTCCAAGGATCTCTAAAATCAGCGATCCAGGGCAGTTCGAGAGCTTTCTTCAGATCCAAAGCGATCAAGTGCATGGAATGAGGTGTACCACTGCTAATTATTACATCTACAGGGTTTTCCTTGAGATACTTCTGCAGGAATTCAACAGAAGGTTTTCTCCAATAAACTTTAGGGTCCGGAATAAAGACATTTCCCCTCACCCAATTAGCCAGTTTGGAAGCGATCCCTTTCTTCTCTTTAATTCCTGAAGAGAGTTCTTCATCCTTCTCTTTTGCGAAAAGCTTTCGATAGTAGGAATAAGGTTCCCAGATGGGTTGTTTGATCACTTCAACAGAGGGTGGGATCTCATCCAATAGACTCTCATCCTTGAGGTTGAAATCGGGATTCTCAGGAGTAAAGACCACCGGCTGCCAGTTGAAGTCAGCCAGGTATTTAGCGAATTTCAACCACCGTTGAACCCCGGCTCCTCCACTGGGAGGCCAGTAATAAACGATGATCAATACTCTTTTCATCTTTACTCTTTTGCGAAGAAGGACTTGTATCCCACACCTGCGATCAGCAGAAGTATCAGCACGGAGCTAGTCCAAGTAGTAGCTATACCAATATCATAGGTTGTAGGTTCAAATTTGAAGACAACCTCTCCTTCACCTGCAGGAAGCTTCAATCCTCTTAGGATGTAATTCACCTTTATATGCGGCACCTTTGAACCATTCACATAGGCATTCCAACCTTTATCGTAATAGATCTCTGAAAAGACTGCCAATAGTTCGGCATTCGACCTATAAGTGTACTCCATCTTATTGGGGAGGTGGCTCACCAGCTTGATCTGACCCATGCCATTGGAAACACTTTCAAGATATGACTCATCATCCCTTCTCACGATAGCAGTGCTAGCAGGATCAAATTCTCTAATGGCCAATATCTCCTCATTTGCGTCCTCAACAATTTTATGATTGGCAACAAACCAAGCATTGCCTAATGCATAATCGTTCCTGATGAGAGTTTCAGACATACGGTCACCGGTTTTCTGCAAGCCAATCACATACTTCGCATTCAACATATTAGTAACAGTCATCTGAGGAAGCATATTCTTCACCATTCTTTCTCCACCTTGAACGAAAGCCTGCTTTAATTGGTAGTGCTCAATACCTAGTTTGAAGTCGATCAGCTCCTGGTACTTTTTCATCTTTGCACCATGATAACCACCCAGAGTTTTGTGGAAATAAGCAGTCTTGGCATCCTCATCCATTTTGACAGCTGTATTTAAAACTCTAAAATGGGTTTCCCGCATTAAAGTTGTAAACCTGGCTTTTTCCAGCTCTCCAACATCCGCTCTTCTGCTTTTGGCCTTTACCTCATTTTCAGCCTGAGTGATCAACTTTTTCAATGCCGGATTTTCCCGCATTTCAGTTTGAAGAATAGCATAATCTACAGACCCGGCTTGATATGGGGCTTTTTGTGAAATAGCTTTCTCATATTCTAGATATCGATCAGGAGAGGTTCTGCTTGCTCCTTGTCTTTCTTCGTTATTAAGAAACTGCTTATCTACTAACCAAAGATCAATAAACACCAATGCTCCAATTCCTATAACCAAAACATTCCTATTTGCCTTCTTGTATGCATAAAGGAACATCAGTCCTATTGCCAGTACCAAGTATTTTAGAACGCTCAAGATGTTATCTCTGAAAACTCCGATTCGAATAGCTTCTATCTTTTCAAAGTTGGTATAGATCTTATTTGATTGAGAATTATTTGAGTTGAGTAATTTGCTCATTTGATCCTTGTCTTCATCGCTTAAAAAGTCGAAGAATGTATCAGGTGTGATATAGAAAAGGAGGATCAAGCCAACAAAACTTCCTGAAATGATCAGGAATCTCTTTCGATTCTTACTTACTAGATCCCTTTCCATTATAAACTTGCTCAAAAAGAGAATTGCCAGAATAGGAACAATCAGCTCCACTAGCACAAGGATCATGGTTATAGCTCGAAATTTATTGTACATGGGGAAGTAGTCAATAAAGAATTCTGAAAGACCCATAAAATTCTTTCCCCAAGACAGCATTAAAGCTAAAAGAGCAGCCAGTCCTAAACCTGTAACCAAGGCATCCTTTACGTAGAAGAATGAGAGAAAGGCCAGGAAGCAAATGATGATTCCCAGATAAACAGGACCTGAGGTAAATGGCATATTTCCCCAATATGTATTGACGATGTACCTGTCTTTCTGATATTGCTCTACCATGAAATTGAAAAATGCAGGGTCTTCTCTTCTCAATCTGGCAACTTCTTCTTCATCAGAAATGATGGCACCGGACTTCCCTCCTTTAACATTAGGTATCATTAGAGAAAAGCTCTCTTGAAGCCCATAACTCCATCTGGTTATGTAATCCTTATCAAGGCCAGTACTCTTAATACTTTCATTAGAAGTTCCGTCTGCATTAATAGTTAATTCAGATGGACTCCTGGTTGAAGATTTTGAATATTCAAAGGTTAAAAGAATATTTCCAAGGTTGGGCAATACACCAATAAGAACAGTTACAATAACAATAGCCACTCTCTTGAAAAATTCAGCAGCTTCACCACTTTTCAATTGATTGATCATTTCAACCAAGCCTACGATCAAGACAACGAACATCAGATAATATGTGATCTGAAAGTGATTGGCATACAACTCCAATCCCATGAAGACAGTGGTTAGAAGAGCACCTATGAGCAACCTTCCTCTTAGTATGGAAATAATACCGCCAAGTAAGGGAGGCATATACGCAATGGCAAATGCTTTAGAAGTATGACCGGCATCAATGATGATGATAAAGTAAGAGGAGAAAGCAAAGGCCAAGGCTCCAATAATTGAAAGCCAAGGATCTATTTTCATGGAAAGCAGAAGAATATAGAATCCGATCATGTATAGAAAGAGTAGCCCAATTGGGTAAGGAAATCCCAAGGTCATGATCTTGTGCAATAGGTTTAAGATATTTCCCGAATATCTGACAGTAGATACCTGATAAGCTGGCATTCCACTAAACATATTACCCACCCAAAGTGGCTCTTCATCAAATTTGTCCTTATGCGCTCTAACTTCTTGAGACATTCCCTTGTGCTGGGTGATATCTATAGTTTTTACACGATACCCTTGAAGAACAGGGTAGAAATAAGCAACGGCAATTGCAACGAAAAGCACAACTGCCGTTAAATAAGGTAATAGTGATCTAAAAGAAATTTTCGACATAATTATTTACTTTCATCAACTTCTTCATACTCGACGTATTCACCGAGATCATCAGTTTTTTGTGATTGTTTTCCTGAGCTTTTCACCCGAACCTCTCCTTCCTTGCTTTGCTCACTAGTTTGCTGACCTCCGTACTGACCATAAAATTTATCTTGCTGTCGCTTGATAAATCGACCAAGCAAGAGTGGAGCAAGATAGCGTACAAACAATCTTGCTACAAAAAAGAAAGCAGCTATGATCAGTAAGGTTCTCATCAATGAGACAAATCCGGCTTGAAAAACCATTCTTACTTACTAAGGTAAAGGTTTCTCTCAGAATATACCTCTCTAAAGAACTTATCTTTTAGGTTGTCAATAAAGCGAATAGCCTCACCTGTCGATTTCATCTCAGGGCCCAATTCCTTATTAACATTGGGGAATTTATCAAATGAGAACACCGGGATCTTGATGGCGTAGCCTTTTTCGATCGGGTTCATCTTAAAATCTTTTAACTTCTTATCACCCAACATCACCTTGGTTGCATAGTTCACATAAGGCTCTTTATATGCTTTTGAAATGAAAGGAACCGTTCTTGAAGCTCTTGGATTAGCCTCAATGATATAAACCTTTTCGTCTTTGATAGCAAATTGAATATTGATCAAGCCTTGAGTCTTCAATGCAAGAGCGATCTTATGTGTATACTCCCTGATCTGGTTCATTACATTATCAGAAAGGTCAAAAGCCGGTAAAACTGCATAAGAGTCACCGGAATGGATACCGGCAGGTTCAATATGCTCCATGATTCCAATGATGTAAACATCCTCTCCATCGCAAATTGCATCGGCTTCTGCTTCAATGGCTCCCGACAAGAAATGATCTAAGAGGATCTTATTTCCAGGAAGATCTTTCAAGATATTTACCACATGTTGTTCCAACTCGGTTTCATTCAGAACGATCTTCATGCTTTGTCCGCCTAATACATAGGAAGGTCTTACCAGCAAGGGAAATCCAAGTTCACGACTCAGCTCAATAGCTTCGTCTGCTGTTTCTATGGATCCAAAAAGCGGATAAGGAATGTCATTATCTTTCAACAGGTTAGAAAAGCTCCCTCTATCTTCAGCAAGATCAAGAGCTTCATAGCTGGTACCAATGATATTGATACCATAACGATGCAGCTTCTCTGCCAATTTCAGAGCAGTTTGCCCGCCTAATTGAACAATAACTCCTTTTGGTTTTTCATGCAATATAATATCGTAGATGTGCTCCCAAAATACAGGCTCGAAATAGAGCTTATCTGCAGTATCAAAATCGGTTGAAACGGTTTCAGGATTACAGTTGATCATGATGGTTTCATATCCACATTCTTTGGCAGCTAGGATTCCATGAACACAACAATAGTCGAATTCAATTCCCTGTCCGATTCTGTTTGGACCAGAACCAAGAACTATGATCTTTTCTTTATCACTTACCTCTGACTCATTCTCCTCTTCAAAAGTGCTGTAGTAATATGGTGTTTGGGCCTCAAATTCTGCAGCACAAGTATCAACAAGTTTGTATACTCTTTTGATACCCAACTCATTCCTTTTGGAATAAACTTCTGATTCAAGACAGTTGAGAAGATGAGCTATTTGTCTGTCTGCATATCCTTTCTGCTTAGCTTCCAGTAGTAAGTCTTTTGGCAGCGTTTTCAGCTTGAACTTTTGGATCTCATTCTCTAGCTTGATGAGTTCTTCTATTTGCCTCAGGAACCAAGGATCGATCCTGGTGGCCTTATAGACCGTATTAATTGGAATACCTAGCTTGATAGCATCATAAAGGTGGAATAATCGATTCCAACTTGGATTTTTCAAGCTTTCCAGTATCTTATCTTGATCTTTCAGCTCTTTTCCATCTGCACCAAGTCCATTCCTTTTGATTTCCAAAGATTGACAGGCCTTTTGAAGAGCTTCTTGGAATGATCTACCTATTCCCATAACCTCTCCAACAGACTTCATTTGCAGTCCTAGTGTCTTATCAGGACTATCGAATTTGTCGAAGTTCCACCTTGGGATCTTCACGATAACGTAGTCTAAGGTTGGCTCAAAGTAAGCAGAAGTAGTTCCTGTGATCTGATTGGTCAATTCATCTAGATGGTATCCAATGGCCAATTTGGCTGCAATCTTTGCAATTGGATAACCGGTTGCCTTAGATGCCAAAGCAGAAGAACGAGATACTCTTGGATTGATCTCTATGGCAATGATCTCTTCATTTTCATCATTGCTTACTGAAAATTGAACATTACATCCACCGGCGAAATCTCCAATTGATCGCATCATATGGATAGCCATATCTCTCATTTTCTGATAGGTGGTATCAGAAAGGGTCATGGCGGGAGCAACTGTTATTGAGTCTCCGGTATGAATACCCATAGGATCCATATTCTCAATAGAGCAGATGATAATTACATTGTCGTTCGCATCTCTCAATAACTCTAGCTCATATTCTTTCCAACCCAGAACCGCCTTATCGATCATCACCTCATGAATAGGTGAAATATGCAATCCTCTTGTTAGGAGCTTATCAAAATCTTGTTCGTTATAAACGATGGCAGCTCCTGCTCCGCCTAAGGTATATGAAGCACGAACACAAAGTGGGAATCCAAATTCTTGTGCTATTTTCTTTCCTTCTAAAAATGACTTAGCTGCTGCCTGCGGAGCCATTGCAACTCCAATCTCCGACATTAAGTCCCTAAACTTTTCTCTATTCTCTGTGATCTCGATGGCATCAATATCAACACCAATCATTCTCACATTATGTTCTTCCCAGATTCCAATCTCTTGACATTTAATAGCCAAATTCAAAGCCGTTTGCCCACCCATGGTAGGAAGGACAGTATCGATATCCGGGTGTTCCTGAAGGATCTTTTCTATTGATTCCGGCTCAAGTGGCTCAAGATAGATATTATCGGCAATGACAGGGTCTGTCATAATGGTTGCCGGATTAGAATTGATCAAGGTAACTTTTATACCTTCCTCTCTTAGCGATCTAGAAGCTTGAGATCCTGAATAATCGAATTCACATGCTTGCCCAATAACGATGGGGCCACTTCCAATGATCAGGGTATGTTTGATGCTGCTGTCCTTTGGCATAAGGTATTTTTGAGCAGCGAAGATACTTTACAATAGCAGATTTATAAAATAAGAACCCAAATAGTTATAAATAAAAAAGGACTGTTATTAACAGTCCTTTTTTATTTTGAGATCTATATCTTATTTATACAAAATCAGCTTAGAAGAGCTAACTCTATCTTCACTTATTGCTCTGATCACATAAGTACCATTGCTCAGATCTGTTAGATCTAGATTCACACTATTCTTCCCTTCAGTTTGATTGGAATACTGCTCATCTCTAACGAGTCGGCCATTCAAATTATAGATCTGAATTCTTACATCAGCTCTATTGGCTAATTTGAACTCAATTCTAGTTTGGTCTCTAACAGGGTTAGGATAGATCTTAAGTCCATTTTCGAAGTGAGTATCAACCGATTCTCTTCTATCACCAATTCTTCCACTTGAGGTAGTGATCACCTCTTCAAAGAATCCCCTTCCATGAGTTGCAGCATATATTTTGCCTTCATTCGGGAAGTAAGTTGAATCTCTTTTTGGAATGATGGTGTCGATCTCTTTGGTGCCTGGAACATATACTGTATCAAGCACTGTTCGGTAAACAACACCATAATTCAATTGAGCCAATCCGTAAACCGGAACACTACCAAGATTTTCATTCATCTTGGTCCAGGTTACATTTCCTGCAGGAGCTGAAAATGCATTCTCAGAAATAAACACTCCCATTTCAGTTCCCAACAACACTCTTTCGTTAAACCTTCCATCAATAAGTGCGCTAAATGCAGGAGCTGCCGGCAAAGCATTTGAACCTGTACCGCTGATCACCTCAAAACTAGTACTCGGATCAGTAGCGGTCAATGCAATAGTAGTTCTGGCAACATACTGAGAGTTACCATAGTTACCCAAAGCAACGATCAAATTATTAGGATCGTTAGGATCGATTGCTATATCAGTTATAGCTCTACCTGTGAACCTTCCTATTTTCTTACAACTATCTATTAGCACTCTCTCCTGAATAGCGTATAAGTTTGCAGAAACTGAAGGAGAGATCACAATGGTATCTCCGTTCACATTGACAAACTTTCTATTATAGATCTGATTCAAACCGGAGATCCTGTATAGATCACCATTGATAGTTCCGGCGAACAGATAATTTCCATCCTTAGATATATTCATGCATAGAATGGTATTGCCATCTTGGATAGGGTCTGGGGTAGACCTTGGTCCTGCAACATCATACCATCTGATATCTGTAGTATTCTTCAAGATATCTCTAGAAATCACAATGTGTCTTTGATTGTATGCAACATCATTGGTTAGCCCCGGCCAGTTGGCAGTAGCCAAGATCGACTGAACCTTATCTTGCATTTGCAGCTTATACCTGAAGGTTACTTGGTTTCTTCTTACCCTATAAGTTGAATCGTTGATAATATCAACAAAGGTTCTTCTAGGGTTAGAAACTACATTACTAAAAGAATAAGTTCTGTTTAGCTGGTAGTTGATCAAAGTATCAGCTTGTCCTCTCCTAACCACACTGATGAACTTTCCATTCCTGTCAAAGTAGATGGTATCAAAGTTTGCTATTACTCTATTGCTGTTACCAATCTGCCAATTCACAATAGTAGTATCCACTCCTCCGATGGCAGTATCAAAGGGATAAGCATCCTGTGTTAAGGTATCGAATTGTAAGACGTCATTATTATTACCTTCGAACTGAATGATGGTATCTTGTGGAATTGGAGGAAGATTCTTTCTTTCATATAACACCTCTGCTCTGTCTGCAGATGCAGCATGGTTAAAAGATTCCCAGAAATGAGTAACCGTATACTGAGGCATTCTGTTGTTATTCAAATTCGAATAGAAGCCGGTTAGAATATTTGCTCTTGAAATGTTTGTATTCCCAAGAGTTGTCCCTATTCCTTGGATCCTAGCAAACTGATTATTGTACAATGTGGCAATTCCTATTTCAGGATTGATAACAGATAATTCTGCATCATAACCATCTCCACCAAATACTTGCAATCCTGATTTATTCCTATTGTACTTCAGTCCAACCAAATTTGAACCGTTATCTTGAGTTCCTCCCAACATTAGATCATTCTGATTTACATCAAAATTGAAGAATTGGGCAGTTCCGTAATTATTATTGTATTCAGCAAAGGTTGGTTGAGTGGCCAAAATATCAGATGATCTTGCAACACCACCATCTGTTGCTATGTAAGCAATATTTCTATTGTTAGGATGGAACACCATTAAATGCTTATCAGAATGAAGGTACCTTGGATCCAATGCTCCCTGAGGGTCAGCATACCTATTAGTTATCACATCCAATCTTCTCCATGAGCCATTTGGCGGAGCCGGGTCAGTTGTACTTTGCTCCCATGTAAAGAGAATCACTCCTCCTACGAATATCTTTCCTGGATCATTAGGCGCGACGGCCATTAGATTATCCCAATAACCTTGACATCCGCCACCAACATTAAAAGGCTCAAAACTTGAAGATCCTCCAGGGCCAATAATGTACCAAGTCAAACCTCCATCACTTGAACGATAGACATTCTTCAGGCAGTTGTGATCTACATCATTTGGATCTGAAGGATTGCCTTGACTATTCAGAGGATTAAAACCGGTTGCTGACAAGTACATAATATCTGTATTGGATGGTGCAATAGCACCTTCGATCCTGTTAGCATCAAATTGGGTCATATTCCAATTAACTCCATCTGAGCTTGTGTATACACGAGCTGAGTCACTACCGATTCCTCCAGGTTGCTTGAATATAACCATCATTTTTCCATCTGAACCTACTTCCACATCAAGACATTTTTCTGGATAATTGATGGATGTTGTGTCTTCCCAAGTTCCATTCTTTTTTTCCAAAATTCTAAAGCCATGATTAGCTGCCACATATAGCTTTCCAGGTATGACAGGATCTGCTGCAATATTCCCAACTGTCGCATATGGTAGAGGAAATCCACGACCACCTGACTCGTCAGTTGTAACCACCGGCTCATATGTACCTCCACCGGCTACCTTATAGATACCGCTACCTATAAAGGCAGAACCTCTTCTGATAATATTGGAAGATAATGGATTTCCGGGTCTTTCAAAATGAGATCCTGTTCCTATGTAAAAATCGCCATTGGCATCCTGGGTAATACATGAAATAGTAGTAACCTCAAAATTCTCATCATAGGGCTCCCATTCATTACCACCATCAAATGATTCCCATAACCCACCGGAAACAGCTCCGGCAAACATATGGTTTGGATTATTTCTATCGATGGCCAAAGCTCTGGTTCGTCCACCAATATTATCAGGACCTCTAAAACCCCACTCAAAGGTGAAATTCTTAGAGAGCTTCATCTTATTCACATGCTTCCTTGCCATTAACACATCAACCGGATCAATGACTCCGGTCTCTCTATTTGCTCTCACCATTCGAGTGAATTCCTCGAAGAACTTGGAAGAGTTATTAAAAATAATGTCAGATTCTCTGGGGAAATATTTTGATTCAGCTTTTTCAAATAGTGTAAATGCTGACACCCCTACAACTAAAATTGGAAGTACAAAAAGGGTAAACTTCTTGACATTCATATAGATACGGTTTTTGAATTAACTACAGTAAAGCTCGACAAGTTACGAATTATATTAAATTGAGAACTTTCTATTAAAAAAATGTAAACTGATAACTAGACAAGTCTAGCAATCAATTTGTTGCCTACTCAACTTTTCTCGACCCAAAAAATATCTCAAGATAGAGGTTGAGAAAATAGGGGTTATTGTCAGTAAAGGCCATTATTGGTATATCCTCCAGATAAACATCAGTTTTAATACCCACCTCAACAGATCTTAAGGATTCTCTTCTCTGTCCATAATCGAAATGCAATCCAAACTTTCCAAACAAACCAGGATATAAGCGGATCTCATCCATGCCATTCAAGAAGGAGGCTCTTCCATAAATATCTCCTTGATCATGCTTATCAGGATCGTATTTCCTTCTTACTATGATCTTATTATTGGTTCCTTCCTCTTCTTCCTGAATGTTCAAATAAACAGGTTTTGCCAAGCCAAGGGAAAGTCCTCCATGAGCGACGTAGGTAACTGATACTCCCTTTATCGACTGCTTTGGAATAAATACTTTGTGATATCCGATGCTTGGTCGAACAACATAGAAGTAGTTCAACTTACCAAAGACATATCCTCTTACATCATTCTCAAAGGGGTTGATACTTTTGATCTCTTTGGGATGCTTGATATTCCCTATTTCAATTTCATAGATCCTCTTGGAAAATCCTGTCAGGTACTTTCCATACCTAAAGGTTCCCATGAATCCATTGGTATGAATTCCTATTCCTCCGGAAGTCTCATTTGCATAAATAGTAGTAGTCTCTTCAAATATGGTTTCTTGTCCATATGAAAAGAATGAAATGAAGACAGAAATAACAACTACTAATAATTTCTTCAAGGCCTTACCTTTACGACAAATTTAAGAAAAGCACAATTAGACACACTATGACATTGATCAGAGGCTCCTATTCAGGCAATTTAAGATGTGAATTATCCCATCCTTCTAACACTACCATTAAGACTGACGCTCCTAAAGACAATCATGGAGAGGGAATGTTTTTCTCTCCAACCGACTTGCTAGCGGCCTCCTTAGGTTCATGTATTCTTACCATAATCGGAATTAGAGCAAGAGACAAAGGTATTGAGATCGGCAATCCTGAATTTACCATTCAAAAGACCATGAGCTCCAATCCCAGGAAAGTTGGAAAAGTTGGAGTACACATCAAGTTCTCTGTAGAACTTTCGAAGGAGGACAAAGAATACCTTGAACATGAAGGAAGAAATTGTCCTGTTGCTTTAAGTCTCTCGAGCAGCCTGATTCAAGAGATCATTTTTGAATATGCTTAGCTGCTGAGGAGGAAGAGATTGATATATGTGAAGAATTGAAAATGGCTTTGCCATTTCTAACCAAGATCAATTGTGGAGATTCATGATGAACTTCCAATCTTTGAGCTATAAGATCACTTAAGTCTCTATGCTGGATAAGATCCAAAAGATAGATCGGGGTATCGGGGTTCTTCTTTCCCCAATCACCTTCAACCCTATACTTTGCCATAGCACTAATACCACAGCGAGTTGAATGCTTGAAGATTGCTTGGGTGCGAGATTGAGAAGATTGGAGGATTTGCTCAAAATCCCCTTCGGAAGAAAGGGACTGCCAATTCATTTAGCAAGGCTTTTGAGTATTCTCTATATCTGCCTTACTGTATGCAGCGCATTTCTGATGAGACTTACACGAGAAAAGCGAAGCTAACACAAAGGTCAAGGCAAGGATAACAGATAACTTTTTCATTCTTTGATTTTTCATACTCTACGACAAATGTACCCAAAAGGGTACTTATTCATTTGAATAATATCATTTTTGTTAACAACAACCTTGTGAAAAGCTAAACGCCAATATGTCTAATACTCCAGTAAAGCCCAAAATTGAAGAGGGGTGGAAAAATCAACTCATGAAAGAATTCAATTCGGAATATTTTTCAAAACTGAAAGAAGAATTGATCAAGGAATATGAGAAGCACACCATCTATCCACCAAAAGGCCTGATCTTCAAAGCCTACAATCGAACACCTTTTGAAGAGGTAAAAGTGGTTATTCTCGGACAAGACACCTATCATGGAAAGGGACAGGCACATGGTTTATGCTTTTCTGTGCCGGAAGGAATTCCTCAACCTCCATCCCTGAAGAATATCTTCAAAGAACTTCATTCAGATCTTTCCATTCCACTTCCATCCTCGGGCGACTTAAGTTCTTGGGCGGAGCAAGGTGTATTTCTCCTTAATACCTATCTAAGTGTGAGAGAAGCTTCCCCCCTTTCTCATAGCAAGATTGGTTGGGAAAAATTTACCGATGCAAGTATAGCTGCTCTTAGCGAACAAAGAGAGGGTCTCATTTTTTTGCTTTGGGGCTCCAATGCCAGAAAAAAGAAATCACTGATAGATCTTTCCAAGCACCATGTGTTAGAAAGTGTTCACCCAAGTCCGCTTTCAGCGCACAGAGGATTCTTGGGGTGCGGACATTTTTCCAAGACAAATGAATTGCTGCAACAAATGGGAAAGCAACCTATCAATTGGGAAATAAAATAATTCCGACTTGAACTTGTTATTCCTAGAATGAAACTCATTTTATCCATTATCCTCCTGTGCTTCTTTCAGCTTCTAAACGCTCAAAGGTTAGTAGTAGAGATCTATGGAGTTAGTGGAATTGACCTTGATCACCCTAAATACATTAACGATAGCATTGAAGGAGAACTAATGGCTAACAACTTAGTATCTCAACTTCATTCATCGGCATTCATGGAAGCCATGATCGATTCTACCGTATTAATAGGGAGAAGATTTCAAATCTACTTGGATCAAGGCAAAGAATATAAATGGGTACATCTCAGAGCCGGAAACCTCAATGATTTTGAAGTTAGCCAGATCGATATGAACGGCCGACTATTTATGAATAGAAGCTTCAATGCCAAGCAGTTGAGAAAACTCTATCAAAGAAGTATTCAATACTTTGAAGATCATGGGTATCCTTTTGCCAGTGTGAAATTAGATAGTATTGTGATCGATTCAAGTAAGCAGATCAGCGCTGCTCTTTCTGTAGACAGAGGAAAGATCTACAAGATCGATAGCGTCAATATCAAGAGTGAGGAAAGAATGAACAAAGCCTACCTTAAGGCTTATCTTAACATTAAAGAAGGTAGTCTATACAATGAGAGAAGGATCAAGGAGATCAGCACCAGAATGCAAGAAGTGCCCTTCTTGGAGGAAGCAAGGGATCATGAGGTCAGATTCTTCGAGAAAGGAGTTAATATCCTTATCTATCCAAAAAAGAAGAAAGCTAGTAGATTCGATGGTATCCTGGGTTTATTGACAGAAGAAGAAACAGGAAAGATCGAATTTACAGGAGATGTAGACCTATTGCTTATTAACTCCTTCAACAGAGGTGAGAGGATTGGTTTCAACTGGAGAAAACTAAAAGGCAATTCACAGGACCTTCAGCTTGATCTATCTTACCCTTATATTTTTCAAACTCAATTTGGTGTCGACTATTACTTCAAACTCTTCAGGAGAGATACCACCTTCTTGGATCTGACAAACCGAATTGGAGTAAGCTATGCGAAAAGTGCCACTGAGCAGATCAAGATCTTTGCTGAGAGAAAGACTTCCAGTTTACTTTCCAGGAATAATTTGAACAGCAGCGGTATATCCGACCTTGCGCTGGGAGATGTAAAAATCAATCTATTTGGACTGGGGTATAGCTTTCAGAACTACAACTATATCTATAATCCTAGAAGAGGAATTGGTATAGAGCTAGATGGGGCATTCGGACAAAAGAGACTGGAAAAGATCAATGCACTCTTAGAAGAAAATCCGAATCTGTATGATGGGGTCAAACTGACCACAACTCAATACAGCGGAAACTTCAACATCAATTATTTCATTCCTATTGGAGGAAGAAGCACTGTGCTTATTGCCAATAAATCTGCAGGACTCTATTCCGAAAATGTCTACCAAAATGAACTTTTGCGATTTGGGGGACTGAAGATACTGAGAGGTTTTGATGAAGAGTCGCTTGCGGCTTCTCTCTATAGCTTCATGACCTTGGAATATAGATTCATCCTCGAAAGGAATTCTTACTTCTCCTTGTTCTCAGATGGAGGCTTTTACGAAAGTGAAACAGTTGCCGGCTATGATAAAGACACCCCTATCGGGATTGGTGCCGGGATCAATTTTGAAACAAAAGCTGGCATCTTCTCTTTCAATTATGCTGTGGGAAAACAAAGGAATAATCCATTTGACCTAAGAGTAGCCAAGATCCACTTTGGGTTCGTCAACATTTTCTAACAGACTTTATCATTGCTCTTCAAGCTGTTTAATTGATAATTTAGCATTTGCAAATGGACTACACTATTATCATCATCTCTCTTCTGGCCGGAATGGCTATCGTTTTCTTGTTGAATCTCTTGTTAAGAAGGAAGAATCAAGAGAATGGAAGCGTCAATTCGCTGGATCAAAGGGAGGAACTCATTCAGATCAAGGCAAAGAACGAGCATCTTGAACAGCGACTGGAAGATGCAAAGAAAGAATTTAGGGCACAAGAAGAAAGGGAAAAGGAGTTGATCGAGGATCGTACTAGATTGAGCTCAGAACTGGCCTCTGCTCAAACTGAGCTAAAAAAGATGGCTGAAAAGCTCGAAGAAGAAGAAAAACGACTGGCAGAATTGCAAGAGAGATTTACCAAAGAGTTCAAATTAGTAGCCAATCAGATCCTAAAAGACAACACCAAAGATTTCTCAGAATCCCATCAAAAGGAATTAGACAATATTCTTAAGCCTCTGAGGGAGCGGATCAAGAGTTTTGAAGAGTCGGTCGAGAAGAAGTACAAGCATGAAAATGAAGAGAGGATCACTCTGAAGACAGAGTTGAAGAACTTGATGGAGTTGAACAAAACCTTGAACGAGCAAGCTCAGAATCTCACAACTGCCTTGAAAGGTGAAAGTAAAACAAGAGGTAATTGGGGTGAGCTTGTCTTAGAAAGGATCTTAGAAAGCTCAGGGTTGATAGAAGGTGAAGAATACAAAACACAGCACAACGACACCACCCCTGAAGGCAATAGAATACAACCGGATGTGGTGATCTTACTGCCGGATGAAAAGCATTTGATCATCGACTCCAAGGTTTCTTTGGTGGCCTACGATAGTTACATAGCTGCAGATGACGAAGCTGAAAAAGCGAAACAACTTAAACTGCATGTAGCAAGTGTTAAGACTCATATTACTCAACTTAGTGAGAAGAACTATCCAAGTGGGAAAAAGCTAAATACTCCTGATTTCGTTCTGCTATTTATGCCGATTGAGCCGGCTTTTAGCTTAGCCATTCAAGCAGATCATTCATTATATAGTTATGCATGGGATAAGAAAGTGGTGATCGTTAGCCCTACTACTCTTTTAGCAACCCTCAGAACCATCGCTTCAGTTTGGAAGAATGAGAAGTTCACCAGAAATGTACAAGAAATACAAGATCGGGCCGGCGCTCTATACGATAAGTTCGTTGGCTTCTTAGAGGACATGGCCAAGATCGACAGAGGGCTGAATTCCGCTAGAGAAGCATATGAAGGAGCCTTCAACAAACTGAAAGGCGGAAACGGAAATATTGTCAAAAGGATAGAAACGATAAGGGAACTAGGGGCTCATTCAAAGAAAGAGATCCCTTCTGAATTCAAACCGGAAGAAGACTGATCATGCTAAAAAAGTTCTTGCCATATCTTTTCTTTCTGGGAATTGTCGGATTCATAGGCTGTTACTCATCTTCTAACTTATCGAAACTTGATTACACCTATTTATATGACCCAGAGCAGAAGTTGATCGTTCCGCAAGTAAAGATCTATCATCACGAAGAAGACAGCAGTCAACTATACTTCAAGATCCTAAGTAGGGATGTGCTCTATGGAAAACTTAGAAACGATTCAGGTCTAACCACGCGTGTTCTGGTGCGCTACAGGATTTTTGAGGAAGGTGAAAAAGAACAATTAGTGGACAGTACTACCTTGGCCTTCATTGATCGTGGCCAAGATGAGAATGTTGAATATCTAGAGGGTAGATCTACTGCCTATCTGCCATTGGGCAGGATCTATAGAATGAAATTGTACTTTCGAGATGAATACAAG
The DNA here is from genome assembly GCA_030429925.1 of Bacteroidia bacterium. Lineage (GTDB taxonomy): Bacteria > Bacteroidota > Bacteroidia > Flavobacteriales_E > Vicingaceae > UBA1494. Next base: position 13,038 of record JAUIGQ010000013.1, on the reverse strand, counting down.
GACCTCAACACCATTTATGAGTACATCTTCGATAAAAGATTGAATGGAAACCAGGAGTTTTATCTGATCAAGCAAAACAACGAGGTCTTATACAACTCCATAGCTTTAACTGATGATCCTGTAACTATTGTCAAGAGTCCACTGCTTCATACTTACAATTTCGAGATCGACTCTCTCTATCACATTTTCAGAATGACCCCTCCCCCCTTTATCGACAAAGTTCTCAGCGAGGAGTTGGCATTTAGATTCAGAGAAAGAGTGGAATTCAATGATAGCATAGTTATAGATGATCTAGCCAATGTCAACCGATTGATTCCATTGGACAGTGTCTTTTTGAGATTGCATCTATTCAAGTTCCAAGAGGGCTTCCCACTGGTCAATACAACTGAAAAAATGGTAGATCCTATCAGGTATATCAGCACAACCTCTGAATACAAAAGGGTAAAAAATGCCGTCAACCAAAAGAAGGAAGTAGAGAGTTTTTGGTTGAAGATTGGAAAGGATGAAAATACCGCCAAACTGCTGATCAGAGAATATTACTCAAGAGTTGAAATTGCCAATCATAATTTCAGTTCCTACAAAGAAGGGTGGAAAACAGATCGAGGGATCATCTTCATTGTCTATGGACAACCTACCAACATCTTCAAAGATGCGAACAAAGAGATCTGGACCTATGGAGAGGAAAACAACATTCTTTCTGTGAAATTTGTGTTCCGCAAGATCAGAAGCGAAGAAAGCAACAATATTTATTTACTACAAAGAGACCCGGACTTTAAGAGCAACTGGTACAGAGCTGTAGACGACTGGCGTCAAGGGAGAGTTAATTCATGAACAGAGAAGATTATATATACGGAATGCATCCTGTAATGGAGGCGATCAAGGCAGAGAAAACCATTGATAAGGTTTATGTCCAATCGGACCTGAAAGGGCCAAACATTACCGAGTTGAGAAAACTGTTGAAGCAATACAAAATCAGTTCTCAAAACCTACCCTTGGGAAGATTGAACCATTTGTACAAGAAGAACCATCAGGGGGTGGTAGCCTTGCTTTCTCCTATTGAGTTCCAACCTTACAGTGAGGTATTGAACAAATGCTTTGAGGATGGAAAGAATCCCTTGGCATTAGTCCTAGACAGAGTAAGTGATGTTGGCAATTTTGGAGCTATCTGCAGAAGTGCAGAATGTTTGGGTGTTGATCTGATCATCATTCCGGTAAAAGGTTCCGCGCAGATCAATGAAGAAGCCATCAAAAGGTCTTCCGGTGCGCTGCTTAATGTAAATATTTCAAGAGAAAGAGATCTGGCTGAGATCTGTAGATCATTGACCGATTATGGATTGCAACTAATTGGGTGCAGTGAAAAAGGTGATAAGAACATCTACCAGCTAGAGTATATGCTACCAACAGCTATTGTCATGGGCTCAGAGAACGATGGCATTAACTCAACCATTGTAAAAGAACTGAATGAGATGGCTTTTATTCCTATGAGTGGGAAGACGGACTCCCTGAACGTTGCTGCATCCACAGCGATCATTCTAAGTGAAATCAGCAGACAAAGAGGTGGCTTCTAAACGCTTTGACCTTTCTTTCACCTTATTGCTTTCTTCGATCCTGATCGGAGCCCTTATTCGCTTATTTGACTTCAATAGATGGTCATTGTTCAATGATGAACTCAGCACCATCTTCAGGGCAAAGTATGAAAGCTTGAGCCAAGTTTTGAGTATTGGGGTTAAAACTGACGTACACCCGGCAGTGAATGAAGTATTCATCTACAGTTGGATGAGCATATTTGGAGAAAGTCCATTTGCAGTTAGACTACCCTATGTGCTAATGAGCATCCTTGGACTCTATATAGCCTTTCTTTTTATAAGAGAACTGCACAACAAGACAACGGCCACCTTAACCACAGCCGTTCTTGCCACCACTCAGCTATTCGTTATATATAGTCAGGTTGCCCGACCATATGCAATTGGATTATTCATACTGATGATCTTTTGTTTCTTCTGGATCAAGATGATCAAAGAGGAGAATTGGAAGTGGGTATTCTTAAGTTCGCTTTTTGCTGCTTTGGGAGCAATGACCCACTACTTTCTGGCATTGACCATCCTCTTGGTCTTCTTAAGCGGATTCAGTTTGATCAATAGAAGAAGAGATTCATTGGTCAAGTATCTATCCTCAGGTTTGCTTTCACTGCTTTTCTTTTCCCCTCATCTTAAGCTTAGCTTGCATCAATTTAGCAGAAAAGGATTGGGATGGCTCCCTCCTCCTGAAGATGATTTCCTAGTTGAATTCTTCTTTTATAGTCTCAATGAATCTTTTTTGTTGATCTTGGTAATTCTGATCAGTCCGCTGATCGGATATCTTTTGAGTCATAGGAAACTACCTGCTGCCTCTACCCTTTCTATTCCGTTCATTTTTCTAATTAGTTATGCGATAGGTCATTATTACAGTATCAAGGTCAATCCTGTGATGCAATTCTCTGCATTGATCTTTAGTTTCCCTTTCCTATTGATCTTTATATTCTCTTTCTTTCAAAAGAATACGATAAGAACCAATGCCTTCACAATTTTGGTCCTTTTAGTATCCTCCGGTTCATTGTTGTACAGTGCAGATGCTTTAGGACCAAAGAGATTTGGAAACTTCAGATCCGTGGCGAAGAATATGGTAGATTGGAAAAAAGAATATGGAAATGATCTAATGATTTTCAGCAATAGCAGCAGTCCGGACTATTTGAACTATTACTATGAACAGTTAGGAGCAGAACTAAAGGAGGATATCGACTTCTTCAATGGTTATGAGAGCTTGAGAGACGCTAGAGACCTTATCAACAACAACAAGGCAAACTACTTGGCAATAGGATTCGCTAATGCTTCAGTTCCAATGGAAGTATATGAGATCGCCAAGATCCAATTTCCCGAAGTGATTGCACATCACAGATATTTTAATTCTGACGTTCTTCTGTTAAAAAGGTCTGATAGAAATGAAAGAAGAGAAAGCACTTTTATGGCAGAGGCAGGTGAGAAGGGTTGGGAGGTCAATGGTGCTTCAATGAATGACAGCATCTTTTACTCGGCACCAAATAGTTATTACATTGGAGAAAAGGAAGTCTACTCCTTAACATTTAAATCGAAGGTTGCTAATGTTTTTAACACATCTCCTGACTGGATCAATGTAGAAGCAAAATTGTTTTCAGAGGATACTTCTTCCATTAAACTAGTAATTGCAATTGAGAGAAATGGTGAAACAATTGATTGGCGGGCATTTGATACACAATTCTATTATTCAAAGGACAACTGGTATCAATTCTTATTTGTTTATGCTTTACCCTTGATCGCAGAGAAAGAAGACGATCTACTTATCTACTTTTGGAACCCTCACCAATCGTCTACTTTGGTGGATGATCTTAGGATCGTAAATTATCAGGATGCTAATTTTGATTATTATAAACTGAGATAATGCTATATAGAATACTGCAATGGATCATGCGCCGCAGTCTGAGTGTACATTATCTTCAGATCAAGGCCGACCTGCAAAAAGTTCCCAAAAAAGGGCCTTTGCTTATTGCAGCCACTCATCCCAACTCCTTTTTAGATGCTTTGATCATCGCTTGTTTGATCGATAGGCCTTTACACTTTTTGGCGCGTTCTGATGTGTTCAATACTACTTGGTCGAATTACATTTTAAGACAATTGAACCTGATTCCCATTTATAGAAAACAAGAAGGCAAGGAGAAACTATCTAATAACAAAAAAACTTTTAATGAAAGCTCTAAGATACTAGCAGAGAATGGAGCCTTATTGATATTTGTGGAAGGCATCAGTGTGATGGACATGAAGCTTCGTCCTCTTAAAAAAGGATTGGGAAGGATCATTCTTGAATACTTCAAGGAAAAGCCGGGATCATCCATCAAGATCGCCAATATTGGCATCAACTATGATCGACCCAAAGAATTTAGAAGTAAGGTATTGATCGCCAACGGAGACAACATAAATATCAATAACGATTGGTTAAATGGGTATTCGCATCCTCATACGGCCATCAGAGAATTAAACCAACAGATCTACAAAGAGCTTCAAGACCACACCATTGAAGTGGAACCATCCAATGAGTTGGAATTTAGAGCTTTGAGTGAGATGGACAGCAGCTTTAGGGAGAATTCTCTTTCCAGAAAGATATTGATCGCCAAAGTCTTGAGAAAAATGCAAGAGCTACATCCTATTCAAGCAAGCAGACTCAAAGAAGACTGTCAGAAAGCGAATAGGATCCTTGAGCAATACAAGTTGAATTTCAGAAAGCTAAAGGTGAACAAGGGATTAGATCTATCGCAAATTCTGATATGGATCCTATTGGCACCTTTAGCACTAGTGGCTTTAGTGATCAATATTCTACCCTTTTTGCTAGGCAAATGGATCACTGATAGCACTGTAAAATTGGAAGAGTTTTACGCATCTGTTAGGATCGTAGTGAACACCCTGCTTTGGATGTTCATGCATTTTGGATTGATGATCTACCTTCTTGAATATCATTGGATAGCTATCCTCTACCCCGTTCTAGCCTTCCAGGCATTGAGATTTTATATGTGGTTTAGAGAGCATACCCATTATATCAGATCAACTATCAGATTGATGAGATTGAGAAGGAACAAAGAAACATTCAATGAGCTACAAACCTTGATGAAGGAAATATACAGGATCAGGGCATCCTTTGGCTTGGCCCCTAAATAGTTCACTTGATCATGCATCAACTACAAAAGTTAACCTTTCTGCTTTTCATATCAATTGGAACATTCAGTCCATATAAAGCTCAGTCTATTGACAAAACTGATTATGTTGAACTTTCAGCTGAGTTCTTGAAAAAGAATATGGAAGGAAAAGAGGTAAAGGCCGAAGTAAGCAAGATCAAAAATATTCCGGCTGATAGTCTGCATAAATACCTTAAAAACCCATCGGCCAAGAAAGCATTCTGGATCAATATCTATAACGCATTCATTCTGTATCAACTAAAAAATGACCCTACTTTATACGAAGATAGGTCAGAATTCTTCTCCAATTCATCCTTCACAGTTGCCGGCAGGAAACTGAGCTTTGATGATGTTGAGCATGGAATTTTGAGAAGGTCAACCTGGAAATATTCCTTAGGCTATATCAAAAATCCCGTGGCGCCGGATTTCGAGGCTAAATTCAGATTGGGTGAGGTCGATGAACGTATCCACTTCGCTTTGAATTGCGGCGCAAAAAGCTGTCCGCCCGTAGCAATATACAATGCGGAAAACTATGAGAAAAAGGTAAACACTGTTGCAAGAAACTTTTTGAAGAGAGTGTCCACCTACAATAAGGTGGAGAACAAGGTCCATACAACTTCTATCTTTTCCTGGTTCAGAGGCGATTTTGGAGGAACCAATGGCATAAGAAGTACTTTGATCCGCTATGAGGTATTGCCAAAAGAGTCTGATGCAACAATAGAATTTGAAGAATACGATTGGACACTAGACCTCAATAACTATTATGAATAGGTTGCTCTTTTTAATAGTGATCCAGCTAATGAACCTGAGCTTTATCATGGGACAAAAAGTGAATAGTAAAACATATGATATAATGCTTGGCACTCTTCTCTCACACTCAGTTGAGGAGATAGGTGTTGAGGAAGCAGCCAAATTAGAAGAAGCTGTTTTTATTGATAGCAGAGAATACAAAGAGTATGAGGTAAGCAGAATTGAGGGAGCCAAATGGGTGGGATATGAGCAACTGGACCTCACTGCTGTGGAGAAGATAGACAAGCATAAACCCTTGATCGTATATTGCTCAGTTGGGTATAGGAGTGAAAAGATCGCCGAGCAGCTAAAGGCTAAAGGATTCAAAGATGTGAAGAACTTATATGGAGGCATCTTTGAGTGGGTAAATCAAGGCAAGCCCATTGTCGACTCGAACAATCGTTCCACCAAGAAGGTCCATGCCTACAGCAAAATGTGGGGAATATGGTTGGACAAAGGAGAAAAGGTCTACTGAACAAGCCGTTAATCCTCCACTTTTTCCATTCAACAACTCATTTTTTAACAAATAGAGAAGAAAGGCTATTTTTGGGCTCGTTTAACTGTAAAATTTAATGATGAAGAAGATAGCTATATTAATTGCGGGCTTTATGCTTGCTTTTGCTCCAGTGAGAGCAGATGAAGGAATGTGGCTTCCAATGTTTGTCAAGCGTTTGAACTACGCTGACATGCAGAAGAAGGGATTGGAACTGACAGCCGAGGAGATCTACTCGGTCAATAATTCCAGTCTTAAAGACGCCATTGTAAGATTGGGTAGAGGATTCTGTACCGGAGAAATGATCTCTGATCAAGGATTGATGCTAACCAACCACCACTGTGGATTTGGAGTGATCCAACAACATAGTTCTGAAGAACACAATTACCTAGATAATGGATTCTGGGCAATGAAGAAATCCGATGAACTGAAAGCCGGTTTTTCAGTTTCCTTTCTAGTGAGAATGGAAGATGTAACTGAGGCCATCAATTCTCAGCTGAATGAGGAGATGAGTTTTGAGGAAAGAACCAAGACCATCAAGATGATCTCTGACTCCTTGGAAAAAGAAACCAAAGGTGATTCTGATTATGATGTGAATGTGAAGAGTTTCTTCAATGGAAACCAGTTCTTCCTTTTTGTTTATGAAACTTATCCGGATGTAAGATTGGTAGGAGCTCCTCCTTCTTCTATCGGAAAATACGGTGGAGATACTGACAACTGGATGTGGCCAAGACACACTGGCGACTTCACACTATTCAGAGTATATGCGGATAAGGACAACAAACCTGCAGAATATTCTGAAGACAATGTACCTTACAAGCCTAAGCATCATTTGCCGATCTCTTTGAAAGGAGTTGAGGAAGGAGATTTCTCAATGATCTTTGGATACCCGGGTAGTACAGATAGATTCTTGACCTCAGCAGGTATCAAGTATGAATTAGAGACAAGACAACCTACCTATGTTAAGTTGAGAAGACAAGTTTTGGACATCTACGAAGATGAGATGGCAAAAAGCGAAGCTACCAGAATTGCTTATGCTTCAAAGCATGCTTCTATTTCGAACTATTGGAAATACTTCAAAGGTCAGAGTGCCGGATTGAAGAGATTAAAGGTTTACGATAAGAAGAAAGCTCAAGAAGATGCTTTCCAAGCATGGGTAGATAAGGATGCTGATAGAAAGGAACTTTATTCCGGTGTATTGGAAGGATTTGAAACAGCCTATTCCGAGCTCAAAGAAGTAAACAGATTGCGAATTTATCTGAATGAAGCCATCTTTAGAATTGAGGCCATTGCTTACTCAAGACAGTTCTCAAATCTGAAGAGTTTACTTGAGGCTGAAGAGAAAGATCAAGCCAAGATCGACCAAGAGATCGAGAGGTTGAAAGGTGGATTGGATGATCATTACAAAGATTACAGCAAGGCCATCGATCAGAGAGTATTTGCTGCTATGATCGAAGCCTATCACAAGGATATAGATGCCGGCACTCAGCCTTCTAAGGTGAAAGAAATGATCTCTAAATTCAAAGGAGATTACAACAAAATGGCAGCATCTGTCTACGACAAGACTTTGTTTGCCGATAAGAAGGTAACTGCTGATTTCTTGAACAGTCCTAAGGCGAAATCAATTGATAAGGATCCTATCTATACCATTATGAAGGAAGTGTTGAATCACTACTACCAGGAAGTTCGTCCGATGATCGGCACGAAAGAAGAAGGTTTGGCAAGGTCTGAAAGATTATTTGTCAAAGGATGGTTAGAGATGAACAAGGACAAGAGTATTGCTCCTGATGCTAATTCAACCATGAGAGTAACTTACGGACAAGTTGGAGATTACGTTCCAAGAGATGCGGTGAAGTACGATTACATCACAACCGCTCAAGGTATCCTGGAAAAAGAGGATCCAAACAATCATGAATTCGTTGTTCCAGAAAAGTTGAAGACCTTGATCCAGGATAAAGATTACGGTCAGTACGCGGATAAGGATGGAAACTTAGTAGTGAACTTCATTACCAACAATGACATCACCGGTGGTAACTCAGGTTCTCCAATGATCAATGGAAAAGGAGAATTGATCGGGACAGCTTTCGACGGAAACTGGGAAGCTATGAGTGGAGATATTGCCTTCGAAACAGAATTGCAAAGAACTATTGGAGTGGATATCAGATACACACTTTTCATCATCGACAAATTTGCAGGTGCTAAGCATCTAGTGGATGAGATGACGATCGTGAAGTAATAGAAATCAACAATATATCAAGAGCCCCTTTGAGAGATCGAAGGGGCTTTTTTTTGCGTCAGCTAAAATTGCAACAAGAGCAGGAATCCCAAAAACATCCCAACTGAGGCATTAAGCATAAAGTCTTTCCGGTAGGTCCGTTCCACCCCAAGAATCATTGTTGCTGACGAAAGAATAAGTCCAAAAGCCACCAATGCTCCACCAACAAGAATCCGGTTCAATTCAAAACCTTGCACCAATACGATATATTCATCCTGCTGTAAATGGTGAATGCCACTGAGAAGGAAAATTCCAATAAGCATGGAACGCAAACAGAAGAGGGATGCAATAACAGCTATAAAGGATTTATAAGGAAAACGACTTTGCTCGAGTTTTGGCAATGGTGAGAAAAGCAAAATACCCATGCCGATCAAGCTGATCAAATTCGAGGAGATAGGTCCGGCTAGAATCGTAATTGAATGCTTAAAGAAACGATCACCAGGTTCTATAAGTCTTTCATAGCTCACATGGTCCAGATATAGATCAACTTCTTGATAGTACTGCTTGGCAACAACGTAATGACCCAATTCATGTAGGAATGTTCCTGCAAATACAACTACAAAGAAGGCAAGACAAATTCTTAAGTCAAAGTATTTAAGCTTATTGTTCATACGATCCCAATTTAATGTCGTTCAAAGAAATTCAACTAAAAATTACCCTCAACAGGGTATTGTTTAGACTCATTCTAAATAAGAAGTTTGCCCTGAAATTAAAAACCGCCTTCAAGTACTATTTAGATGAGAACACTATTCATTATCCTTACAGCGAGTCTATTCAGTTTACAATCTATCTCAGCTCAGAATGCAAGTATAGAAGGTAGTATCCTACAAGAAGACAGTATCAATTCACTTCCCGGTGCATCTATTTATTTGGAGAACACTTCATATGGAACTTCAAGTAATGGAAATGGTAAATACTCGATCAAAAACATCCCTCCCGGAAAATATACCTTGGTAGTTTCTTCAATTGGATATCTAAAACAGAAGAGGGAGATTGAATTGAATGAAGGTGAAGTATTGAAGTCGAACTTCATCTTGTTGGAATCAGTATCCATTCTTCCGGAAGTGACCATTATGACCCAGGGAAATAAAGGATTAAAGGACATACCTGGATCGGTCAATTATATTACACCCAAAGAATTGGAACGCTTCAGTTATACGGATGTAAGTCGAACCCTTAGAGCTGTTCCCGGTGTGAATATTCAGGAGGAAGATGGTTTTGGTCTTCGTCCAAACATCGGCTTGAGAGGAACTGGTGTTGAGCGAAGTTCAAAGATTACAGCAATGGAAGATGGGATCCTTATGGCTCCCGCCCCCTATGCTGCTCCTGCTGCTTACTATTTTCCAACCATTGGTAGAATGCAAGGAGTTGAGATCTTAAAAGGAAGTAGTCAGATCAAATACGGACCATATACAACAGGCGGAGCTATCAACTTGATCTCAACACAGATCCCCAATGAGTTTGGAGGAAGAGTTAATCTTATTGGTGGAAGTTTTGGAGGAAGAAATCTACATGCTTTCGTAGGGAATTCACACGAAAATGTTGGATATATGGTTGAAACCTTCCAATATAGTTCTGATGGATTCAAGGACTTGGATGGTGGCGGAAATACGGGTTTCGATAAGCAAGACTATCTGGCAAAGGTTCGTATTAACAGCAATGCGGATGCGAAGATCTATCAATCGCTCACTTTCAAAATAGGGCAGAGTATAGAAACTTCCAATGAGACCTATTTGGGTTTAACAGAAAAAGACTTTGAGAAAACTCCTTATCGAAGGTATGCTGCTTCTCAAGAAGATCAGATGAATACAGAACAATCTCAATACTCCTTAACTCACTTCATTGAACTATCCAAGTTCTTGAACATCACTACCACTGCCTATAGAAGTGATTTTAAAAGAAACTGGTACAAATTGGATAAAGTAAAAGATAGCAGCGGAAGTACAACCAGCATTTCTACTTTATTGGAGGATCCGAATCAATACAACGATGCTTATGATATTCTAGGCGGAAGTAGCAGCACCTTTGATGATGCGCTATTTGTGAAGGCCAACAATAGAAGCTATTATGCACAAGGAGTTCAAACTGCTTTAACCTTCGATTTCAAGACCGGTAAGATCGCGCATCAGACTCAATTGGGTATCCGCTATCACCAAGATGAGATCGATCGTTTTCAATGGGTTGATGAATATGCTATGGATAATGGTGTGATGGAACTAACCAAAGCTGGGATAGGCGGAACGGAAAGCAACAGAATTGAAACTGCAGACGCTCTAGCTACTTATCTTCAGTACAAGCTGAAGGTTGGTAAGTTTACCGCTATTCCTGGAATTAGACATGAACACATTCAAGCAATTAGAAAGGACTATGGTAAAAAAGATCCTGAAAGAACAGGAGTAGATCTCAGTGAGCGAAGCAATACAATTGATGTTTTTATTCCGGGAATTGGAATGGATTATCAATTTAGCAAATACCTCAGCTCATTTGCGGGAGTGCACAAAGGTTTTGCTCCTCCAGGTTCAAGAGAAGAGACAAAGCCTGAAGAGAGTATCAACTATGAATTGGGAACACGTTATACAAAGAACGCTTTATCTGCCCAAGCGGTGATCTTCTTCAATGATTATAGCAATCTGTTGGGAACCGACTTGGAAGCTTCAGGAGGAGCCGGATCAGGGGACCTATACAACGGAGGCGAAGTTGAAACCAAAGGATTGGAATTGCAGATGAGCTATGATTTGTTGGCCTTTGATCAACAAAGTGCCTTTAGTTTACCCTTGAGCATAGTATATACCTACACCGATGCGATCTTTCAAAATGATTTCAGTAGTGACTTTGAAGGATGGGGAACAGTGGTTGCAGGTGATGAGTTTCCCTACCTGGCCCATAATCAGCTGACAGTTATTCTATCACTTGAACATCACAAGTTCAGTTTGAGCCTTAGTGGTAGATTCATGGATGAGATGAGAACAGCTCCCGGACAAGGGGAAATTCGACAGAGTGAAAGAACAGACGACTATTTTGTGATCGATGCCAGTGCCAATTACAATCTTCACAAGAATATTTCTCTATTTGGTAGTGCCACCAATCTAAATGATCAGGTTTACATGGTGGCCAGAAGACCTGCAGGATTGCGTCCGGGAATGCCCAGAGCATTCAACATAGGCTTGAAAGCAAATTTCTAGATAGTTGAGAAAAAGGAAAAGTCATTCCTCATCAAACCTCAAATGCTTCACTGATTCCCCTGAATCCTTCAATTCCAATAAAGCATCAATTCCGATCTTTAAGTGAGCCTCAACGTAATTGCTGCTCACATTCTTATCACTAGCTGAAGTTTTTACTCCCTCGGGGATCATCGGATTATCCGAAACCAATAAAAGTGCACCATGGGGGATCTCATTGACAAAGCCCACTGAAAAAATGGTAGCAGTTTCCATATCAATGGCCATTGCGCGGATCTCACGCATATAGTTCTTGAACTCCTCATCATGCTCCCAAACTCTTCTATTCGTTGTGTAAACGGTTCCTGTCCAATAATCCAATTTATGCTTCTTTATCATAGAAGAAACTGAGCGTTGCAAACGGAAAGAAGGCAAGGCCGGAACTTCCGGTGGCAAATAATCATCGCTACTCCCCTCTCCTCTAATGGCGGCTATAGGCAAGATCATATCTCCAATCTGTGTCTTCTTCTTTAATCCTCCGCACTTCCCTAAGAAAAGAACCGCCTTGGGCATGATAGCCGTTAGAAGGTCCATGATGGTGGCGGCATTTGCGCTTCCAATTCCAAAATTGATGATCGTTATGCCATTGGCTGAAGCAGTTTGCATTGGATTTTCTTCACCCCTGATGGGAACACTGAACTCTTCTGAAAAGAGCTTGAGGTATAAAGAGAAATTGGTGAGAAGAATATACTCACCAAATTCATTTAGCTCTGTTCCCGTATAACGCGGCAACCAATCTTTGACAATATCCTCTTTTGAATTCATTGAAAGTTCTGCTCCTCTTTATTGAACTATGTCCATCTCTTCTATCAGATGAGTAGCATTGGCGTACTTATCGATCACAAAGAGTACATATCGAATATCTACAGAGATATTCCTGCATAGATCAATATTATAATTGATGTCACTCATGGTTCCTTCCCAATTCCTATCGAAGTTCAGTCCGATGAGCTCACCATTTCCATTGATTACAGGGCTACCGGAGTTTCCTCCGGTTGTGTGATTCGATGCTACAAAGCAAACATGCAAACTTCCATCTTCATCTGCATAGGGACCGAAATCTTGATTATCGATCAGTTCAACAAGCCTTTCAGGCAGGTCAAAATCAGCATGACCAGGTTGATACTTTTGTTTGATACCATCTGCAGTTGTGAAGAAGGAATAAACCTCTCCGTCGTGATTGGAATACCCCTCTACCTTGCCATAAGCCAGCCTAAGGGTTGAGTTGGCGTCAGGATAATAATTGGCAGGTACAAACTCTCTAAGTCCTTCTACATAGATCGAATTCATTGAATCTATTCGATTGGACAATCTAGTATATTCCGGTCTGATCTTCTCATAATAGATATCAAAGAATTCATTCATGTACATAAAGGCCGGGTCTTCTTTCAATGAAGAGATCTTTTTCCAATCTCCTGACTCCAAGATGGGAAGAAGATCCTTTTCAGAAGCGAACTTCGAATTCTTATACATTCCCTTGATCAACTTTTCTACATCCGGATCTTCTGTTAGAAAGTCAATTGGA
>JAUIGQ010000146.1 GCA_030429925.1 Bacteroidia bacterium | reverse complement strand
ATCAGGAACAATATTGGCAGCCTGAAAAGCCCACATACTGCCACTCCTTCCCATTCCGCATTGGATTTCATCTAAAATGAGCAAAGCTCCAACTTCATTGCATCTATTCCTCAGTGCTTTTAAGTACTCCTTTTCCACAATCCTTACTCCGGCATCACCTTGTATTGTCTCCAAAATGACTGCCGCAGTTTCCTCGTCTATTTGCTTGAGTTGTTCTTTTCTATTGATTTCAATGAACTCCACTGCCGGAAGCAATGGTCTAAATGCTTGTTTTCTATGCTCCCCATAACTTACACTGAGAGAGCCATGGGTGCTGCCGTGATAGCTACCTTTAAAAGCTATGATCTTATACCTAGAAGTAGCTCTTTTTGCTAGTTTGAGAGCAGCTTCGTTGGCTTCTGTGCCGGAGTTAAGGAAGTAAAAACTATCAAGTTCAGAAGGCAAGGTTTTCAATAGTTCCTTTGCAAGCTCATTTTGTGATGATTGGATCATTTCACCATACACCATCACATGTAGATGCTTGTCGATCTGTTCTTTTAACTTCTTATTGACCCTTTGATTAGAATGCCCTAGAGCACTTACCCCTATTCCTGAAATAAGATCTAAGTACTTCTTACCATTGATATCTTTCAAATAAGATCCTTCTGCAGAAACAATTTCAATGGCAAAGGGAAACTCGGTAGTCTGTGCCAGGTGGCTAATAAAGAATTCTTTTGAGCTGCTCACAGAGCAAATTTAGTTGAAAGAAGAGTGTGCTTGACAGAATTATAAAATAAAGCCGGAATGCCAACTATATGACTTTCCGGCTGCCTGTTTCTATTATATTTGATCCTATTCTTCTGCGCCCCTTTGCCTGCTTCTCATTTCTTGGCGTCTTCTTTCAATTAGCTCCTTTCTCATTTGATGTTGCTTCTCTTCGTCTTGAAGCATTTCCAATAATTCCTTTTTGAATTCTCTTTCGAGTCTTCTGTATTCCATTGTTTTTTTGGCAGAGATGGCTGCGATCATTTTTTCAGTGTATGATCTTTCCATTTTGATCCTTTCTTCCTCCATCATTAGCTTCTCCATTAGGGCCTTCTTTGCTTCTTCTTCTGTTAGTTCTTCCTCTGAAACTCTTTTCTCACGAAGGTTTGACCTTAATTCTCTCATTTCTTCTCTTTGTTTTTCTCTCTGAGATTCCATTTTAGCCTCAAATTCAGAGCGGATCTTTCTCATTTCACTTTCTTCCTCCTGAGTAAGTTCCATACGCTCCATTATATATTCATGACGCAATTTTTCCATTAGTTCTCTTCTTTCATCTGCTTCGGAATCTTGTGCTATTGCTGGAATTGCACTGACCAATAAAGAGATTGCAATACATATATTTTTCAGTCTTTTCATTCTATTTGGGTTTTAAGGTAAATATTCATCAATTAGTTCGAGTTCTATATTGTCTTCATCTAAATACTCAATTAAGTCATCATCAGTTAGGATCAACTCTTCTGTAGGCTCTATGGTCAAAGCGAGAATCTGAGCTTCAGTACTTTCATCATATTCCTCAAGCAAGAAGTTTTTGATCTCTTGATCGCTAAAGACCAATTTCTCCCTTTCCTGATCCAAAGAAATGTAGATAACAATTAGAGCAAGTGCTGTTACCATGATGGAGGGAATGCTGAATCTCAACTGCAATTGATAAACGATCCTATCGATCCAATTGATCTTGTTTTCTTCCTTCCTGGGCTGAATACGTTCCATAACCCTATCTTCCATACTTGAGAAATATTTCTCAGGTACTTTGAAGGGTTCTTGCTGACGAATTTTATTTAGATCCAACATTTGACTTGCACTACTACTTAGAATGAATTAAAACCAAAAGGTTTAATCTGCTTCGATTTTTGATTCAATTTTCTTTACTGCATGATGATAGGAAGCCTTGAGTGACCCAATGGTGACACCTAAAATTTCAGAGATCTCCTCGTATTTGAGGTTGTCAAAGTATTTTAATTGAAATACAAGTGCTTGTTTTTCAGGCAACTCTTTCAAAGCTATGAGCAGCTGTTCATAGCTTTCATCTCCATCAAAGTAGGGATCTGCTCTTAGGTTTTCTGCAAATTCTATCGGGTCTTCAAATTGCCTGTTACGATACTTCTTTACGAAGCTAAGTGCTTCATTGATGGCAATTCGATACATCCATGAGAAGAGTGATGATCTCTCTTGAAAATTGTGCAGATTCTTATAGATCTTGATCAATGTATCTTGCAATACATCATCGGCATCCTCATGTGAAATGACGATCCTTCTGATTCCCCAGTAAAGCTTTTCAGAATAGCGTTGGATGATCAGGCGAAAAGCAGAATTCTGCTTTCCTTCTGTAAAAAATAAACGAATGAGCTCCCTATCTTTCAATATTTATGAATCTTTAGGGTAGCAGTCTGTTTTATGTTCTATCAACTAGTTTTTGGATCGCCTTGACAATAGAAGCAGATCCTAATCCATACTTCTCAAGTAACTCATTAGGCTTTCCGCTCTCACCAAACTTATCGTTAACACCAATGAATTCCATTGGAGAAGGAAGCTCTCTTGCCAGCAGTCCGGCAATGCTTTCACCTAAGCCTCCATTGATCTGATGTTCTTCTGCACTTACTACCCTTTTAGTCTTGGCAACTGATTCTAAGACTGCTTTTTCGTCTAAAGGTTTAATGGTGTGTATGTCGATTACCTCTACACTAATTCCTTTTTCTTCTAATTCTTCAGCTGCTTTTAAACTCTCCCAAACACAATGTCCGGTTGCAAATAGACTTACATCAGTTCCTTCTCTCATTTTAAGAGCTTTTCCTATCTCGAACTTTTGATCCGGATCAGTGAAAACCGGCCATTTTGGTCTTCCAAACCTCAAATAAACAGGTCCGTCATGCTCAGCTATTGCTATGGTTGCTGCCTTGGTCTGATTATAATCACAAGGGTTGATAACTGTCATGCCGGGTAACATCTTCATCATTCCTAGATCCTCGAGGATCTGATGAGTAGCTCCATCTTCTCCAAGTGTAAGTCCGGCATGCGAAGCACAGATTTTTACATTCTTACCGCTATAGGCAATGGATTGTCTGATCTGATCATAAACTCTTCCGGTAGAGAAATTGGCAAAAGTGCCGGTGAAAGGTATTTTTCCTCCAATTGCTAATCCTGCTGCTACCCCCATCATATTAGCCTCTGCAATTCCCGCTTGAAAGAATCGCTCTGGGAATTCATCAGCAAAAGCATTCATTTTCAAGGATCCCGTTAGATCAGCACAAAGTGCAACAACATCAGGATTTTTTCTTCCCAATTCTAACAATCCATCACCAAATCCTGATCTGGTATCTTTCATTTCGCTATAAGTGAGTTTTGACATATGCTTTTATAATTTAACCTGAGTACTTTGTCCTGATGTGATCTTAAAAGATTCTTCTTTTGTATAGATACTTTGCTTGGCATTGAGAGGTCTGTATACAACTCTATAATAGCCCGGCTGTAATACGATTGATTCTCTAGTATTAAGTTCAGAGAGATTACAAACCCATTCTAATTTGTCTCCATTCTCAAGTAATATACTTCCAATTCCTTTGCTTGGGAGACTTATTGTTACAATTCCTGCTTGTGGGATCTCAACAGTGGTTGTTCTGCTTTGGGCAACATTCACATCCTCTACAACAGTTCTGGGTAAAGTAAGGATCTCTAGATCGTAGTGGCCGGTCAAGTATCTTTGTTTCTGATTAAAGTCCTGAACCACGAGAATGTCAGTTTCATCTTTCTTTCTCACCAGGACTTTTAGATCCTCATATTCATTATAACCACCCATCTTTAATTCAAGATCGCCCTGAGCAGCATCTACTGCTATTACATTGTGTTTTCCTGGAATAATATCGATGTCGGTTTTCTCAACCTCCGGAATTGTGTGAACTGTCAGGTCATAGGTACCAAGGGGGTCAATTGGAATCGTATCAGGATTTCCTCTGCTATCCATTGTATGAACGAAATTGTATCTTACCTGACCTGAAAAGTGATCGTAAAAGGTCATTGGTACATTGGTTTCTGTTGGTTTGTTGAGCTCATCCAATAAGTTAACTTGGGTGGTGGTATTATTCAAAGCTTGGGAGATCACAATTCCCAATACTTGCTTGAAGGTTGCTTCGTCCTTCGCATCATAAAAGTTTCCCACACATTTGAAAGCATCCATAACAGACGGATCTAGTCCTAACCCAATAACAAAGGGCTTTAAGATCACTCCTCTCTTTTGCAATGCCAATGAAACAGCACAGGGATCACCATCACATTCCTCTATCCCATCAGTAATAAGTATGATCACATTTCTACAGTTACCGCAAGCAGGAAAATCATTTGCTGCTTGTTCTAAGGAGTAGGCGATCAAAGTGGTTCCTTTGGGTCGGATCGTTTGCAGTCTATCCTTGATCTTTTCGTGATTGGTAGGTCCGAATGGTACTTCTAACTTGGTGTCTTTACAATTCCTTCCTTGGGGAGTTACACTGGATTGGTGTCCGTATGCTCTTAGGGCCAATTCAACATTTTCTGCTGATTTCAAACTATCGACCAGTTTTCGAAGGAGCCTGGTGGCAATTTGCATCTTCTGTCCGTTCTCCCAACGAGCGTACATACTTTGGGAGCCGTCCAGTACAAAAAGAATTCTAGTTTTCTGTGGTTCAGATTGACCACTTGCTATGTTTGATGAAGCGAAAAAGGCCAGCAGTAAAAGGGAGCTGAAAATTGTTTTCAATGATCTCATGAATTCATTTTATTGAAATGTTGGCCCTTGAACTCAATAACCATTCCTTTTAATAATCTCCTAAAGTTTCTTCCAACTGTGCTAAAGCAATATCCTTTTGCTCGTCATTAGGAGCCACACCATGCCATTTATGTGTTCCCATCATATAATCTACACCTTGACCCATCTCTGTCTTCATGAGGATCATGATCGGCTTTCCTTTGCCACATTCAGCTTTTGCTGCCTTAAGGGTGCTAACAACACTAGACATATTATTGCCTTCCATATCCATTACCTTCCAGCCAAAAGCTTCGAATTTTGCTCGTAGATCTCCTAAAGAAAGCACATCCTCTACATCTCCATCTATCTGTCGGTTATTCCAATCTACTGTTGAAATAAGATTGTCTATCTTCTGATGTGCGGCAAACATTACTGCCTCCCAGATCTGCCCTTCTTGCAATTCTCCATCTCCATGAAGAGTATAAATGATCTTCTTATCACCATCTAATTTCTTCGCCAAAGCAGCACCTGCAGCCACTGAAAGTCCCTGGCCTAGTGATCCGCTTGCCACCCTAACACCGGGCAAACCCTCATGAGTAGTTGGGTGACCTTGTAATCTTGTATTGATCTTTCTGAAAGTTGCTAATTCGTCTAGCGGGAAATACCCACTTCTTGCTAATACACTATACCATACAGGAGAGATATGACCATTGGATAGGAAGAATAGATCCTCTCCATTTCCTTTCATATTGAAGTTGGTATTGTGATCTAAAATTTCAAAGTAAAGAGCTGTAAAGAAATCAGCACAACCTAGCGAGCCTCCGGGGTGACCGGATGAGGCGCTGTGTACCATTCTTACAATGTCTCTTCTGACTTGGGTGGCAATTCGTTCTAGTTCTTGGATTTCGGGCATTGGCTTGAGATCATCTGAGCTCCAAAAGTAATTGAATTCATTAGGAATGAGAATGGCATGTTGATAAAATTTAATAAGATATTCCGAAGAAAAGTAGCAGCAAGAATGAATAACTTTGTCGGCCAAATTCAAGCTATGGGATTAAAGTGCGGAATCGTTGGATTACCCAATGTTGGTAAGTCAACACTTTTTAATTGTTTGTCGAATGCAAAGGCCCAGTCGGCCAATTTTCCTTTTTGCACTATTGAACCAAATATTGGAGTCATCACAGTGCCTGATGAAAGATTGAACAAGCTGGCAGATCTAATTCATCCGGAGAATGTGTTGCCTACAAC
>JAUIGQ010000012.1 GCA_030429925.1 Bacteroidia bacterium | reverse complement strand
AACCTGAGTACCCCTCTGAGCGATATAGCAATCGCCATACTCAACTTTTCTAGAGTCAAACTGGATCTCTCGCACCGGTCTATCTGTCACTCCTTTCACATCAAGCAGTGCAATACCATAAAGTATGTTTTGCAATATTCTCATCAGGACAGTTGTATCTTTATTTGCATCCCTTCCTTCACCGTTCTTCCCGGAAGTATCGATTGTTCTTTTACCATTCCTCTACCTTCAACCTTTACCTGCAAACCATGATTCTCCAAGAGGAAAATGGCATCTCTAAGTCCCATACCTACCACATTTGGAACTAACCTTTCATGCACTACTCTAGGAGCAATGGTCACCGATGAATCACCGGTTTGAGTTACGATCCAATCAGCATCTTTTGCCTTGGAGCTCATTGGTATATTGAGGTCGCTGAATATCTTTTCGATATCGCTCTTCTTGCCATGCTTGGAATAGGGAATAGGAGAAGCTGCCAGATATGACTTTGCCTTCTTTAGTGGGTCGTGCATTTCAAGACTGTTGGCGTAGACCTTATCGGCCACTTCTTTAAATATTGGTCCGGCAACCAGGTTTCCGTAGTACACATTCTGACTTGGAGCATTCACCACCACAATGCAGGAATACTGTGGATTATCAGCTGGAAAGTAGCCAACAAATGAGGCCTGGTGACTCACTCTTGACTGATAACTATACCCATAGTTCTTATTGGCGATCTGGGCTGTTCCTGTTTTTCCGGCAATCTTATAATCGGCATTTCGAAGGTTGGATGCAGTTCCATTTTCAACCACGCCCTCAAGAGCCATCTTTACCTTATCAATGGTTTCTTGGGAACACACCTTCTCATTAAGAACGGTAGTAGGAATTTCCTCTACGACTTTTCTTCCCTGAGTGATCTTCTCAACGAATTTCGGCTTGACCATTTTACCATCATTGGCAACTGCATTGTAATAGGTGAGGATCTGAAGAGGAGTTTGTTGAACCTCATATCCGTGAGCCATCCACGCCAATGAGATTCCTGACCAGGTTTCGTGATCGGTATTCTTTATAAATGGCTTCCCTTCCCCGGCGATCTCGATACCCAGCGGCTTTCTCAATCCCATTTTATCTAGGCCATCAATGAACTTTTGAGGAGTTTGAGCATAGGCCCTACTAATGATCTCAGCCATTCCAATATTGGATGATACTTCAAAAACCCTTTTAACTGTGATCTTGCCCCAACCTCCATCATCATGGTTGGAGTCGAACATGGTTCGATCGTAGTACTGTTTGCTCCCATCGCCACAATCAATGATATCTTCCATATCTATGTAGCCATCTTCCAATGCAGTGATCAAAGCAGGAAGCTTGAAGGTTGAACCTGGCTCAGTACTTTCTCCGATAGCATAATTATAGCCTTCGTAATAACTACCTTCCTTTGTCCTTTTCAGATTGGCGATGGCTTTTATGGCACCACTTTTCACTTCCATCAGCACCACACATCCATGATCTGCTTTGTGCTTTTGTAGTTGTTTTAAAAGAGCTGATTCTGCAACATCCTGTAAGTTCACATCAATGGATGTATAGATATCTCTTCCATCTTCCGGTTCGATCTCGTTCTCATCTCCAACAGGCATCCATACGCCCCCTGAGATCTTCTGCATCATTCTTTTCCCATCTACTCCGCTAAGAACTTCACTATAGGCACCTTCCAGTCCGACCGGGCTAACGCCCTCTCTTTCATAACCAATGGTTCTGGCTGCGAGGACTTGAAATGGCCGCTGTCTCTTGTTTTGCTGTATATAGATCAATCCACCTTTGTACCTACCTCTTCTGAATATTGGGAAATTCTTCAACTCTTTCAGCTCAGTATATTTCACATTTCTTCGGATCAACTTATAGCGTTGCCCTTCCTTTCTGGCGTTCACCAGCATTTGTCGATATGCGGAAAGTGACTTGTCTTGAAATAGGTTACTCAAATGCCAGGCAAGTGAATCGATATGTTCATAGAACAACTCCTCAGTGATCGCATCTGCATTCGGGTCGAAGCGAACTTCGTAGATGGGCACTGATGTAGCTAGTAAACTGCCATCTGTGGCGTAGATATTCCCCCGAACAGCCTCAATATTCATCTCACGAAGAGTTAGATTCTGCACCTTCTTCTTGAGCTCTTCTCCCTCCAAGAGTTGGATGCTGGCGGCTTTTACAAAGATGGCCAAGGCGAAAAGGCAGACTAAGAAGTAAGTCAGATAAACCCTCCATGCTATGTCCTTCTTCAGATCATTCATCTCGGTAGGCCTCCATTTCTTCTTCGGTGAGTACAATTTTTTTAGGAGGAGAGGTCAGCTCTTTTATTCCTAACTCATAGGTAGACCTAGCCAGTTGCGACTGCTTGGAAATGTACATCAGGTCAGACTTGGTAGTAATGTATTCAGAGCGCATCTCCTTCAACTCATTGTTTGTCTTGTAGATCTTCCTGATCAGTTTTTCCGCTTGGTAGCCATTCGCGATATAGACAATTGCAAGAAAGCTTAGAAAGAATATAAAGGGCAGACTTTCTACCACCTTATCTTTCGACAAGAAACTACCGGTGAGCAAGCTTTTTACTCCTGCTCTTTTCTCCTTTGAAGGAGCATCATCCGTTTCTTTGAACTTATTCATTTAACTCTTTGCTCTTTCAGCAATTCTCAATTTGGCGCTGCGCGACCTATTATTTCTTTTTATCTCATTCTGAGAAGGCACAATGGGCTTTCTATTTACTGGCTCAAATGGTCGAAGAAGATTCCCGTAGAGATCCTTTTCTTGCTTTCCATGAATATTTCCACTTCTGAAGTAATTCTTCACCATTCTATCTTCTAAGGAATGATAGGTGATCACCACCATTCGACCACCCTCAGCTAAAACCTCTTTGCTCTGCTCCAAGAGACTTTCAAGCACTTCCATTTCTTGATTCACTTCAATCCTCAAAGCCTGGAAAGCCTGAGCCATGAAAGAGTGAAGATGCTTTTCAGGGACGAACCCTTTCAGTATCTCTTTGAAGTCGGCAATCTCTTTGAACTCAGCACCAGCCCTTCTCTGAACGATCTTGGCTGCTATGGCCTTGGCCTGTCTTAGCTCTCCATAGTTCTTAAGCAAGAGTGCCAGATCTTCCTCAGCATACACATTGAGGATCTGGGCAGCCGTCTTCTCCCTTTTCCGATCCATTCGCATATCAAGCGGGCCATCGAATCTGAAGGAAAAGCCCCTTTCAGCTTCATCGAATTGATGAAAAGAAACTCCCAGGTCTGCGAGGACCCCATCAACAGGGATCATTTTATACATCTTGAGATAGTTGGTGAGAAAAGAAAAGTTTTGATCTATCAGCTGGAATCTAGGGTCTTCAATTGCATTCCTTCTAGCATCAGGATCTTGATCAAAAGCAAACAGCTTTCCGTTATCAGAAAGCCGTTCGAGTATTGCGCGAGAGTGTCCGCCACCGCCAAATGTCACATCTACGTAGCAACCGTCGGCTTTGATCGAGAGCCCATCAAGACTCTCTTCTAATAAGGCAGGATCATGATACTCCCTATCACTCATATACTATTTGCTCTCCTATTTTCATTTTATTTTTCACCTTAACCCTCTTGCTCACTACTCTTGCTCATTACTCTTATCCCCCATAACCTCTTCCGCCAGATTGGCAAAATCTTCCGGCTCATCAGTCAACAAGCCTTCATATCTATCCTTATCCCACACTTCAATTCTATCTGAATAAGCAAAGAGCACAACCTCTTTCTCTATTCCCGCATACTGCTGTAACCGCTTTGGAAGAAGCAATCTTCCTGTTCCATCCAAACCCAATTCAGTTGCCCCTCTGTAGAAATAGCGAATGAAATCCCTGTTCTTCTTGACATACTGATTCAACTGATTCACTTCGGCCGAGATCCTTTCCCAATCGTTCTTTGGATACAACACCAAGCACTGCTCAAAGCCACGGTTCAGAACGAAACTTTCGTTTGCCGCAGGATCCAATTGCTTGCGCAGACCCGAGGGCACCATCAGGCGACCCTTGGCATCTAGTTTACAATCAAATTCTCCTATGAAGCTCGACATATGCTTGAATTGGCGCAGGTTTCAGCTAATTGGATGTAAAAATATTGATAATTTTACCACAATTTACCACTTTTTACCACTTTGTTGATAACTTTCAACGGGTTAGCTAGTGGTTTGAGATTGTCCTATTTGAATTTTACAGCAATGACAGTAGATACAGAATTTTATAGAAAGGTGGGAAAAGCAAAAAAGATGGTGGAATTGCTCACAATATTGCTGATATAGTAAGCTGGATTTATTTGCTATTTTTGGAGCTCAGTCGCGCTTATGAAATACCAAGATTACATCAAGAAGGAAGGGAAGTTCGAATACCTTGAAAAAGGGGAAGGACACACCATCCTTATTCTACACGGACTCTTTGGAGCACTTAGCAATTTCGAAGAGGTAATTGATGAGTTCTCTCATAAATACAGAGTGATCGTTCCGATCATGCCTCTATACAGTCTGCCATTGATCAAGACCAGCGTGGGAAGTATGGCAAAGTATATCAAGAAATTTATTGATCATAAGGGTCTTAGCAACGTAACCTTATTGGGAAACTCCCTTGGAGGCCACATAGCTCTTGTATGTGCATTGGACATTCCGGACAAGGTACATTCCATGGTGCTAACAGGAAGTTCAGGTTTGTATGACAAGGAGTACTTGAGGAAAAAGATCGCCATTACTTTTTATGACCCGGCAGTTGCAACTGACGAGCTGGTAGATGAGGTATTCAAGATCGTTAATGACAAGAACAAACTTATTAGGATCCTTGCAATGGCGAAGTCTGCCATAAGACATAATATGGCCAAAGACCTAGACAAGTTCAAGATGCCTGCCTGTTTAATTTGGGGGAAGAATGATTCAATCACCCCACCTGAAGTTGCTGAGGAATTTCACGAACACCTTCAAGATTCGGAGCTATACTGGATCGACAAATGTGGTCATGCAGCCATGATGGAACATCCAAAGGAGTTCAATGAGATCTTGGACAAATGGCTAAGCAAGAAGATCTAAGGCATGAAGATCCATTCTGCCGAATTCTTGATCAGTAATACGGATCCTAAAAAATGTCCCGAGCCTGAATTTCCCGAGTATGCTTTTATAGGCAGGTCGAATGTTGGCAAATCTTCATTGATCAATATGTTATGTGAGAGGAAAGCTTTGGCTAAAACCTCATCAACACCCGGAAAGACCCAATTGATCAATCACTTCATCGTAAATGAAAACATATACTTAGTAGACCTACCTGGCTATGGATATGCAAAAGCATCTAAATCAGAGAGGGCAAAATGGGATAAATTCATTAGATCCTATCTGATCAATAGGAGAAACCTACTATACACCTTTGTCTTGATAGACAGTCGACATCCGGCACAGCGCATCGACCTCGAATTCATGGCACAATTAGGCAGAGACCAGATCCCCTTTGTGATCATCTTCACCAAGATAGACAAGCTAAGCAGTTCTGCATTGAACAAGAACTTAGCTGCTTATAAAAAGGCCATGTTAAAAGAATGGGAGGTAATGCCCCCCTGGGTCACCACATCCTCTCAAACCAAGACCGGAAAAGACGAGATCTGGAACTTGATCGAACAGACCAATAAAGATTACCTCAACTCCTGACAAAAAGAAGGGGTTGTCTAAGACAACCCCAACCGTTTCACACCCAGTATACACAGTAGATGACAAGCTATTGGTTTATATTTCACTAGGTACAGGATAAAAGTCCTCATCCAATAAGTTGAAGTCAATACTCATAAATGAGTATTTTATGAAATAGCTAAAAAGAAAAAGCCATCTCGAATAACGAGATGGCTAGGTGTAGTAAAAATTGTGTCAAACGCTAAAAGCAAAGATGACAAGCTTCGTAATTGGTTACTCCTAGGTTCAACTTTTACTAAGGTTCGCAATACAAATATATCGATAAAATCCATTGATTAATTGCACAAATTGCCAATTTCATCGAAATAAGTGTATATACCTACGTTATTTACCTTAGATCAAATTGTTTTCCATAGCAAACTTTACCAAACCCACCGAGTTCTTACAACCCGTCTTGCTTAATAAGTTTCTTCTATGCGTTTCTGCAGTGTGAACTGAGATAAATAGCTTCTTTGCTATTTCCTGAGAATTCAGTTCTTGACATACTAATTTCAAAATATCCTTTTCTCTGGGAGTTAGCTCAACATATCCGGGATCATCTTGCTTCCGATAGCTTTCTATGAGTTCTGCTTGTGCTTCCTTAGCAAAGTAATCGTTCCCTTTTATGATCTCTCTTATTGCTTCAGCAACTTCTTCATCACTAGAAGTTTTAAGTAAATACCCATTTGTCTTTGCTGCCACTGCCTCCTGTATCTTTTTACTGTTTAGATGCATTGACAATATAGCTGTCTTCACATCAGGCTTTAACTTATATACCTCAGCCAGTGCTGAGATCCCATCCATTTCAGGCATATCTATATCCATGAGAATAAGATCTACTTCAAGGTGAGGCAAGAACTTGAGCAACTGAACTGCACTTTCGTACTTATCTACTACATCAATATCTTCTTTAGCAGCTAGCATCACTCCTAGTCCCTGTCGGAATAGTTTGTGATCATCAACGATTACCACTTTGATCATGACTTTTGGTTTATTTCAATTATCACTATAGTTCCTCTTCCTATTTCTGCATCTATATTCATAACTCCACCAATTTTTTTCACTCTAGCTCTCATATTGTCTAAGCCCATTCCTCTCTGAACCTTGAAGGGGTCAAAACCTCTTCCATTATCTTCATAGATCAGATTAAAGATATTCTCAGTGAAATTCGTTTGCACAGAGATCTCATTGGCATCTGCATGCTTTAGAGTATTGCTCAATAGCTCTTGAACAATTCGATATAGTTCAATGGTTACCTTTTGCTCCAGCTTGGAAGTTGAAGGGTGCAAATAAACCTCAAACTTTACTTCCCCAACATTCTCAATGGTAGACTTAAGCTGCCCAAGTGCCTCGCTCAATCCAAAATCTGCAAATTGAGTGCTAGCCAGGTTGTGAGATACATCCCTCACTTCTTTCACCGCCTGATCAACGATCTCCAGATCCTCCTCTTTGATCTTATTCTCAGGACTCCTTAAAGAATGTTTCAAGGCAGCCAAGGTTCCTCCCAGCCTATCGTGCAGGTCTCTTGCTATTCTCTCTCGCTCTTGCTGCTGTCCCTTCAGCATTGCTGCATAGGTCTTCGACTCTTGAGAGGCCATTAATTCATCTAATTTATTGTCTTTGATCTCTAATTCCATCAATGACATTCTTCTCCTCTGATGATAGAACTTCCTCAAGAAGAATAGAATAAGCAGCAATACAACTAATCCGACCACTGCAAAGAATAGCAATATCCTCTGGTTCTTAGTTTCTTGTCTCAATCTAGCTGCATGCTCCTTTGCAATAGCCAGTGCACTTTCTTTTCGCTCAAGCTCATACTTAGCAGCCATTTCTTGAATATTTGCTTTTGTTCTGGCTTCAATCAGCTCTTCTGCAAGTGTAGAATACTCAATTAGCTTCATCTTCATGCTGTCCAATTGATGAACACTCCCATAAAAGATGGCTTCAGATTGAACAATATCCTTTTTTATATCTCGATCGGCAGACTTTGAAAATATAGAACGTGATAAGCTGACATATTTTCTCGCACTATCAAGCATTCTTTCACTAAGAAATGTCTGGATCAAACGATTATAAGTCCACAATTGATCATCAACCCAGCCCATGGATAAGCTGATTTTCAAAGACTTTCTATAATATGCGATAGCTTCATCTTTCAAATCTTTCTCCTCCAAGATCTGACCTATATTGTCATAAAAAGAGGTGTATGCACTTTCCCTTTCTATACTATCATTCTCCAAATAGGATAATCCAATCAAAAAGTACTTGAGAGCCGAATCCAGTTGATCCTGATCAAAATAAGTTAGTGCAAATACATTGTAACAATTAGCGAAGTGCCTTCCATTGGCCCGGATACTTTTTAAAACTTCAATACTCTTCCTGCTAAATGATCTACAGTTATCATAGTCATTTAGAAAATAGCTAAGATTGGCCATATAGATGTAGGAGTGAGAAATTCCAAGACTATCCCTTACAAGCCTCTTGAACTGAAGGGTTTTCAGGTAATAGTGCATGGAAGAATCATAATGCCCTAAAACTTGAAAATTATACCCTTTAAGCCCTAGCATATCTGCATAACGTGAAGTATCATAAGGAAGAGCTACCATTGAAAATGCACTATCTAGCAAAAGTATAGAGCTATCCATATTTGAATAGGTCAACTCATCGGCTTCCAAATAGATGTCTGAGATCTTTTGCCATAGAGCTTCATCCTTCTCTTGACCAAGAATTGAAAATGAATAGATAAAAAGACCTATCCCCAATAAATGACGAATAGAGACCTTTTTGACAAAAAGTCGCCTAACTCTGGATCTAATACCCATAGGGAATTTACTACAGATCAGTACCTGAAGGTTTATGCAGCTTTCCTTTCGACCTTTTAGCTTGCTTTATTTCCGGATTGGCTACATCAGTTATATCATATAAGACACAGATATAATCATAATCTGTAGTTTCTTCAAATACAACATCAGCTACCTCAGCTCCTGAATAGATAGCAGAAGTGTTGCCACCTGTAGCATCCTCTTGGACATATTGAATTAAAACTTGATCGGAATTTGTTGGCTGATTGTTACTTGGCAATTCTTCTTCTATATCTGATTGCATGGAAGGAATCAGATCACCATAATCAACTAGAATTCCAATGACACTTACTTTGACAAATGAAGGACCTGATACCGTTACCGTTAAGGGTTCTTCATTTTCTTCATTTGGGGTGATTGACCAACTGCTCATTTTAGCTTGTATTAGTTAATAATTGATTTCCGCTAAAGATATAGAAAGAAAGCCCTTCTCAAAAGTCTAGATCAGATGTTGAACGATATAAACCTCTAAAATCTTCCTCTCCTTTTCTTGTCAAATGTCAGTTGAATATCCTTCTTATCATTCATTGTTTATGAGTATTTCTATGCCAACCGCAATTGAGCCTGACTTGTTGAACTTATTCCATGACTTTTGTTCTCTGTATCATTTCTTTTTGGGAAAAAAGAATGGGTTGAGTGGGGGCGAACGAACTTCAACTCAAATTGATTGTGGAATTTATCCAGCACTTTCATCAAATTGGTATAACTGGCAGATTGATCATAAAACTGTAAATGATCTTCATAATCAGAATTGAATAACGCTTCTATTTTAGCAAAACTTGAATAGTACATGACTTCCAAACAACCAGGGCGCAAATGAGAAAGCAAGGCAAACTCTTCTAATCTATCTATAACTGTGTTATAATGAGCATCAGCTCCAATAAAAATATCATCCCTACTAAGAGAATAATTTTGAGATTCCTGATATGATCTAAATAAACTCTGGGCACTTATTCCTCCGGTATCTATTTCTTCTTTTGTTTCAACAAGCTTATTGATCAATATGATCATGCGATTGGTCTTCATGCTTCATTGGATTTAATTGATAGACCAAAGATGGGAAGCAGTGCAGATCTTTATCTCATCATTTCTGCTATTTCTATCTACTAGTTTTCAGTGATTTTACTCCTAGCAATTCTCCCTTAGAAACTGCTTTTATTAGATGAGAATCCTACTTTTGCACTCTTATTCAGAGCGGATGGAATATAACTTTTCAGAGATAGAAAAACGCTGGCAAGAGCACTGGCAAAAAGAGCAAACCTTTAAGTCCGTTGACCATGAGGATAAACCAAAATTCTATGTTTTGGATATGTTCCCCTACCCCTCCGGAGCGGGATTACATGTTGGGCACCCCTTAGGTTATATCGCATCCGACATCGTATCCAGATACAAAAGACAAAAGGGATTTAATGTATTGCATCCAATGGGATACGATTCATTCGGACTTCCGGCAGAACAATACGCCATTCAAACCGGTCAACATCCAAAGGTCACCACTGAAAAGAATATTGAAACCTATAGAAGGCAATTAGATCTGATCGGTTTCTCTTTCGATTGGAATAGGGAAGTAAAAACATCCGACCCAGAATATTACCGTTGGACGCAGTGGATCTTTATCCAATTATTCAATTCCTGGTACAACAAAGACTCAGACAAAGCAGAATCTATCGATAGCCTTATCTCCCATTTTGAAAAGAATGGCAGCAAGGGTTTGAATGCGCATGCAGAAAAAGAATATTCATTTGAATCATCTGACTGGCATTCCTTTGATGAACATCAAAAGGCAGAGATCCTTATGGATCACCGACTGGCCTACCAGTCAGACTCTTTTGTCAACTGGTGTCCTGCTTTGGGAACTGTTTTGGCCAATGATGAGATCAAGGATGGCAGATCGGAAAGGGGTGGACATCCGGTAGAAAGAAAGAAAATGAAGCAATGGAGCATGCGTATCACAGCCTATGCAGAAAAATTGCTTCAAGGACTGGAGCAGATCGATTTCTCAGATGCTTTGAAAGACATTCAAAGAAACTGGATTGGCAAGAGCAAGGGTGCCAGTATCAACTTCGATCTTGAGAGCTCAACAGATCAAATTGAAGTATTCACCACTCGACCTGATACCATCTTCGGTGTTTCCTTTATGGTATTGGCTCCTGAACATGAACTAGTAGAAAAGATCACTACTGCTGATCAAAAAGAAAAGGTAGAGGCCTATCAAAAGTATGCTGCTTCCAGATCTGAAAGAGAGCGCATGTCGGAGGTTAAGAAAGTGAGCGGAGAGTTCACAGGAGCATATGCCATTCATCCGTTTAGCAAGGAGAAACTACCGATCTGGATAGCAGATTATGTGTTGGCCGGTTATGGAACAGGAGCAGTTATGGCTGTTCCATCGGGCGATCAAAGGGACTGGGATTTTGCGAAGCATTTTAACTTGCCAATTCCTCCGGTAATTGAAGGACAAAATGTAGAGGAGGGAGCAGACGACAGAAAGGATGGCATTATTTGCAATTCTGATTTCCTCAATGGATTGAAAGTGCAAGCAGCCATTTCAGCCTCCATTCAGAAATTAGAGGATCTGGGAATTGGAAAAGGGAAGGTCAACTACAGATTGAGAGATGCGGTCTTTTCACGACAAAGATATTGGGGCGAACCCATTCCTATCTACTTTGAGAAAGGCATCGCTAAAGCCTATCCAGAAGATAAACTGCCGCTTGAACTGCCTGAGATCGATGAATACAAACCCACAGAAAGCGGAGAACCGCCTTTAGCCAGAGCAAGTGAATGGAGCTTTGAAGGAAACCCTTTGGAAACTTCAACCATGCCTGGATGGGCGGGAAGCAGCTGGTATTTGTTCCGCTATATGGATGCCGATAGAACCAATGGCTTTGCTCATAAAGAGGCTTTGAAGTATTGGGAAAATGTAGACATCTACTTCGGAGGGGCCGAGCATGCAACTGGTCATCTTTTGTATGCCAGATTCTGGACCAAGTTCTTGTTCGATCGAGGCTATTTGAAGGTTGATGAACCTTTCAAAAAGTTGATCAATCAGGGGATGATCCTTGCTGAAGACGGTCAGAAGATGAGCAAGAGATATGGGAATGTAGTCAACCCGGATGACATTGTAAAACAATACGGAGCTGACACCTTAAGACTCTTTGAAATGTTCTTGGGGCCACTGGAGCAATCCAAACCTTGGGACACAGATAGTATAGAAGGCGTACATCGCTTCTTAAGAAAATTCTGGAGGCTCTACCACAATCAGGACAACCAATTCAATATAAGCGAGGAGAGCGGTTCAAAGGAGGAATTAAAGAGCTTGCACAAATGCATTAAGAAGGTAACAGAAGACATTGAAAGTTTCTCATTCAACACAGCTGTCAGTGCCTTTATGATCTGCACCAATGAATTGCAAGACCTCCAAAGCAATAAGAGAGAGATCTTGGAGCCGTTGTGCATTCTCCTTTCACCCTTTGCACCTCATATAACAGAAGAGATCTGGTCAAAGCTAGGACATCAAGGATCCATTGCCAAAGTGGATTACCCCACCTATGCTGAAGAGCATTTGAAAGAAGACAGTATCAAGTACCCTATCTCTTTCAATGGCAAGACCAGGTTCATGCTTGAATTGGATGCAGGACTTCAGAAAGATGCTATTGAAAAAGCTGTCTTGGAACACGAATCAGCTCAAAAATGGCTGGAGGGAAAAGATCCTAGAAAGGTTATTGTAGTTCCCGGTAAGATCGTGAATATAGTAGTTTAAATTCTAGAGTCTAGAACCTGGAATCTAGACTTTGAATCTATAGCTTTTAGTTTAAAAACTACTCTTCCTTCTATTACCTCTGTAGCCGTCAGCTGAAGGGTAGGCATTTTCTTTTATCTTTTGTCTTCCTTCTTTTTTCATGATAAAAAAGAAGGAAAAAATCTAGAGCCATCAAAGCTTCCACCCTCTCTGTCCAAATGCTAGAAATTCTATTAAAGTAGATTCCGCTTTCAGCGGAACAACGACTAACGCCTTTAATGAATTTCCAAGCATTTGTCCATTCATTGCTCTCGCCGGCTCGCTGATGGCTCATCCCACCCAGCTTATCCCGCTTTGCGGGATACTCTTTTTACACCAGAATAGTAAGACAAAAAATGGAAACCCCAGCGAAGCGCCATTTTTTGGATTGCGGTTTCTTTTGACAAACGATTTAACATGCTTCTTAAATCGTTTTCAAATGAAAATTCCTTGTAAAAAGACGTGCTTTCTTTTGGTTCGTTTTCTTTTCACGTAAAAGAAAATGAACAGAGAAGGTCATCAAAGAGTGATCTTTTATCAACCCAACATACTCAAATAGAGATTTATTGAAACTGATGAACTATGAATCTGGAATATTGATTCCTATTCTTCTTTTATTCTCTCAAATAGCACATAGGTGTGAATGATATTCTCACCGGTAGTGCTTAGCTGCTTCACCTCATAGCCCTCATTCCTCATCCTACTGATGACCTTTGTCATTTTCAATTGATTCTGAATAAGAACCTTTTTTGTTGTATCTGAATTGCCAAAAGGCTGCCAATATCTCAATGGAATGATCTCGCTCCTTCCATCTTCATAGGTCAAGGTCATATGGCAAAGCTGTGCTTTGGTACTTTCAATTACTCTTAGAGTGGCACATTCTGTTGTCTGGGCAACTAGTATCTGTGTTACAGACAGAAGTAGGGCAAAAATTAAAACTCTCATTGCTTCACAATTATAAATGGGTTGAAATAAAAAACCCTGAAGTGATCGAAGGATCTACTTCAGGGTTTCCATTAACTAAACTTATCTCTTAGTTGACAGCTGCTTGGAATTCAGAGTCGTCTTTGTACTCGTTGAATTCAGCATCCATCTTAGCTTTATCTTTCAATGATGAATCTTTACCAACTGCACTTTTCAAATTGGTAACCACCATATTCTTGTCTTTCATTCTAGCACCGATAACAGCTTTAAGGTAGTAACCTTTAGCTTCATCAGCAGCTTCAGACTCATCTAAACTTTGAAGAGCCTCTTGGTAATCCTTGTTCAATGTTTGAGCAAGAGCAGCGTTGAAAGAGTTCACTGCACCAAAGCTATTTACAGCTTCAGAATAGTCAGCTCTCTTGATGTAAATGTAACCTGCATTAGCTCCTGACTCAGGAGTGTTAGATTTGTTGTAGTGCTCCATAGCTTTATCAACATCTCCATTCTTCTGAGCATAAACACCAAGGTTATTTACGATCACACCGTTCTCAGGATCAAGGCTAGCAGCTTTATCAAACTCTGCCTTAGCTCCTTCCATATCTCCTGTCATTGCCATTACGTACCCAACATTGTTAGGACCTCTCCAATCATTTGGATGCAATTCAGAGAATGACTTATAGATCGCCAATTTCTTATCCATATCATCTGTCATGGTAGCTGCATACAACAACTCCTCAGCTGATAATGTATCAGGATTGCTAGCAGAGAATTCCATGATCTTCTCATCAGAGAAAGAAGTCATTTCACCATCAAGTTTTATGATAGATCTTCTCAAACCAGGAAGGATCTCTTCTTGAAGCACTTCGAAAGTAGCAGCCAAGTTTCTGATTTCCTCTTCTCTCTTCGCCTTGTCTTCATACATCTCAAGAACTCTCAAGATCAAATCTTTGTCTTCAATGTCTGAAGCTTGCATAGCTTTCTTGAATCCATCCCAGTCTTCTCCTTTAGGAGATAGAGTAAAGAACTCATTCTCAGAAGCAGCTTTTACTTTATTACTTCTCAACATGCCTTTCACAGCATTAGCACCTGATTCGGCTCTATCTTGAGCAAGGTTCTCATTCAAGCTAAGCTCACCTTCAGGAGAAGCATAAGCTACAACATTTCCTCCTTTGAAAACGAACATTGGATTTCCGGACATTTCCTTGATCCAATCTTTCATCATCGACATATCTTCGTCTTTCAATTCAGAAGAACGAACAGTAGATCTGTTTACTTCGTAGTTGATTGTTCCTTCTTTAGACATTGGGTAAGTCTTCTGGAACTTATCCGCACCAAGAGCGAACATATAATCTTCCTCTACCCACATTGGAGTAGTGATAGTTCCTGTAGCGATCTCTTTTGCAGGGAAAGCTTTCTCTTTTGAACCATATTTTCCAACTGCAACTGCATTCAAAGTAGCAACATTCATCCCTTCAGCGTAAGGAATTTTTGAGTTGTAACTAAAGTTTCCACCTTTTTCATAGGCGATCTTTTGTCCTTCTACTTCAGACTCTTCCCCAACGAGTATGATCTTTTCAAATGAAGTTTCTTGTCCCTGATAGTTTAAAACAGGGGTAACCTCTACAGAGACCTTCTTATTGAAGAAACGTGGAGGTATAGCACCGGAAATACTTACTTCAATGCTATCTGCGTGCATCTCAAGAGGATTTGGAACAACCGAATAGGTTACTTCATTGGCCCTCTTAGTCATATTGTTTAATGGGTTACAAGCAATTGTGGTAGCTGCTGCAACCGCGATCAAAGCGTATGATCTTAAATTCTGTTTTTTCATCTTAGTTTTAAATCTAACAGGTTTAGTTAATTCCTGCAATATTAGGTAATAATGTTAATTATCACAAAAAATGCGGTCTCAAAGCCCGTATTTATGCGAACCATGGCAATGCTTACGTCAGCTTTTCAACTTTGTTCGCATCCGAACAATTTTCAACTGAAAATTTGATCGTTCTATTATCTCTAGGGTCTTGAAAATCAGCTGCTATCTCATTCATAGGCTCCAAGACAAATAATCTTTCTCTTAATCGAGGATGAGGTACAGTTAGCTCTTCAGAATTAATGATCATATCATCAATGTAGAGAATATCTATATCGATCTGTCGATCTTGATAGAATTTTTGTCCTTTTGTCTCCCCCTTTCTTCCCAAATCTTTCTCTATCTCTTGAACCTTCAGCAGCAGTTCCATTGGCTGAAGATCCCAACTGATCAGAATTGCCATATTCAAAAACTCCTTCAAATGAACATTTCCCCATCCTTCAGTTTTATAGAAAGAAGATCTGGATCTGAGGATTGCTCCCTTTTCTTGAAGTTGCTGAATAGCATTGTTCAGATTCTCTTCTCTGTTGCCCAAATTAGAGCCCAATGACAAATAAATATCCTTCATCCATTCCGATTATCAAGAACCTCAGCCTTTGCTGTAAATCTAAGGAATCAATGAATATCTAAGTTTAATTTTGTTAATCTGTTCCATTGGCTAATCTTTGGAACTTAAATACACCATAATAATATGAGACAGTTTTTTAAATTCATGTTTGCTTCTATCCTAGGATTCTTGGTCACCTTGATCTTGTTGTTCTTTATAGGAGGAGGCATTTTAGTTGGAATTGCTTCAGCAGGAGATAGCAAGAAAGCACCAAGTATCAGCGAAAATTCCATTCTACACTTGGAATTGAAGAAAGAGATCAAAGACCGACCTTCCAACGATCCATTCGAAAATTTTGATTTCTTCAATCTTGAAGACAGATCACCCACCAGCCTGGGAAGCATTATAGAGAATATTGAGAAAGCTGCAAAGGATGATAGGATCAAAGGAATTTACTTGGACATCAAATCTTTAAGAGCTAACCTTTCAAGTACAGATGCCATTCGAAGAGCCTTAGAAGACTTCAAAGCATCCGGTAAGTTCATCGTAGCTTATAAAGAGAACTACAGTCAGAACGAATATTATCTGACTTCTGTAGCGGATGAGCTGTACATTCATCCTTCAGGAGAATTATCCTTCAAAGGACTAGCTGCTCAGTTGATGTTCTTCAAAGATGCCTTTGAAAGAATTGACCTCGATATGCAGATCATTCGACATGGGAAATTTAAAAGTGCCATTGAGCCTTTTATCAGGAATGATATGAGTCCTGAAAATGAAGAGCAATTGAAAAGATTGATCGATGGGATCTGGGAGCACCAGCTTTCAAAGATCAATTCATCAAGAGGCATTTCTGTATCTGATCTAAATAGATATGCAGATGGATTAATGGTTAGAACAGCTGAAGATGCTGTTGAGCTGGGACTAGCAGATAAAGCTCTTTATGAAGATGAAGTGAAGCAGATCCTGCTGAGCAAAGTCTATGAAGAAAATGAAGACAAAGACCTTGACGAGCTGAATCTATTGGCACTTAAAGACCTGCATAAGGTTAAGAATTCCGACCTTACAGATGAAGATAGAGACAAAAGGAGATCAAAGAACAAGATTGCCATTGTATATGCAGAAGGAGATATCGTCAGTGGAAAGAGCAAGGATAACTCAATGGGGTCTGAGACTATTGCAGAAGCCATTAGAGATGCAAGAAAAGATAGCAGAGTGAAAGCCATTGTTTTGAGAGTGAATTCTCCCGGAGGTTCAGCACTTGCCTCTGATGTGATCTGGAGAGAAACCATTCTAGCCAAAGCGGAAAAGCCATTTATTGTTTCCATGGGAGATGTGGCGGCATCGGGCGGTTATTATATTTCATGTGCTGCCGACAAGATCTTTGCAGAGAAAACGACGATTACAGGCTCGATTGGGGTATTTGGGGTGATCCCCAATATGCAAGGCACCTTGAACAATAAGTTAGGTATTCATATCGACCAGGTAGGAACCAATGATTATTCTGATGGACTAACCTTCTTCAGACCTATGGGTGATACTGAAGTTGCCGCCATTACGGAAATGGTTGAAGACATCTATGATAAATTCACCCAAAAGGTGGCAGATGGAAGAAAGATGAGTCAAGCTATGGTTGACAGTCTTGGACAGGGAAGAGTTTGGAGCGGATTGGATGCAAAAGAAATTGGATTGGTAGATGAATTAGGCGGAATGGATGCAGCTATAAAAGCAGCAGCGGAAATGGCTGAATTGGATAATTACAAAATGAAAGAATTGCCAAAGCAAGAAGATCCAATGAAAAAGCTGATGGATGAGTTCTCTTCTCAAACCTATGCAATGATCTTTGGACAGCCTATATTGGGGAAGGCCGAAAAGTATTATCACAGCTTCCAACAGGTATTCGAAACAGAAGGGATCTATACCCGCTTGCCTGTCAGTATTATAATTGAATGATAGGACCAAAATATCAGAAAGCCACCTTTTTATCAGGTGGCTTTTTTTATTTCTAATTGATATTTCATTTATCTTTAAAGCTTCAGAAAGATAGACATGCCAATTTTCAACAAGCTCTTTTCATGGTGGATGAAGAAGAGGATCCACCAGATTGAACTTTTTTTAAAATATCCTATAGAAGTTCAAAATGAATGGTTCAATGGCTTGGTTCAAAGAGCCGTTGATACTGAATGGGGAGAAAGGTATGGCTACAAGAAGATCGGGAATCAGAATGACTTCAAAGAAGCTGTTCCTATTCAAGATTACGATGACCTTAAGCCCTATGTAGATAGGATCATGAATGGGGAGCAGAATCTGCTGTGGCCTTCTGATATCAAATGGTTTGCAAAATCATCGGGAACAACAAGTAACAGAAGTAAATTCATTCCGGTTAGTAAGGAAGCATTAGAAGAGTGTCATTACAAAGGAGGAAAGGATATGCTTTCTATCTACTGTAACTACAACGAAGACGCTGGGGTTTTTTCAGGAAAAACCTTAATGATGGGAGGCAGCAGTCAAACCATCGACCCAGACAACAACACCTATCACGGCGACCTTTCTTCCATTATTATGAAAAACCTGCCTATCTGGGCAGAGATTATGAGAACACCGGACCGGGAAACTGCCTTGATGAAGGATTTTGAAGCCAAGCTGGAAAGGATGGCTGAAATTTGCTCCAAAGAAAATGTAACAAGTATTTCAGGTGTCCCTAGTTGGAACCTAGTGCTGCTCAACAAAATTCTAGAACGTACAGGGAAAAAGGACATCAAAGAGATCTGGCCCAACCTGGAAGTCTTCTTCCACGGAGGTGTTGCCTTTACTCCTTATAAACCTCAATTTGAAGATATCATTTCAGGAAAGATGAACTATTTGGAGACCTATAATGCCTCTGAAGGTTTCTTTGGGATAGAAGACCCAAATCACCCAACTGAAATGATCCTCATGCTGGACTATGGTATCTACTACGAATTTGTTCCCATGAGTGATTGGAACGAAGAACAACCGAAAACCCTGGGTCTGGAGGATGTAGAATTAGATACGAATTACGCGATCATTATTTCTACCAATGCAGGTTTATGGAGGTATAAGGTTGGTGACACCATTCAATTTACCTCTTTGAATCCATTCAGATTCAAAATTAGCGGCAGGACAAAACATTTTATGAATGCATTTGGCGAAGAGGTGATCATTGACAATGCTGAACATGCATTGGAACATGCTTGCAATAAAACAGGAGCCATCATCGAAGAATACACTGCTGCTCCTATCTACTTGACAAATCAAAAAGCGGGAAAGCATCAATGGTTAATAGAGTTCAGGAGAAAGCCCGATAATATGGAAGAGTTTAGCAAAGAATTAGACTCCTATTTGAGAAAAATCAATTCTGATTATGATGCTAAAAGAGAAGGGAATATGGCTCTGGAGTTTCCTCTGGTCCAAGAAATGCCTTCCGGCACCTTCTTCAAATGGATGAAAAGTAGAAATAAGCTGGGAGGGCAGAATAAAGTACCTCGTCTAAGCAACTCAAGAGAATATTTGGAAGAGATCTTGCGTTTGATTGAAGTTCCTGTAAATAGTTAATCTTGAGAATCATCCTTTTCATACTCCTTTTGACTAGCATTCCTGCTAGCTCTCAAGATATTGCTGAAGCAGCAATCCAAAAACCCATCAGATCTATCTCCAAAAAAGCAGACTTTATTAGTACTGATAGGTTGGGGAATGTATATCTGGTGAAGGAAAATAATATTTGGATGTACAATAGAGATGGAGACTCCTTGAGAGCCTTCAATAGCAGAAGATATGGAAACGTCAGCTTCTTGGATTGCACAGACCCCTATAAGATCCTAGCCTTTTTCGCAGACTACAATGTAACCCTGATCCTTGACAATTACCTTAGTGAAAATGGCCCTTCTATGGATATGCAAGAACTAGGCTTTGATCAAGCAACTTTGGTCTGCCTTTCTCAAGAGAAAGGATTTTGGGTATTCGATCAACTGAAACAAAAGGTTCTCCGCTTGGATCAAAATTTTAGGGTTACCCATGAAACGGTGAATTTTATTCAGTGGTTTGGCAGAAGGCTGAACCCTAACTTCATGATACAGTATAATAATCGATTGTACCTAAATGAAGCAGAAAGCGGGGTTTATGTGTTCGATCACTTTGGGACCTATTTGAGAACAATACCCATCAAGGGCATAGAAAATCTTCAAGTATTAGAAAATATACTTTCTTATGTTGAGGATGGAAAATATTGTAACTTTCATTTAGCAGCCCTGGATAAGAAGTGCGATAGCTTGAACATCCCAAATGTGAAAGTGGGTAGAAAAGAGAAAGGGAGGTTTTATATCTTGACAGATAAAGGGGTGAAAATCTTCAAGGCAAATTAGAATCTTCTGACCCCTATTTATTTATTATTTTAGTGCTCCAAATTTAGCCAAAGATGCATATTGCAATAGCAGGAAATATCGGTTCAGGAAAGACTACTCTAACATCATTATTAGCTAAACACTATAAGTGGCAAGCCCATTATGAAGATGCAGATGACAATCCTTATCTGAACGATTTCTATACAGATATGCAAAGATGGTCCTTCAATTTGCAGGTCTATTTCCTGAACAATAGGTTCAGTCAGATACAAGAGTTCAGAAATTCCGGAAAGAATGTGATCCAGGATAGAACTATCTATGAGGATGCATATATTTTTGCACCCAACCTGCATGCAATGGGCTTGATGACCTCTAGGGATTTTGAATCTTACTTCTCCCTTTTCAAGCTAATGGAAAGCTTTATCCAACCCCCTGATCTATTGATCTACTTAAGAGCCTCTATTCCAAGACTTGTTGACCAGATCAGTAGCAGAGGAAGAGAGTATGAAGAAAGTATTCGATTGGATTATCTAAAAAGGCTGAATGAGCGTTATGAGGCTTGGATCAGCACTTATGAAGAAGGCAAACTGCTAGTGGTAGATGTTGACAATACCAACTTCATCGCCAATGACGAAGACCTTGGCACCGTGATCTCAAAGATCGACGCAGAGATCCACGGACTATTTCAAACCTCCGCTAAGAAATAAAAAAAGCCTCGCAGTGCGAGGCTTTTTTATATTCAGTAAATTATATCTTAAGAATTTCTCTTTGCAAGGATCCTTGCTTTCACTTCAAAATCATCATAGATGAAGTTATCTAGAAGTGCATCGAACTTCTGCGACTTGAAAGTCATTCCATATTCTGTTCTGTCAATAGTTGCAGCTGCACCTACCATTAATCCTTTATCGGTTGGACTCAAGTCGATCAAAATAGGGATCTCTTTAGTAATGCCCTTGATGGTCAATTCACCTTGAACCGACTGCTCTAATCCAGAAACTGCTGAAGGCTGAATTCTAACATTTGCAGTAGGATGATTCTCAACTGAGAAAAAGTCATCACTTGCCAAATGTTTTTCAAGCTTTACTTTATTATCCTGATCTTCAATATCTGCTACCTGAATAGTTTGCATATTGATGATCATTTCACCACCTTGGATCCTTCCATCAACGATCTCAATACTACCATTCTCAATGAAGATATTTCCATAATGTGAACCACCTACTTTTTTAGCACTCCATCTAAGGGCAGAAGAAGGTTCAAAGAAATAAACACCATCTTGAAGTGTACCGTCATATTCCACAACTGCCTCAGTGGTAGTATTATGATCAGCAGATGTTGAATGATGTCCTCCTTCAGAAATATGTGGAGCGATCACCAATGAAACAATCGACATCAGTTTGATCAAGATATTCATTGAAGGACCGGAGGTATCTTTAAATGGATCACCAACAGTATCTCCGGTTACAGAAGCTTTGTGAGGCTCTGAACCTTTGTACTCCATCTTTCCGGCAACCATTACTCCTTTTTCAAAAGATTTCTTGGCATTATCCCATGCACCACCTGCATTGTTTTGAAAGATTCCCATCAATACACCTGATACAGTAACTCCGGCTAGTAAACCACCCAATACTTCAGGGCCAAATGCAAATCCAACAACTATTGGAACGATCAAGGCAATAGCTCCTGGAGCGATCATTTCACGAATAGATGCTTTAGTAGAAATATCTACACACTTCTCATATTCAGGAGTAGCTTTATGCTCCATGATACCCGGGATCTCCTTGAATTGTCTTCTCACCTCTTGCACCATATCCATGGCAGCTCTACCAACGGCTGCAATAGCCAAGGCAGAGAAGATAAATGGGATCATACCACCAATGAATAACCCTGCAAGAACATCCGCTTTGTAGATATCAATAGAATCAATTCCAGCCAATCCAACAAAGGCAGCAAAAAGAGCCAAAGCAGTCAAAGCAGCTGAAGCAATTGCAAATCCTTTTCCTGCAGCAGCAGTAGTATTACCAACAGCATCTAAATTATCTGTTCTACCTCTAACTTCTTCAGGAAGCCCGCTCATCTCAGCAATACCACCAGCGTTATCAGCAATTGGTCCGAAAGCATCGATAGCCAATTGCATAGCAGTAGTTGCCATCATACCTGCAGCGGCTATTGCCACACCGTATAGTCCGGCAAATTCGAAAGAAACATAGATTCCTGATGCCAATACTATAACCGGGATCACCGTAGATTCCATTCCAATTGCCAATCCGGCAATAATGTTCGTAGCATGACCGGTAGAAGATTGATTTACAATAGAGTTTACAGGTCTCTTGCCCATAGCAGTATAGTACTCAGTAACAATACTCATGATGGCACCAACCACCAAACCAGTAATGATAGCGTAGAAAACTTGCATAGAAGTGAAAGCCTCCCCTCTGATACTCATCGTCTCTGGCATCAGAGCGTCAACAACAAAGAAGGATGCAACAGCAGTTAATACCACTGATGACCAGTTTCCTAGGTTCAAAGCACCCTGAACACTTCCGTCCTCTCCTTTAACTTTAACGAATACGGTTCCAATGATAGAAAAGATCAACCCTAGACCTGCAATAACCATTGGAAGAAGGATTGGCGACAATCCACCAAAGCTATCTTCTGCAATGATCTCAGCTCCAAGCACCATGGTAGCGAGAATAGTTGCTACATAGGAACCGAAAAGATCGGCACCCATACCGGCAACATCACCTACATTATCACCAACGTTATCTGCAATGGTAGCAGGGTTTCTTGGGTCATCCTCAGGAATTCCTGCTTCTACTTTTCCTACTAGGTCGGCACCAACATCTGCAGCTTTGGTATAAATACCACCACCAACTCTCGCAAAAAGGGCAATTGATTCCGCTCCCAAAGAGAAACCGGCAAGCACCTCAATAGCAAAAATGTAGCTACCTCTGTCTG
This sequence comes from Bacteroidia bacterium, assembly GCA_030429925.1. Taxonomy (GTDB): domain Bacteria; phylum Bacteroidota; class Bacteroidia; order Flavobacteriales_E; family Vicingaceae; genus UBA1494. The sequence continues at coordinate 12,804 of JAUIGQ010000012.1, read as the reverse complement.
TCATTGTACCTTCAGGACCGAAAAGTCCAAGAAGCACGATGAACAAACTTCCCAATCCTAGAACTGCCAATCCGGCAACTCCCAATCCCATCACTGTACCACCGTTAAAAGAAACTTTCAATGCTTTTGCCAAAGAAGTTCTGGCTGCTTGAGTGGTTCTTACATTTGCTTTGGTTGCGATGTTCATTCCGATATATCCGGCAAAGGCCGACAAGAATGCACCGATCACAAATGTGATAGCGATCACGGGGTGAGAATTCTCAACCATGGTTCCTGACCATCCCAAAAGGATTGCAGCAATTACAACGAAATAAGCCAAGACTTTCCACTCAGCTTTCAAGAATGCCATTGCTCCATCTGCAATGTGCTTTGCAAGTTCAGCCATATTGGCGTCTCCAACATCCTGCTTGCTAACCCAGGCAGATTTAATAGCCATCACCAAAATTCCTACTAGACCTAGGACTGGCACTAAATAAAGTAGCATTGTATTAGTATCCATATAATTTATGTTTAATAAAGATTTTAGGGTCTTAATTTGAAGGGCGCAAAAGTATATCTAAATGATATCAAATGCAAGTAAAATATCGCCTTGAAAGTGTCTTAGCTAACGTACATTACATCTTTCACCGCACGAACAACTTGATCGACGTTCGGGTACCATGCTTCCACCAAAGTTGGAGCATATGAAAGAGGAGTATCTTGAGTTGTTATTCTTCTAACCGGCGCATCCATATAATCGAATGCATTGCGCTGAACCATATAGGCTAGCTCAGAAGAAATACTTGCCAGAGGCCATGCTTCTTCTACAACGACCATTCTATTGGTCTTCTTTACAGATTCAATCAAAGTAGCATAATCGATTGGCCTAACTGTTCGAAGATCGATCAATTCTGCATTGATACCTTCTTTGGCTAGCTCATCAACGGCAGCATGGGCTACCTTCATGATCTTACCAAATGAAACAATGGTTACATCAGTTCCTTCAGAAACAACCTTAGCAGAACCTATTGGAATGGTATATTCATCTTCTGGAACTTCTCCTTTATCTCCATACATCTGCTCAGACTCCATAAAGATCACCGGATCATCATCGCGTATTGCCGATTTCAGCAAACCTTTCGCATCTGCAGGATCTGAAGGAACCACCACTTTTAAACCGGGAGTATTGGCATACCAATTCTCAAATGCTTGAGAATGCTGAGCTCCTAATTGTCCTGCCGAAGCAGTAGGGCCTCTAAACACCATTGGAGCGCCGTATTGTCCGCCTGACATGCTCAACATCTTCGCAGCTGAGTTGATCACTTGGTCAATAGCTACCAAAGAAAAATTGAAGGTCATGAACTCAATAATAGGTCGAAGTCCGTTCATTGCCGCTCCAACGCCAATTCCTGCAAAGCCAAGTTCTGCAATAGGAGTATCGATAACTCTCTTCTCACCGAACTCGTCCAGCATTCCCTGACTCACTTTGTAGGCACCGTTGTACTGAGCTACTTCCTCTCCCATGAGAAATACTCTCTCATCTCGTCTCATCTCTTCGCTCATCGCTTCTCTTAAAGCTTCGCGGAATTGTAAGGTTTTCATAAGGCAAACAATATGCTTGTTAAAAGGGGCTCAAAAATATCAATAATTCAAATGAGAACAAATAGAAACAAGCTTCAAATGATCTTCTCAATAAGATCACAGGATTCTTTATTCCTCTAATTTTTGGTTAATTTTGTAGGCCTTGACGCTATTGGCGTCTTTTTTAATATAGCGAATTGATTTTTAACTATTTATAAAGAATTACAGATGAACATACTGGTTTGTATATCCAAAGTTCCTGATACTACTTCTAAGATCGCTTTTAGCGATAACAATACTAAATTCGATACGAATGGAGTTCAATTCATTGTAAATCCATACGATGAATGGTATGCTTTGGTAAGAGCATTGGAGATCAAAGAGGCTCAAGGTGGAAAAGTAACAGTGATCAATGTTGGATTGGCTGATAATGACCCAACCATCAGAAAGGCATTAGCCATAGGAGCTGATGATGCAGTAAGAGTGAATGTTGATCCTCAAGATGCTTTAAGCACTGCTAAGCAGATCGCGGCTCATGCTAAAGAAGGCGGATATGATATGATCTTGTGCGGAAAGGAAACCATAGATTATAACGGATCCCAATTGGGTGGAATGATCGCTGCCTTAATGGATCAGCCCTATATTTCCTATGCTTCCAAACTGGATATGAACGGAAACACCGCTACCATCGAAAGAGATATTCAAGGTGGAAAAGAAGTGATAGAAGTTGCTACCCCATTTGTTCTAAGTGCTGCCAAAGGAATGGCTGAAGCAAGGATCCCAAATATGAGAGGTATCATGGCAGCCAGAACCAAACCTCTAAATGTGATCGAGCCGATTGAAGCATCCAATGCTACAGAGATCGTGAGCTTTGAATTACCTCCGGCAAAAGGCGACTGTAAATATATTGATGCAGAGAATCCGGGAGAACTTCTCGAACTATTGAGAAGCGAAGCGAAAGTTCTTTAGGAGAAGCAAGAGATAAGAGTCAAGAATCAAGAAAAGTAAGAATTATGTCAACGATAGTATACGTTAATACAAATAAGGGAAATGTAAATAAGGCTTCATTAGAGGCGGTATCCTATGCTGCTCAAATGGGTGGTGAGGTAATCGCTGTTCAATTTGGTGATGCCGATTCATCTGAACTGGGTAATTACGGTGCCGACAAAGTGGTAAAAGTGGCATTGAACGAATTTCAACCTGATCAGATCAGCAAAACCTTGCAAAAAGCTGCCGATGAGAACGGTGCAGACACTTTTGTGCTTTCTCATGATTTCTCTGGAAAAGCTATAGCACCCATTTTAAGTGCTCAAGCTGATGCCGGGCTGGTAAGTGGAGCAGTTGCTCTTCCTTCCGGAGATGGCACCATCAAAAAAGCAGTTTTCTCAGGAAAGGCATTTGCCCATATGAAGATCAATACTCCCAAAAGAGTTATCTCTGTTCTTCCCAATTCCATTGAAAAGAAGGAAGTTGGAAAATCTGCAGCAGAATCTTCAATGGACGCTGTTGCAGCTTCTGCTAGCCTTACTGTGAAAGAACAAAAAATGGAATCAACCGACCTTCCATTGACTGAAGGTGAAAAGGTGGTGAGTGCAGGTAGAGGGTTGAAAGGACCGGAAAACTGGGGAATGATCGAAGAGCTTGCGAAAGAATTAGGAGCAGCCACCGCTTGTTCAAGACCTGTTTCCGACATGGATTGGAGACCTCACCATGAGCACGTAGGACAAACAGGTGTTGCTATTCGTCCGAACCTATATATAGCAGTTGGTATCTCAGGAGCCATCCAGCATTTGGCCGGAGTGAACCAAAGTAAAGTGATCGTAGTGATCAATAATGATCCTGAGGCTCCTTTCTTCAAGTCTGCCGATTACGGGATCGTGGGAGATGCTTTTGAAGTGGTTCCCAAGCTATTGGAGAAAGCCAAGGAGATGAGCTTTAACGATTAATCCCTTCCAAAAAGGAATAAGAAAAGATAAATGGATAAGATCGGGTTAGATATTGTCGGACTTTCATACAGTCAAACACAGTCGGGGGCCTATGCTTTGGTTCTAGCTGAGCAAGAAGGGAAAAGAAGACTGCCGATCATCATCGGTGGGTTTGAGGCACAGGCAATCGCCATTGAGCTAGAGGATATGACCCCTAGCAGACCTCTAACCCACGATCTTTTCAAAAGCTTTGCTGAATCCTTTGAGATCAAGATCAAAGAAGTAGTGATCTATAATCTGTTAGAAGGTATCTTCTATGCAAAATTGATCTGCGACAAAGAGGGTAAGGAGGTAGAGATTGACACGAGAACATCAGATGCAGTGGCAATTGCAGTTCGTTTTAAATGTCCTATTTATACTTATGAAAACATTCTTGCCGGCGCAGGGATCATCCTTGATGACGATGAAGATGCCTCTTCAAAAACCCCATCTAAATCCAAGGTTGAGAGCAAAAAAGAAAAAAAAGGCATAGCTTCGCTCAACCTTAATGAGTTAAAGGACAAACTCGAGAATGCTATTGACAGAGAAGATTATGAAGAGGCTTCCCGTTTGCGTGATGAGATCAACAAGCGCAACGAAAAGAATAACTAGACTCCTACCCTTTCTTCTCTTATTCATCCTACCCTTCACTGGTCAGGCTCAAGAGTCTGTCACCCAAGTTCCCATTCCATCAGAAGGTTTTTCATTTACTTCTCTATTGAGAGGAATCATCGGAATGATCTCATTATTGGTGATAGCCTTCCTCTTTAGTTCCAATAGAAGAGCGATCAACTGGAAAACAGTTGGGATAGGTATAGCCTTTCAAATAATTATTGCAATTGGAGTTCTCAAAATTCCACTTGTTCAGGGAATCTTTGAATTCGTAGGACAGATCTTTGTCAAGATCCTAGAATACACACAAGCCGGAAGCAAATTTCTGTTTGAAGGACTGGTAGTGGATATGGATACCTTCGGATTCATCTTTGCATTCCAAGTTCTTCCCACCATCATTTTCTTTTCGGCATTGACCTCGGTCTTATTTTACCTGGGGATCATTCAAAAACTAGTGATGGCATTTGGCTGGCTTTTGACTAAGCTACTGAAGATATCAGGTGCTGAAAGCCTTAGCGTTGCCGGTAACATATTCTTAGGTCAGACTGAAGCCCCCTTGCTCATCAAAGCATACCTTGAAAAAATGAACAAGAGTGAGATCCTGTTGGTGATGATCGGCGGGATGGCTACAGTTGCAGGTGCGGTTCTCGCAGCATATATTGGATTTCTTGGAGGAGATGATCCTGTTATGAGGCTGGTTTTTGCGAAACACTTATTAGCAGCTTCAGTCATGGCAGCACCGGGGGCTATTGTCATCTCAAAAATTCTTTACCCTCAAACTGAATCGATCAATACAGAAGTCCATGTTTCTTCTGATAAGATCGGATCGAATATCTTAGATGCAATTGCAAATGGAACAACAGAGGGATTAAAATTGGCAGTGAATGTTGGTGCTATGCTTCTCGTATTTGTTGCATTTATAGCCTTGATCAATGGTGGCTTAGGATATTTAGCAGCTTTTGATGGAATTAGAATAGAAGCTCTGAATATCAATTGGCAGTTTACCTCCCTTAATAATGTAATTGCCAATAATACATCCTATGAAGGTTTATCACTTGAATTCATACTTGGAACTATATTCTCCCCTCTTATGTGGATAATAGGAGTAGCAAGGGAAGATATGCTTCTAATGGGACAGCTATTGGGAATAAAGCTTGCAGCTAGCGAGTTTGTAGGTTATATTCAACTTGCTGGCTTAAAGGATGTAAGCAATGGTATTCATCTTCAGTACGAAAAATCCATCATCATGGCAACTTATATGCTCTGTGGCTTTGCCAATTTTGCTTCCATTGGAATTCAAATTGGCGGAATCGGATCACTAGCTCCCGGACAAAGAAAGACTTTGTCAAAATTTGGATTAATGGCCTTATTAGGCGGATCCATCGCCTCTTTGATGTCAGCAACCATTGCAGGTATGATCTTAGGATAGGGATCTATTAGATGCAAAATTCGTAATTCGTAATTCGTAATTCGTAATTCGTAATTCTTTACAGTTCTTCTCTTATATTTCAACTTTCCTATTTACAATGAAACCTTATCTTTCCATAGCACAAAGCTGGGGCATATTTGGAATAGCCATTTTCAGCATGCTGATCTTCATTCCTGTCAATATGGAGATCACCAAACTCTTGGGTGCTGAGATCGGAATGTTCGTTTATTATGGACTGAGCATGAGCACAACGGCCATTCTTGCTCACCTCCTTAGAAAGAAGAAAACGGGAGAGGTCTCTTATCCCCTTAAAGGTGGACCAATGACTACTTTTTTACTTCTGATCATTTCCATTCTAGGACTTCAATTGGGCATCACAATGCCGCTAGGCAGCTTGATCCCTATGCCGGAATTCGTTCAAGAAATGTTCTTACAGTTGAGCAGTTACAATGGATTATTTGGATTTCTGACCATAGTGATCGCAGCACCGGTTTTGGAAGAATTGATCTTTAGGGGCATCATACTGGAGGGCCTATTGAAAAGATACAGCCCGCTCAAATCCATTCTATTCTCCAGCTTTCTATTTGGGCTGGTTCACCTAAATCCTTGGCAGCTCATTAGTGCTATGATGATTGGCAGTTTCTCGGGATGGGTCTACTATAGGAGCAGAAACCTCAACTATAGCATTTTCATCCACTTCATCAATAATCTGATCCCTTTTATTGCCATGTTCTTCTATTCGGCTGAAGACCTCATGTTAATGGAAATGGATGAAGTGTTTGGAGGAACGGTAAATGCCGCTATCGCAATTGTTGTATCATTAGCCTTTGCGGCTTTTGGAATCAGACTGCTAGATCTGAGATTGAAACTAATTAATAGTTAGTAAATAAGAATTAATAGATGGGGCTTGAACTGTAATTATTAATTGTTCTCTTTTCATTACTATTTACAAATACATCTTCTTCTCTAGACTCAAGATTCTCACAAAAATCTTGCTTCTTGACTCTTGTATCTTGACTCTAGTTCAAGATCTGATCAATGGCAAAATCAATGACCTCATCTTTGGTCAGGTCAGTTCTATCAAGCAGCACTCTATAATCCGGAGGAACTCCCTTCTCGTAATTCTCTTTGTTCACTTCGGAGATCAGGCCTGCTTTAATTCTTGAAGCTTGCTCATTGGTATAAGCTTGAGTCACAGAAAACCTGTAAAACCATCCGTTAGGGAGATGCCCTCCATTGGGCAAACCTAAACCGCCCCCAGTTGTATCGCCAACTAGTTTCACATTGATCAAAGACTTTGTTGATAGCGAAAAGAAGGATCCCGCACTATAAGTTCCTCTATCTACCAATACCATGACGGGTTTATTAGTAAAACGTGGTCCATCAGCTGGCTCTGCAATGCCCCTTTCCAGATCTGAGAAGTCGTTGTGATCTTTACCATTCCTAATTCTAGAATAGAAAACAACAGTTCTCTGATCAATTAGCCTTCCCAAGAGCTCATACATATCATTTACAACCCCTCCTCCATTTTCACGAAGATCCAAAATGAGTCCTTTGGCACTTTGATACTTTCCAAAAACATAATCGAGGTTGATCTTGTCAATAGTTCCTGTAAAAGCAGGCAGCCTCACATATCCAATCTGACCATTGGCTATCCAATTGTGAACAAAAGGACCACTTATAAAATATTGTCTGCCTATATAGTTATCTTCTACAATTCGAGCATCATAATTATCAGGACCATTGTATCTGACACCATAATAAGCAACATTGAAGCTTGACTTCAAATTAGTGTGATCATCCTTTAATGAACGCAAAAGACTTCCCATAACGTTGAACAAAGAGTCTTGAGACATCCCACCATATAATTGAGATCTATAGGTGGATCTAACAGAGTTCCAATCTATATTCTTTACCTCAAAATAGGAGTACCTAAGATCAGCTTGCTGCCATAAATAGTCAAAAGCTTCAAATGGATCATCCTCCTCTATCTCTTCTTCAAAAAAGGCTCTTTCACAAGAACTTAAAAAAGGAAAGATCAATAATAGTAGATATAGTCTTTTCATCTGGCGAGCTTTATAATTTGAATAATAAGGCCACACTTAACATATGATTGGCAAATTCCAATGCTTCATTCTCTTGTCCGGTGGTATATGCATCCCATAGATAAGTGAATCTAAGTGCATTTCCACTGTTCATATAGATCGTATATCTCAAAGCAGAGTTCATTCGGAATCCCTGAAAGAACTTATTCTCATAGTCGGCAAATATTGGTGAGCCATTCAGCAGTTGTTCCTGGTTTACATAGGCGTATCCATTTCGAACATGAGAATTCATCAAACCTACATTCAGTTGATATGAAAGATGCCTTCGTCTAGGCGACAAATGATATCTTATAAACCAGATCTTCACATCTTTCTCCTTTTTCCTGCTCACATCCCTTTCAATCTTGGCTGAAGCCATTAGGTTGTAAATCAGCTCATACCCTAAGCTCGCATTTTGAAGGGCAGGGTCAGAGCGTATATTTCCGGTAAGTAGCAAAGCACCACCAACTTTTAACTTGTACTTCTCCCTGATGAAATTTTGAATATGGTAAAGCTTGCCAAAATCAAGGGTTATTGAATTCACGAAAGTGTTGGAGGATTCATTGTTGACAGTGAATCCATAAGAACCTGCAGAGAAGAGGAATCCATAGCGGGTTTCTTTTGTGGAATCAAATCTGTGATAATGGCCATTAAAGCTATTGACCAAGCCCTCATAAAATATGGGTCCGGTAGCAAAATCTCTGAAGTAAGAATAATTCAGTCCCGATCCGATCTCTAGGAATTTTGGCCGTTCCTTATTTTCTTTTCTTCTCAACTCTTTGCTTTCTTGGGCAAAAGCATTCAAGATGCCGAGAAAAAGGAGGGTTAGCACTAGTAATAATCTTTTCATGGAAGATGCTTTATGCCCTAAATTGGTAAAATGATTCCTTATTAATAATAAAATCCCACTGATAAATATCCTTTTAGATTATCTCTAAAATGATCCTTGGCAACTCCCAATTTCAATGGTCCTATAGGAGATAAGTAACCCATTTCAAATCCGTAAGCATATCTTGCAGTCCTATCGCCCAAATTATCAACATTGCCATCCGGGTTGATATTAGAGATAAGATCTGCCGACTCTAAATAATTGTAGAAAAGAGTAGTATAAAGATTATGTTTCAGTTCCACCTGCAGCCCGGAATAGGCATAAAAATAATTATAAGCAGAATATTCGTAGGCTACTGCCCCATAATAGTTGGTATTGTCATAAACTGCTTGTCCACCTCCGATATACTCTTGACTACTAAAGTTAATGACATCTTTGGGGATATCCGCTACCCTTAGCTTAAATTGATTCACTATACTCAGAGATCTACCAATTGGCAGAATTGGCTTTAGATCGACCACTCCAATGGAAACCGGATTATTATAGTAAAGGTCACCTAACTCAACTGCATCAACTTTAATTGAGTCATTTAGTTCAATACTGGCATTTTCAGCTTCCTGATGTATAACCCTGAGATCAATCTCCCACCCTCTAGTTGGAAAATACCTTCTATTATAACTATTATGTGAAAAGAACAATCCAACTTCATATTGAGAATAGCTGATGTTACTAATTACTCTTAGGAATTCATCAGCCACTTTTGGGTTGAGCGAATGCAAGTTCCAATTACCATAGGCTCCAATAGCAGAATTTCGGATCATGAAATTCTGCACTCTTAGCTCAGTGCTATAAGTATTAGAAGAAAGAATGGAATTGGTGGCTCCTTCTCCATCGATTCCCGGAACCTCACTGTAATAGTAATACGAGTTAGATTGCAAGGCCCACCTTCTTCTCTTGTTCAAGTATTGTAAAAAGTCGATGGTCACTCTTGGAAAAACAGCCAAATCTGCTTCAAGAATAGTTCTATTGTTATGAAAGAATAGATTCCTAAAAGTTCCATTTAAGAGGACTCCGCCTTTGTTATCAGTATCATAGTGAAAGGAAAATCGCAATTCGTTCAGTGGCCTTTCCTTTACAGATATTATCAAATTATAGATGCTATCTGTTTCGGTTGATTCAATCTCAAAATAAACAGATTCAAAGAGCAAGCTTCCAACCACTCGATCTATTCCTTCCTCAATGTCTTCTAAGCCAATAGTTGATGATTCTTCCAGGCCTAAGAATGAACTAACAAAAGATGAATCAACATGGTCCAAACCATTATAATGAATATGCTTTAGCTGAATAGTTTCGATATTAAGAGGTTTAACAACCTCTTCTTGCATTCCTAACTTGTTCAATGAATCAGCTAATTGCTTAAAAGTTGGATAATATTTCTCTCCAGCATCCATGCCCCTTTGAAAGATCCCCTCTGCTTCAGAAAAACTGCCGGTTGAGTATCCTTCAAGATTTGGCCTGATCAGATAGTCACACTTCTTAAGCTGTTCTCTTGTATCGTATGCACTTTTTATAAAGGTAGCCTGGACCAAAATATCAAAGGCCGACTTTAATTTCTCTTCCGGATCCAGATCATCTGCAACGGTAACTCCGATAATGATATCTGCTCCCATATCCAAAACTTCATTTACCGGCATATTTCGAAGTAGCCCTCCATCAACCAGCAATTTACCATCTATCTTCACCGGTGCAAAGATGGAAGGCAAGGCCATACTTGCTCTCATCGATTGAGCCAATGATCCAGAGTTTAGCAGGACTGGTTCTCCTTTAACAATATCTGCTCCCACGCAGGCGAAAGGAATGGGAAGGTCTTTGAACTCTTCTATATGTTGGACATTCAAGGTTAAGGAAGTAAAATATTCCATTAATGGTTGGCCTTCTATCAACCCTTTGGGAAGCTGTATCTCACCATTTTCCATATAGAACTCCAAAAGATATCTAGAACTGAATTCTTTTTCAGGAAAAGAGATCTGATTGAAAGGGATTTTATCGGTAAGAATTTCATCCCATTTTATATTCAGCACCAATTCTTCCAGTTCATCTGCTGAGTATCCGGCAGCGTATAAGCCACCGATAATACTTCCCATACTGGTACCCGTAATATAGTCCGGTCGCAAGCCGGCCTTTTCCATAGCCTTGAGCACCCCGATATGAGCAACTCCTTTGGCACCGCCGCCACTTAGAACCAGTCCTATTTTTGGTCTCTCTTGAGAGCTCACCTCACTGCCTAAATAAATAGCAAGGATCAATAGTAAAACCCTTGTAGAAGGGTACATTTTATCAAATACAAATGAAGGTTTCATACCGATGTGAATATCCTGTTGCTAACTTAACCATTGTATCCTCATTTAGTTGAAAATGCCTTTTTACTTTTACTATAAATTGAGTAAGAAATGAAGCAGTACCATGAGCTATTAGATCATATCCGAAAGAACGGAGTTGAAAAGGGAGACAGGACAGGAACGGGAACCATTAGTGTTTTTGGTTATCAAATGCGCTTTGATCTTTCCCAAGGATTCCCCTTGGTTACTACGAAAAAATTGCATTTAAGATCCATCATTCACGAGTTACTTTGGTTTTTAAGCGGTGACACCAATATCAGCTATCTGAAGGAAAATGGGGTGAGCATTTGGGATGAGTGGGCTGATGAAGAAGGGAATCTAGGTCCGGTGTATGGCTCTCAATGGAGGTCCTGGCCTTCAGCAGATGGCGGCACCATCGATCAGATCACCAATGTAATCAATCAGATTAAAAACAATCCTAATTCAAGAAGACTGATCGTGAGCGCCTGGAATGTTGGAGAGATCGAGAATATGGCCTTACCGCCTTGTCATGCTTTCTTCCAATTCTATGTAGCCAATGGAAAATTAAGCTGTCAACTCTACCAAAGAAGTGCCGATACCTTTCTGGGAGTTCCTTTCAACATTGCCTCTTACGCCCTTCTTACCATGATGATCGCTCAGGTTTGTGATCTTGAACCGGGTGATTTTGTTCATACTTTGGGTGATGCTCATCTTTACTCCAATCATCTGGAACAAACTGAATTGCAATTGAGCAGAGAGCCAAGGCCGCTGCCACAGATGAAGATCAATCCGGAGGTGAAGAATATCTTTGATTTTAAATATGAGGATTTTGAATTGGTGAATTACGATCCGCATCCGCATATTAAAGCAGCGGTAGCGGTTTAAATCAGATAAGCTATTCTCTGTGTAACTCGGTGACATCCTTTGTGAAACTCTGCCGTACCCGCTTGCCTTCGCGTAGCTTCGGCGAAGCAAGGCCGTACTTAGGCACTAAGGCAGGCGCGGTGTAACAAAAAGAATTTCTAGCTATTCCACAGAGGCGCACAGAGAAGCCCAAAGTTTCACAGAGGCAAGCAGAAAAAGTATTTTTACAAAATGAAGATTTCCCTAATCGTCGCGGCAAGCGAAAACAATGTAATCGGTAGAGACAACGACCTTCCATGGAAGCTTCCGGATGATATGAAGTTCTTTGTAAGGACTACCAAAGGCCACCATATCCTCACCGGAAGAAAGAACTTAGAGTCCTTTGGCAAACTATTGCCCAATAGAACCAATATCGTTCTCACCAAGAAGAGAGATTACGAATTTGAAGGTGCTGCAATTTTCCATGAGCTCGAAGAAGCTGTTGAGTTTGCCCGCTCAAGAGGAGAAGAAGAGTTAATGGTGATAGGTGGAGGAGAGATCTACAGACAATTCATGGATAAAGCAGACCGGATCTATTTAACAAGAGTGCATACAGAAATTGAGGGTGATACCTACTTCCCGGAACTAAATGAAGATTGGAAATTAATTTCAGAGGAATATCATCCAAAGGATGAGAGACATGCTTTCGATTTCACCTTTATGATGTTCGATCGCAGTCAAAAATAGATATCTGAATATATAAGAATTGCTAAAAGCAATAATTGCAAGCAGTTATGGTTTATACTACTCAACTTATAGCCATGAAAAAACAGCTGCTACTCATTCTCCTTCTGTCAATATTTGCATGCAAAAAGGAAGATAATACCGTCCCACTTGCCTCTTCTAGCACTACTGCGGATCAAGCTCCAACACAATGTGTAGTTGCAGAAGAATTTCGACGTACCAATATAGATTCCTCAAAAACAGTTTTCGTTGAATACACTTATCAAGCTGGCATATTGACAAAAGCTAACTACCCTTCTGCTCCGGCTGGAACTTCTGTTCATGATTCAACCTTATTTATCTATGATAACAACGATCAACTGTCTTATTCAGTCATTGC
>JAUIGQ010000145.1 GCA_030429925.1 Bacteroidia bacterium | reverse complement strand
TGACCACCAACCTTTTGCCAAATGATACTTTTAGGTACACTTTTAATCAGTATGCCAATGTTTCAACAGTTGGAAACTACAATATTGAAGTATTTAGCACTAGCAGGAACGATGCAAACAATGTAAATGACACTGCTAGCGGAAACAGCTTGCATTTAGTTTCTTACAGCACATTTCCATACCTGGAAAATTTTGAAAATGGCAATGGCGGTTGGTTAAGCGGTGGAACAAATAGTTCATGGCAGCACGGTTCACCCAATGGCACCATCATTAACTCTGCGGCCGGAGGTACTCAAGCTTATGTTACCAATCTCACCGGGGACTATAACAATGGTGAATCTTCTTACATCATTAGTCCATGTTTTGATTTCACCACTTTGGCTCAACCACAGCTAAAAATGAACATCTGGATTGAAAGTGAGAGTGGATGGGATGGAACCATTATCCAGTCTTCTCTTAATGGAGGTGCTACATGGCAGACCATTGGTGCACTTAATGATCCTGTTAACTGGTACAATGGCAATGCCAATGCAGTGAATGCAGCAGTAGGATCAAGCTTTTGCTGGACGGCTTCCTCCCCTCATGGAGCCGGATGGGTGCTAGCTGAACATGATCTTACAGGATTGGCAGGACAGTCTTCCGTGAGGATCAGGATCTTGCACCTAACAGATGGTTCTGTTACTGAGGAAGGTTTTGGAGTAGATAACATCTTGATACAGGATGCTCCTGCAAGTGATGCCGCTATTGTCGACATAGTAAGACCTCAAACCGGTTGTGGCTTAGGCAGCGCAGATTCTATTGAAGTAAGGATCTTCAATGCAGGAAGTGCAACCATCACCAATTTCGGTGTCAACTTCGTCCTCAATGCAGGAACTCCAATTACAGAAACATATACAGGAAATATCCTGGCAGGTGATACTGTCAATTATGTATTTACCAATACGGTGAATCTAAGCACAATTGGATCCTATAACATTAGCGCATACACTTCTCTTACTAACGATGGAAATCCACTGAACGATACGATCAACAGAGTAATTGAGAATATTCCGGTAGTAAGTACCTTCCCATATCTGGAAGATCTTGAGAACGGAACCGGTGGATGGATCAGCGGTGGAGTTAACAGTTCTTGGCAATTAGGATCACCCAACGGTGCAATCATCAACTCTGCAGCAGGAGGGCTATCTTCCTATGTAACCAACCTAACAGGAGCTTATAATAACAATGAAGTTTCCTATGTTGAAAGCCCATGCTTCGACTTCACCTCACTTGCTTCTCCACAGATCAAAATGAACATCTGGATAGAGAACGAGAGCGGATGGGATGGAACTGTTCTTCAATCTTCTATCAATGGAGGTGCTACTTGGCAGACGGTGGGTTTACTTTTCGATCCGGTCAATTGGTACAATGCGAATGCAAACGCAATGAATACTGCAACCGGTTCCGGAGACTCTTGGACCAACTCCTCTCCTCATGGAACGGGATGGGTACTTGCTGAGCACGATCTAACCGGATTGGGAGGTCAATCAGCTGTTCGATTGAGAATATTGCACGCAACAGATGGTTCTGTTACCCAAGAAGGATTTGCATTTGACAATATCATTGTTCAAGATGCACCTTCTGTCGATGCAAAATTGATTGCTATTACAGCTCCAATTAGTGGCTGTGGATTGGGGCCTGCTGATTCAGTGAAGGTACTGATCACTAATGTAGGATCAGGTGTATTGGATACCATTCCATTGTACTATGCTGTTAATGCAGGAACAATTCTACTTGACACTAGTTTCACTCCTTTGAATCCTGGTGATACGATGGAGTTTACTTTTGATTCTACAAGCAACTTCTCAGTTGGTGGAACTTATAGCATCTTCGCTTCAGCAACTGTTTTAAATGATGGAAACTATATCAATGATACGGTTAGCACCATTATTGAGAACACTCTAAATACTCTACAGATCCTCCCATACCTCGAAACTTTCGACGGACTGAGCTTTACCTCAGGAACAGGATTTGACAACACAGGAAGTATTTTAGGAAATGGTTGGGTGGCTGATCCTCCTTCTAGTCCTGACTTCTTCTGGGGTGCTAGAAATACAGCTACGGGATCAGGTGGTACAGGTCCTGATGTGGACCACACCGGAAACAACGGAAATTTCATCTATGTAGAGGGTAGTAATGGTTTGACGGGAAGCACTGCTTCTTTAACCTCTCCATGTATTGATCTTAGTTCAGCAACTGCTCCACGCTTGGAGTTTTGGTACCATAAGTTTGGAACCAATATGTCTACTTTATATATTGATATCAGCAATGGTAGCACTTGGACAACTGTTGATAGCATTGTAGGACAAACTCATACAGCTAACCTAGCGCCCTACTTATTAAAGGATATATCTCTTATAGCTTTTGCCGGAAATGTGATCCAAGTGAGGTTCCGATCAGGTCCAAAAACAGGTTTCTCAACGGATATGGCCATTGATGATGTTAAGGTTTTTGAACCTGGTGCAAAGGATGCCGGAATTACAGCGATTCTTAGTCCGAATACAGGTTGTGGATTGGGTAACGATTCGGTTACTATCCTGATCACCAACAATGGAACTGCTCAACTTGATACGGTTCCAGTTGGATACAGTCTGAATTTTGGTCCAACAGTGATCGACACTAGCTTTGCCTCCATCTTACCAGGCGATACAGTTCGTTTCAATTTTAGCACCACAGTGAATCTATCAGCTACCGGAAACTATTTGGTAGATGCTTATTCCATGTTAGCCGGTGACTCAGACATTACCAATGATTCAGCATCAAAGGCCGTTGAAAGCATTCCACTGGTTAGTCTCACTTCAACTTACTTTGAAGATTTCGAGACCTCCAATGGAGGGTGGACTGCCTATGGAACGAATAACACATGGGCATGGGGTGCACCTATTGGAGTGGACATATCATCTGCAGGAAACGGAAACAATGCATGGGTAACCAACTTAAGTGGTTTCTACAACAATAGTGAGCTCTCTTACCTGGAGTCTCCTTGTTTTGATCTAAGCACCCTAACCAACGATCCTACACTTTACTTCAAGCATACCTATATCACAGAAACAGGATATGATGAAGGATGGATGGAAGTATCATTGGACGGTGGTGTTACCTGGAACAAACATATTGGAAACACAGCATCCGTTAATTGGAACTGCTGGAAATAATAATGTAAAGCTCAGATTTGTATTTTCTTCCGATGGTTCGGTTCAAAGAGAAGGCTTTGGAGTTGATAGTTTGGCAATTGATTTCATAACAGGCATTGAAGATCAGACTGCTAATAACATTCAATTCAGCATCTATCCTAACCCTTCAGAAGGTCAATTCATTCTAAGGAATGGAGAGAATGCTGATTCATACTCTGTAATGGTATTCGATCCAAGAGGGAAAGTGGTATATGACCAACGTATCAACTTTGCCGCTAGAGATCAGAGATTGATCGACCTTTCTGCTCAAGCGAAAGGGATCTATTTAATGAAGATCAGTAATGCTGAGAATAGCTTTACAAGAAAGATCGTGATCCAGTAAAGGCAGAAGGTTTAACAAGATCCACAATGAAAAAGTCCTCTGAAATTCAGAGGACTTTTCTTTTTAAAAATAGTCTGTAAGCCGGGTTCTGTTTCCGTCAAAGACGGAATTCTATCATTTATCTGCGCAGTCTACCCTCCGGAAAAGCGAGCAACTTTAGCTCCGGTTTATTTGACCTTTCAGCCCATAAGGTTTACCATGCCTCTTCGGTTACCCTAAGAGCGGTGAGCTCTTACCTCACCTTTTCACCATTACCCACCGAAGCCTAAGCCAAGGTGGGCTGTTTATTTTCTGTGGCACTGTCTATCCCCGATTAGATCGGAGCCCTCGTTTTCACAAGGTATGGTGCTCTGTGCTGCCCGGACTTTCCTCTCTGAAGTTAGTTTACACTAATTCAGAGCGATAGAACGACCGCAGCAAATTTACGAAAGGCATCTCATTATCTTCCCAATCCGTGAATGATCAGTTCTGTGGCTCCTTGCCCGTACTTCTGATAATTGCCATCAAAATATTCAACATTGGGAAATTTGGTAGTAAGCATGGAGCGCAACTCTTCCCTTAAGACTCCGGAACCCATTCCATGAATGAACACCAGCTGCCTGACCTTAAGGTTTATGGCTCTATTTACCACTTTTTCCGCGTATTCAATTTGGATCTGAAGGGCTACTTCGTTCTTCTGAGGCATCCTGTTCGGCATTAACTCCTCCATATGCAAATCTATGGTGGGCTTTGCAGAATTCAATCTAATAGGTCTTAATCCTTGTCGGATCACCTTTCTATCTGCCTCTTTGCTTTCAACTTTGAAACTGGCCGGAGAAAAGTTCAATTCATTCTTCTCATTGATAGAATAAAGTGAGGACTTTGGATAGCGATATTCAAAACCTTCATCAGATATAAACTCTACCCATTCCTTATCGATCTTCAAAACCTCCCCACTCAGTTCCTCATCAATTACAGTAACTTTATCACCAATCTTGAATTCCATTGCAAGTCCAAAATTATTAACGGAAGTCTTATGAATGAAAATCCTTGGAAGAAACTGAGTAAAAAAAATATCTACGATAACCCATGGATCAAAGTAGATGAACATCAAGTCCTAAACCCTGCCGGAAAAGAAGGGATCTATGGAACCGTTCATTTCAAGCATTTGGCAATAGGCATAATCCCTTTGGATCAAGATGGGTATAGTTATTTGGTAGGACAATATCGCTTCCCTCTTGACACTTACAGTTGGGAGATTCCGGAAGGAGGTGGAAAACTTGGTATTCCACCATTAGATTCTGCTAAACGGGAGCTAGAAGAAGAAACAGGGATCATTGCTTCAAAATGGACAGAGATCCAAAGAGTTCACACTTCCAATTCCGTTACTGATGAATTGGGCATCATCTATCTAGCTGAAGAACTAACTTACACAGAAGCAAATCCTGATGAAGATGAAGAATTGGAGATCAAGAAAGTTCATTGGAAGGAAATGCTTGAAATGGTAGTTGATGGAAGGATCACCGATAGCTTGAGTGTGGCAGGAATATTCAAACTTGCCCGGATGCTGGAAAAAACCCACTAGAAGTGTATCGCCTTGAATTGGAGAGATCCTCCCTCTTCAAGCATCAAGGCAGGAAAAGGCAGCTTAAAGTAGTTCAGGCAACTTAGGACTGTTCTTACCCAAGGTTTTTTAGAAGGGATCCTCTCAAAGTCAATGTCTAATGACAGATAGTATTGTCTTCTTTGTTCATAGACGACTCCTTCTTTGGAAGTAAAATCATCACTGGCAAATACCATGGCATCTCCTCCATAACCAAGGGCCAAATTAAGCCATTGAGGCTTTACTCTTCTATCGATAGAATTCAGGTTAAAAGAAGCCCAATAAGTTTGCCCATTGTAATCCTTTAGAAACCCTTCTGTCTCATTCTTACCCAATATTTCAGGCCTGAGTTCTCTGTAATCTGAAGGCGTATATGAAAATTTAAGTCTCATGATCTGCTTTTCCCAGATCAAATACTGCCCGACTGCTATAGAAGTACCAACCGTATTGGCAAAAAGGTCTCCTGAAGAAAATCCCCATTCCTTGCTAAAACCATCAAATACTTCTACGGTACCAAGAAAGATCCAACCGATACTTCCACCGATCAGAGCAGCATGCTTTTGATCATAGCCTGCCCATTCAAATGCCTTTATACCCGTTGTTGCAGCTACATATGCAGAGTAAGCATGACCCACTTTGTCAACTCCAAGCCATTGGTCGTTATCATTGAAATGGTGAAAGGAAGTGCGATCATAATCCTTGTACCATAGCTGGTTGAGTCCGTACAATGTTCCCGCATACAGAGTGGATGTCCCGATCCATAGCACCTTCTTTCTCTTCTTGAAAAGTTCAGTACTGTCTGCGTTTTGCGAATAGACAGGAGAAAGAATAATGCTTAAGACGACTAAAGCAATGGAGTTAATACACTTCATAAGTGGGTATTCCCTCCAAAAGTCCGAAAAACTGAGCTTATCAGTGGGTTTTCACCCATTTGAATTGATGGAATTCCTCTCCATCTTCAATTTGGATCAAATAGATGGAAGAAGGAAGTTCAGAACCGAATGTCTTAGATACAGCCG
>JAUIGQ010000144.1 GCA_030429925.1 Bacteroidia bacterium | reverse complement strand
TTAGACTCCCGTATCCAGGATCACTATCATTCTCCTTCCAAAAAACTAAAGGTATCAACCGATTTTCTTGCTAAATACCTAGTCCTCTTCACTTTAAGAGCTATGTGGGGTATTCTTAGGAATCGTATCAAATACTCAAAGGCCAATAAGATGATCATTGCCAATCCTTATCTGGTCCAAGAGTTAATAGACCCTAAGAATGGAAAGATAAAAAAAGGCGATCCTCATCTGCAGAATCTGATCGACAAAACAGTAGATGACAAAAACTTCATCTATTTAACCCAGCTCAGACCACCTAGTCTAGAAGCCAATCACAAACTTTCACTAAGGCACTACCTCAGCAATAAAGCCTATGGCAAGAGAAGTATCTATTTTGAACCTTTTTTGCTCCTAACCTTTTTTGGTTCTGAAAGGAAGAAAAGAAATGAACAAATTGATAAGCTCTTCCTTAAGTTCCATAAAATCACTGAAGATGCAGCCCTCTCAGCAGAACAAAAGATCCTTCTAAGAAGGCTGGTAGTATTGAAGAAAACCATAAAGCTAGCTATCTGGAGAGAAGTGGCGGCTGAAAGAATGTTCAATTCTTTGAAGGTTGAAAAATTGATCGCTATAGATGAACACTCCCTTCAGAATAACAGCATCTTCAATATTGCAGAAGAGAAGGGAATAAAAACATATGCCATTCAGCATGGTGCCATCAGCAAGGGAAATATAGCCTATCGATTTACGGCAGAGGATCGAGAATTCAATCCATGGCCAGACTTGACCTTTATTAGAGGGATGCACAATAAAACGGAGCTGGAAAAGAACTGCTATCCTTCAAGCAGCTTAAAGGTGGTTGGACATATGAGAACTGATGCTATACCCGGCCTTTTGCAGAAAGGCAAGCATGCAGGTGAGATCGTTTATGCAACCCAACCCATGCCTCCTGCCGACAGCTCTCTGAAGGAAAAACAACTAGAGGATTTCTTAAATCTATGCAGGAAATTTCCAGATGAGAAGTTTGTTATAAAGCCACATCCCAATGAGAGTGAGATAGAGCATTACAGGAAATTAGCCACAAGTGTGGAATACCCCAATCTCAGTATTTATGAATCAGAGTTATATTACCTCTTAGCTTCATGTAAAATATTGATCACTTACTATAGCACTGTAGGTTTGGAGGCTATCTATTTCGACAAACATTTGATCACATTGGACTATGAGGCTAGGGATTTTCAAGGTTATACTAGAGATGCAGTAGCTCATACGGCAATGAATGGAAACGAACTGATACAGATCTGTGAAGATATTTTAAGTGGTAAGCTCGATAGCACTTCAGAAGCAAGGTTAAAGTTCATTGAAAGAAGAGCCTACAAGATTGATGGTATGGTTTGCAAAAGGATCTTGAGTGAATTGTAGTTCATTTTTTCTGTATAAATAAGATTTAAAATCTAGCATCCCAAAGAAAGCATTGCTATATTTAGGCTACTAACTACCATCTATTTAGAACGTTATATATTGAGATCACTTCTACTAAGTCTTATACTACTTCAAGGAATTAACATAAGTGCACAGAATGAAGCTTATAATTCCGATAGTTTGAAGAGCCTGATGGATGAGTCGCGATTTATTCTGGCCAGAAGTTATCTGCAAGACACAAAAGAGTTGATTCCCCCTGAAAAAGATTCTATTTGGGCAGAATGGAATATTCAGTATGCCGTAGTGAATTCTTTAATAGATGAGCATGATACTGCCTTTGACGCTGTGCGAAATGCAATTCAAATTGCAAAGGACCTCAACTCTGATTATCTATTATTCAAGGCCAACACTCAACTGATCGAACAATATAGAAGAAATAGGCTGTATGATAGGGCCTTGTTTCTAATTCGAGAAATGAGAAAAGACACTCAGGATAAAGATCCCAGGACCCTAGCAAGGTTTTTTCATAGATCTGCTGCAGTATACAATGAAACTCCTCAACATAGGAACATTGATCAAGGCTACACCGATACGGCCATCGCTCTTTCAGAACTTTCCTTGCAGATCTCTTCTCAGTATGGATTTGAGAATTATCAAGCAACCTCCTTGAACGAATTGGGAAATATCTATGAAAGAAAAGGGTATTTGAACCAAGCTTTGAACTATTATAAAATGTCGATTGACCTATGGATAGCCAATCAGGACATTTATCTAGCTAATGCCGTTAAGAATTTAGGGAGCTATTATTTAAGACGAAATGAAGCCGACTCGGCTCTTTATTATTTTAATATGGTCTTGAAGATCTTGGAAAACTGTGATGAAGACTTCCAGATCTACGCCGACACCTACTGGGGAATCAAGAAAGCCTACGAGGCTAAAGGTGATTCTATCAATTATTATAAAAGCAATGAGCTAGAGTCTAAATATGTGATCCAACTATTGGAAGAACAATTAGAAAGAAAGCTCATGGATCTATCCCTAGCATATGAAGCCAAGGAAAAAGACCTGATCATACAAGAGAGGAACCAGCGCTTGAAGAAAGAAAAGGAACAAAGCCAGTATATACTCATACTCCTTATTCTTACCTCTATATCAAGCATTGCACTTATCTACTTTTATTTTAGCAGCAAGAAAAAGAACAAGGAGCTTCAAGAGCTCTTGCAAAAGAAGGGTGGCAATAATAGCTGAACAACTCTTACCTAAATTTAACAACTGCTGTTTTCTATACCTTGCTATCTTTACCAACCAATAGGTCACTTACAGAATTAACCTCCTTTCTAATTGGGTATAGTTAAATTTCAGTCGAAGTACTCTCTTATCTATTTCAGCATTGGCGTTGGTCTAGGTTATCTTAATATGGGGTTTCTTGGTCCACTGCTTCTCAGTAAGGATCAATTGGGAGAGTTGAACTTTGTGATCTCAACCAGTGTGTTAATTGCAGCTATTGCAAAGTTTGGGATACCTAGTGCACTGATCAGGTTCTATCCTATCTACTCGAAAAAAGGGAGGTCTAAAGAGTTGATGAACTCGATTAGCTTGCTCTCCATTGCAACACTTTTTCTCTGCTTGATCGCTCTTTTTGTGATCCCCTATTTCTCTACTTCAGACTTTAGCTCCAAATTTCTTTCAAATTTTGGATACATAACAATGATCAGTTTGGCCTTCATGGCTTTTAAAAATGTGTTCAGTTATGCTTCCTCCCTTCATAAACCATTGAGTGGCGTATTCCTTAGAGAGGTCTTATTGCGACTATTAATACTCAGCTATTTGATCTTATTCTATTTTGAGATCATAGGCTTCCAAGGCTATATGACGGCTGTGGCTATCGCCTATCTGGTGATCCTACTTATCCTCTTCTTTCAGTTTGGCAAGCTATCCTTGAGCTTCAAACCATTATTACTAAAGAAGGAACTTAAAGAGATGATGAACTATTCACTCTTTGCCACCCTTTCGAACTCAAGTGGAATATTGGTCAGTTCATTGGACAAGATCATGATCGCTACCATGCTCAGCTATCAGGCAACAGCTATTTATTCTGTTGCCTTCATGGTTGGAACGGTTGTAACCATGCCTCAAAGGATCATAGGAACACCTATCACTCCTCTTATGAGCAAGCTCATGGCTCATGAAGACTATAAAGAGGTAAGAGAATTAAGTGTTAAGAGCTCTACTATGTTGTCGATCTTAACCACTTTCTTACTGATGATCATCCTGAATTCATTGGATTATTTCTTCGACCTCCTTCCGGAAGGTTATGAAGATGGATTTACTGTCGTTCTTCTGATCGGTTTTGCCAATCTAATGACCAATATTGCATTACCTCTGGTACATATCATCAGCAATTCTAAATTATATCGATTCGACTTTGTTACCAATGCTATATTGGTAGTTCTTATCATTGCCACCAATTATGCAGGTATTCATTACTATGGGATGAATGGAGCAGCAGCAGCCACACTTATTTCCATGTTTGTCTATCACTCAATAAGAGGAATTATTGTCTATAAGAATTATAAATTGAACCTAGTTACCAAGAAGCTAATGATCTCTATAGGACTTGGAATCATTCTCTTTATTCTATGTCATTACCTCTTTGAGAGCCTAGACTATTATTGGTATTTCTTTTTATCGAATGGATTTCTTACGATCTCTTATGGATTGTGCATCTATTTCCTAAAGATCTCTCCTGATTTTAATACTGCAATTGATACTTACACTAAAAAACTCTTTAAGTGAATATGGAAGTGAAAGATCTCATCACGGTGATCATTACTGTTTTCAATAGACAGTTCAATATAGATCGACAGCTGAAGTTCTGGAAGGATTCAGGTATCAAAGTGATCATTGTTGATTCCAGTAAAGAGTCTATTCCTATTGATCTTTCTGCACATCCAAATGTCAGCTATGAACACTTTCAGGAAGGCACCTTTTATCAAATACTCTTCTCTGTAATCGATTCCATAAACACTCCATATGTAATTCAGATCAATGATGACGACTTTGTGATCCCAGATAATTTGCTGAATGGAGTGAGCTTTTTGGAGAAGAATAAGGATTACATTTCCTACCAGGGTAGTTTCATGAAATTCAATGAAAAAGCCGTTCAAACCAACTACATCTATTGTTGCAGAGGTATTGGCAATTTTCACAAATTAGGAATCAGTCAGGATACCATAGAAAAAAGGATGGAGTTGATGCAAAGATCCTTTGTATCGCCCAACCATGCCATCTTTAGAAGAGAAAACCTAAGAGCTGCTTACGATCTCGTTCGCAAGCAAAAGAAGATACAGTCCATCAAGTATTTCGACTGGATCATTGGTTTTGTTTGCTCTACTAGCGGAAAATTCTATTTAAGCAAAGAACTCTTTCACATAAGAAGTGAAGAGCGATTGATAACAGATATGAGCTCAGCAGAGTACCCGGCATATTTGCAGAGGGAGAAAAGATTGACAGACCTTCTAGCAGACGATGAAGCTTTGAGAATACTCAGCAATTACTCAACTCAAATTGAGCTTAAGGGCGCTCCTAGCAATATACCCATCGATCTTATTAAAAAGAACCTCAAATTATACCTGAAGTTATTTCATAGTGGTGGAACTCTCTATCGATTGGGTTGGAAGATCGGTTGTATTCCCTTCTTGATCTACAATCAGTTTCAGATCAATTTCCGGTTCAAAAAGGAAGTAAAAAGAACCCTCGATCTGGTTGCTGAACAGAAAAGAAGTTAGATCAATTTCTATTGTAATGATAGAAAGTTCCGCTAGTATTAGGACTTTTGTCATTTAACTGCTATCTCAAAGGAATTGAAGAAAACGATCTTTTCTAAAACTTTACGCAAGCTATTGTTGCCCATCTTCAACAAGATCAACGATAGCGATCAACCCTTGCTCATTGTCAATGGTAAATTCACTTATCAGCAAGATGGGCTCTATTCCCTTCACAATGCTGATTTCCTAAAAGAGCCAAAGTTCAAGGAAGCCTATGCCAAGGGTAAAGCAACAAACTCCTGGAAGGGAGATCCTGCATGGAGAACCTATATTGCATGCTGGCTTGCCTCTCAAGCGATCAAACTAGAAGGAGAGTTTGTAGAATGCGGTGTTAACAAGGGGGGTATGCCAATGACCATTATGAATTACACCCCTTTTAAAGAGTCCGGTAAAACCTTTTACCTGCTGGATACCTATGGCGATCTAGTGGACGAGCAGATCAGCGAGAGCGAAAGAGAGTTGGGAATTAAAAAGGGATCCTATGAACAAGATTATCTGGAGGAAGTTAAGAATACCTTCGCCAACTATCCGGTAAAGATCATTCGCGGAATGGTTCCTCAAACCCTTAGTGAGATAGATGCAGAAAAGATCTCCTTCCTCTCTATTGATATGAATGTAGCCAAGCCAGAAATAGAGGCTATTGAATACTTATGGCCTAGATTATCAAAAGGGGCGTTTATCCTTCTAGATGACTATGGTTGGGAAAAACATTTCCATCAGAAACAAGAGCATGATAAGCTTGCTTCAAAATTGGGCTATGAGATCTTGAGCCTCCCTACAGGACAGGGATTAATTATGAAATCTTAACTATCAGCTTCGCTGATAAATTGAGTAATTTTATTATCCCTTTTTAGGCAAGAAAATCCATAAAAGAATCTATGTCCTTGCAATTTAAGTTAAAGAAAGATCAAAAAGATCTAATTGAACAAACTCTCTCACTCTTAGAGGAATATGGAGTG
>JAUIGQ010000143.1 GCA_030429925.1 Bacteroidia bacterium | reverse complement strand
GAGCACTCTAAAAAGGTTATCGCCGCTTCTATTCAACAGCATGCAAAGATGTGTATTGAAAATGCCGATGATATGTGGGATGCCTTGGATCTAGCAGAGCTTCTTGAAGACGACATCCAAGATAGGATCAAGCATTATTCATACTGCACCATAAAAACCACTAAGAATTACTTGGTTTGGTTGGAAGAAGATTACAAGAGAAGGCTCAACACAGCCATCCGACAGGATTTTGTCAAGAAAGAAATCTAAATTGAAGAATCTAGAGTCTGGAAACTGGATATTTTCAGACGATCAGATCCACAGAGAGCAGACTGGCAGAAATCCAAAACGCTTGAAATTACAGATAAACAGAGCCTATTGTAGGATTGTTGTATTTTAGGATTTTACTCTATTTAACCCTTTGTAATAGTTCTTATCTGCGAAGATCTGTGTGATCTGCGGGAAACTATCAATTCAAGAAGATCTTCTCAGTAAATGCTTTTGATTCAGACCTAAGGTGGACAAGGTAGATCTCCTTATCGAATTCACTTAGATCTATACTGTTGAATCCTGACTTAAGTTGCTCTTCTAAAATAATCCTTCCACTCAGATCGATCAATTGTAGGGTATAGGTTTCTAAAGATAGATTGTCTGCATACAAGCGAGAATCAAAGACCCGAACATTCACTTCGTTCTTATAATTCATAGGATCTAACCCAACATAAGACTCTGCTAGGGCAGTGGAGTAGGCAGTAGATCTATTGGAACCTGAGTATTTGATGGTGGAGTCTCTAGGACTGTAAACATAGTATCGTGGAGTTCCCGCACTAACGAATTGCCTTGCATTATCAGGGAAAGTAAAAATATTGTTCCATGAGTAGGTGCTCACCCAATTGGCAGTTGCAGTGCATGCAGGGGAGAAGGTGTTGGAATTATATTTCCAGGTCAAAGCACACCAGACTTCCACTTTTACACTGTTCTGACTGGCCCAAGTTTCTAAAGAGGAAGCCTGAGATTGACAGATACTACAATCCACGCCCTTGTGAGCAATGATCAATGCTTTACCTGTGCCTAGAGTAGTATGGATATCTCTGCTGTTATTATTACAATCGGTGAAGCTGCCTGATAAAGGTTGAGCGAAAGAAATGAGACAGCTGAAGGATAGAAGAATGGATAGTATAACTTTCATAAGGTCAAATTTAATCAGCAGCTTACTCAGCGACTGTCAATTAAGAGACAATTGAAAGTTGTAATTGGTTGTCTGCTGATTTGAAATTATCTACTTTTCAGAGGTGAAAATCAAAAAGGAATTTGACGGGAAGTGTCTGAACTGCAGTAGCAAGCTGCAAACAGACGATCAATATTGTCCGAGATGCGGACAAAAGGTAGACCGTAATGATCTCAGCATGAGATCTGTTTTCTCAGAGTTTTTTGAGAATTATCTCTCCCTGGATTCCCGATTAGGAAGAACTTTATTCCCTTTCTTTTTCAAACCAGGTTACCTCAGTTCTCAATTTATCAGCGGAGTAAGAAGAAATTACGCCAACCCCTTTCGACTCTATATCTTTAGTTCCATATTCTTCTTTTTCTGTTTTAGCGGAAATATTAATCAGGGAAATGAAGAAGCTATCAGTCCTGTAATTATTGAGAATAGTGAGCTAAAGGATTTTCCTGATTTACCAATTGCTGAAAGAGAGAGCTTGAACAAACGCATGAGAAAGAGCTTTATCCAAGAGTTGAATTCCGACAGCAATTCAACTTTTGCTGAAGGTATTTTAAGTCTTCCCGGCAGAAACCAAAAGAAAGTGCTTGCACTGCTGAGCGATAGTGTAAAGAATCAACTTCCGTTCAATGCTGATAGCATCATCAATGAAAGTACAGCCGGAATAACCTATACAACCAATAGCGACGGACCGATCGTTGATTTTGACTTTGAAGAGATCGATCCTTATTTACACGATAGATCCTATACCAATGAGATGTTGTATGATAGCCTCACAAAAGGACAAGATCCCGGAATCATCATGGAAACCATTTATAGGAAGGGAATTGAACTTTCAAGGAGCGATCCTAGAGCCATGCAGAAGCAGATCATTGGAAATATGTCCTTGGCCATGTTTGTCCTGATCCCTATGTTCGCCTTCTTTGTCATGCTTTTCTACTATGGCAAGAACAAATACTATGTGGCTCATTTGATTCACACCATATATCTGCAAAGCTTTGCCTTTTTCATCTTTGGATTTGCCTTCCTGTTTGATTCCATCTTCGATTTTAAGGAAATGAACATGTTCTTGATCTTGCAAGTTCTGGCTGTTCTATTCACCATATATTTCATTGCATCCTTCAGGCGGATCTATAAGGAAAAGAGATGGGCCTTACTGCTCAAGTCCTTTACTTTGATCGGGATCTACCACTTTTTAGCCATCATTGTGGCTCTAGGGGAGATATTGGTTTCCCTTTTCTTGTTCTAAGAAGAAATGGTATAAATCAAAAGCACATTCGCAGATGACATGGTCAGAGCTGGAATGTGCTTTTTTGGTTGGTTAGTACGGGGGAGTTTACGGTAAATTAACATGGAAGGTTTTTTTCGTTCATTTTCTTTTATCTGATTTCTATCTTCTTTTTTTCTTGATAAAAAAAAGAAGTAAAAAAATAGAGTCATTTATGCTGCCACATGCCTTCGTAAAGCCTCTTTTACAAAAGAAGGCAGACGGGATTCTTGCACCCCGATAATAACAATTAATGAGTAATATTTCATTTAACCTTTGTTCATTTTCTTTTATCTGAAAAGAAAACGAACCAAAAGAAAGCAGAGGCCCACAGAAAATTTCTCTCTCCGCTCATGAAAGCTAAGTTAGGCCAAATGATCTCCAAGGATACCTTGGAGCTTTTCTCTTAACTAAGCTTTCATTTCGTTCCAAGAAGAATTATTCTGTGAAGCCAATTGTATCCTGCCTAAGGCAGGATTTCGTGTGAGCCAATCCATCAGCGAGGCGGCGAAAGCTGTGAATGAACAAATGCCTTGTAATTCATTAAAGGCGCCGTGCCTGTCAAAGCAAGGGCCTGTGCATAAGCAGGCAGGCTAGTCGTTGTTCCGCTGAAAGCGGAATCTACTTTAATAGAATTTCTTGCATTTGGACAGAGAGCGTGGAAGCTTTGATGGATCTTGATTTTTTTGGTTCGTTTTTGTATCAAGACAAAAATGAACTATAGTTAGGTGGCATTAAGCATAGGGTATTACACCTCAATTAGCTAGTAAAAACAAAAAAATAATGAACTAAATAAAAAACCTACTTTTGCACCACATTAAAACACCCCCCCAATCATTTGAAAAAATTTAAGGATCTCGGACTTTCAACTGCATTGTTGAAAAGGCTCGAGCAAATGGGCTTTGAAACGCCTACACCCATTCAAACTGAAGCCATACCCTATTTATTGGAAGAAGGAAAGAAAGACTTTATTGGTCTGGCTCAAACAGGTACAGGAAAAACTGCTGCATTTGGTTTACCATTGATCGAAAAGATCAACACTAACTCTAACAGCGTTCAAGCGCTTATCTTATCTCCAACCAGAGAGTTGGGCCAGCAAACCGCCAAGCAAATGGTGGAATTCAGTCAGAACTTGAAAGACCTTAAAGTAGAAGTAGTCTATGGAGGAGCTGCTATTAGCAATCAGATCAAAGCTCTTAAAAGACCTACACATATTGTTGTAGCTACTCCGGGCAGACTCCTTGATCTAATTAGAAGAAAAGCCATCTCTTTAACGGATGTTAAAGAGGTTGTTTTGGATGAAGCTGATGAAATGCTCAATATGGGCTTTCAGGAAGATATAGATCAGATCCTGGCTACTATTGATGTAGAGTATAGCCTTTGGTTGTTCTCTGCTACCATGCCTTCGGGAATCAGAAAGATCATCAAATCTTATATGAAGAACCCACATGAGGTGAGCGTAAAGGGGCAGGAAGAGACCAATAAAGATATTTCTCACCAGTATGTGGTTACCACCAACGACAATAAGATCCCGGCTCTCAAGCGCTTTTTGTCGATGAACAATGAAATGAAGGCCATCTTGTTTTGTCGCACCAAATGGGAAACTCAGAAAATTGCCGATCAATTGAACAAAGAAGGTTTTAATGTTGAAGCCTTGCACGGCGATCTTTCTCAAGCGCAGAGAGATGCTGCCATGAATCGTTTCAAATCAAAGAAGGTTCAACTGCTTTGTGCAACTGATGTTGCTGCCAGAGGGTTGGACGTAAACGATCTAACCCATGTTCTTCATCACAAATTGCCGGATCAATTAGAAGAAGCATACACTCATAGGAGTGGAAGAACGGGAAGAGCAGGTAAGAAAGGAGTTTCCATTGCCTTTATCAATAATAGAGAAGGAAGAAAGATCACTGATCTAGAGAAGAAGCTTAAGATCAAATTTGAAAAGAAGGAAGTGCCCTCTCAAGAAGCTGTTGAAATAGGCAGCTTGCAGAATTGGGCGTCACAAATGGTTGCTCTAGAGGAAAGTGGAGAGGCTTATCAAATGTATCAGAAGATCAAAGGATACTTTGATACCATTAGCAAAGAAGAACTAATTACAAAGTTGATCCACAAGGAGTTAAATCATTTAAGTAAAAGCAGTAGTTCAAACCTGAACCAGTCCATAGGAGAGGAAAGAGAGCGTAAGGGAAAAGATAGAAGAGACTCGGATTCCTCCGGTCGTAATTCCAAAGGAAAACTGGTCTATGAAATGAATGTGGGCTTTCAAGATGGATTGAACAAGAGGGATTTCTTGCAGTTCATTGTCGATATGAGCGGTATCAATCGAAAAGAGGTCGGTGATATTCGTTTAAGCGACCATAAAGCAACCTTCGAACTGATGGGTAATCCTAGGAATTTCGAAGCCAGCTTTGGTAACATTCATTTAGAGGATGGGAAGAAACTCAACCTAAGAATGGTTGATAGCAAAAGAGCCAAGAATGATTCTCGCTCAGTAAAAGGCAGATCAAAAGGTCCATCTTCAAGGAATTCCGGAAATGGAAGAGGTGGAAGATCATCAGGACATAGGAAAGGAAACCGTCCTTCCGGACAAGAAGGAGGGATGAGGAAAAGGAAAAGATAGAACACGCTCTATTCAATCCATAAGTCTCTGACTGTATATCAGTTAGATTAATTGAGGCAGATTGGATTTGAGTAGAGTTCTATCGAGAAGTTAAAGCCTTCTATCATCTTATTTATCAATCATGAGGAGATGAGGATCATAAGTCTTATATTAGAGACCATCATTCATCTTAAAATTAAAAATTAGAATCACTTATGGGAAGATCCCAAGAATCATTCAGCAAAAGAGAGAAAGAAAAGAAAAAGCAGAAAAAGAAAGAAGAAAAGCTAAAACGTAAAGAAGAGCGCAAAGCCAACTCTGAAGGAGGAGATCTAGACAATATGATCGCTTATGTAGACGAGTATGGTAACATTACCGACACTCCACCTGAAGACAATCCCAAGAAAGAAGAGATCAAAGCTGAAGATATCGTAATTGGAGTGCCTAAGAAGACAGAAGAAGAATTAGATCCTGTTCATAAAGGAGTGCTTCAGAACTTCAACAGCAGCAAAGGTTTTGGATTCGCTGTAAGTCATAAAGACAACGAAAGCTACTTTGTACATATTAGCGATATGGAAGACGAGATCATGGAAGGCGATAAAATCACTTTTGAACTCGCCAAAGGAGACAGAGGGCTTAAAGCCGTCAAGATGAAAAAAGCCTGATTTTACAACCTTCAATCTTCAAATCTGCTTTAGATAAACTGTTTTTTTGCACCTACTAATAATTGTTGTAACTTATTGTTATCAAAACAATTATTATGGTAGAAAAATACAATCCGGCAAAAGACTTAAGCTTTCAGCTTGCCATTGATTTAGTTCAACTTTGCCAATCAATCCAATCAACAAAGCAAGAATATATTTTAACCAAGCAATTGATCCGCTCGTCAACCTCTATTGGAGCAAACTTAGAAGAGGCAATAGGTGGACGTAGCGATAAAGACTTCCTCTCAAAGATCTCAATTGCCTATAAAGAAAGTAGAGAAGCATCTTATTGGTTAAAACTTTTATCTGCTCTCAATTATATCAGTCCTAAACAATTGGACCAATATAATAATCAACTCGATCAGATATTAAGAATCCTTGGAGCTAGCATGAGAACTCTTAAAAAGAAGATCAATGCTAGAAGTGAATAAAATTGAAGGTTGAAGATTATAGGTTGTAGATTGGAATTTTAAGTTTTTGAAGAAAAACTTAAAATTCCCTATCATTGCGTAAACCAAAACCTTACACAAGATGAGCAACTCTATACTACCTAAAG
>JAUIGQ010000011.1 GCA_030429925.1 Bacteroidia bacterium | reverse complement strand
TTCGAATTCCGCATTTGGATCGAACAAAAAGCGGTAGGTAGCCATGGTTCTTAAGAGCTCTGCACCCAAATTTTCAATGACTCGGATCATTTTGGGGTTGAAATCACCGATCCAGGTGATTACTACATCCTCATATTTACCCATCACCATGTTCTTGCATTCTTCAAAAATGGCTCCTTCTAATCCCTTCCCTTGAAAGTCGGGATCAATGCCAAAGGCCAAGCCGAAAAAGGTTTTAACTCCCTTCCATCTGTAATACAAGAATTTCAATTTTCCCCACCAGTTCAAATTTCCGTTCATATGCTTGAAGATCTGATTGATCTCCGGTAGGGCAATAAAGAACCCAACAGGTCTTCCATCATAATAAGCAAAGTAGATCAGGTCTTCGTCTAAAATGGGCTTGATGGCCTTCATGATGGTCATGGCCTGCCTTTTCTCCATGCCGGCAAATCCTTGGTGCTTCACCCAAGCTCTATTGTATATGGTTCTGAAATCCTCTGCATACTTCTCCAGATTCTTCTTGCTAATGGTGCTGAAAGTGTATTTGGGATCTTTTCGAATTCGCTCAGATTTCTCCAAATGAACTTGATGCAAGCCACTCTCGGTCTTTCTATAGTAAATCAGCTGATTGTAATAAACCTTGAACCCATACTCTTCAAAGAACTTTACATAGTACTCCGGATTGTAATTCTGATTGTAATAAGGCGGATAATCAAAGTTCTCAATGATCAATCCCCAGAATTTATCCTTCTCCCCAAAGTTGATGGGGCCGTCCATGCCTTCCATTCCTTCTTTCTCCAACCACTCTCTGGCAGTATCAAAGAGTTTGAAAGCCGCTTCCTGATCATCAATGCATTCAAAAAAGCCGATCCCACCAATAGGTTTGCCTGTCTTCTTATTGGTTTTCTCATCAATGAAGGCAGCGATCCTTCCGATCACCTTACCGTCTTTCTCCAGTATCCATCGGATCAATTTTCCATGCCTGAAGAATTTGTTCTGCTTGGGATCGAAGACTTTCTTTACATCTTGGATCAAATGGGGGATCCAATGAGGGTCGTTTTTGTAGATCTCAAAGGGTAGCTTATGAAATTGCTTGTCGCTTTTTGCGTCCTGAACTTCACGGATTGACATGCTTCACTTATTTTTGGAAAAGTTCAACAAAGCTAAGCATAGATGAGAGATAAAGTGGTAATCGTAACAGGGGCGTCTTCGGGGATCGGCAAGGCTACTGCCCTCCAATTTGCCAAAGCTGGCTCTAAGCTGGTGATCGCCGCTCGCTCTCAAGAGAAGTTGGAAGACACAGCTGAGGAGATCAAGAAGCTAGGGTCTGAAGTATTGGTTGTGAAGGTTGATGTATCTAAAGAAGAGGATTGCAAGGAGTTGATCGCTAAGTCGGTGCACCATTACGGACAAATAGACATTCTCATCAACAATGCCGGTATCAGCATGAGAGCAACTTTGGAGGATCTTGACCTTTCCGTTTTGAAGCAATTGATGGATGTTAACTTCTGGGGAATGGTCTATTGTACCAAATATGCTCTTCCTCATTTGCTCAAGAGCAAAGGTTCAGTGGTAGGCGTTTCTTCCATTGCAGGATATGTTGGCTTGCCCGCTAGAACGGGCTATTCAGCTTCAAAGTTTGCCATGCATGGATTCTTAGAAGCACTTCGAACAGAGAATTTGGGTAAAGACCTACATGTACTGATCGCTTGTCCGGGTTTCACAGAATCCAATATTCGAAAGTCGGCATTAAATGCTGAAGGTACTTCTCAATCAGAATCCCCAAGGAAAGAAGAGAAGATGATGACAGCTGAAGAAGTGGCTAAAGAGATCTATAATGCTTGTGTGAAAAGGAAGCAAACCATAGTGCTGACCACAGAAGGAAAGGCAGCTGTATTTCTTTCCAAGTTCTTTCCGAAAACCATTCAGAAGATGGTGTACAACAAGATGAAAAAAGAGCCAGACAGTCCTATCCAATGAGTCAAGAGAACATCTTCTTAATGGGATTCATGTCTTCGGGGAAATCGAAGATCGGTCGACAAATGGCCAAAAAGCTCAACAGAGAGTTCATAGATCTGGATCAAAAAATTGAGGCAGATAGAGGGAAGAGCATCTCTCAGATCTTTGAAGAGGAGGGAGAGGAAGTATTTCGCTCACTTGAATCAAAGGCGCTCAAAGAGATCAAGAAGAATGCAGGTTTGATCTTGGCTCTTGGCGGCGGTACTCCCTGTTTCTCAAATAATATAGATCATATCAAGAAGTCAGGCAGTTCAGTCTATTTGAAGGTAGAACCAGGCATTCTAATTGGCCGACTAAAACAAAACATCGGCAAGCGACCATTGCTCAAGGATCTTAGCGGAGAACAATTGTCGGAATTTGTCAAGAAAACATTGGGAGAAAGGGAAGACTATTATTTACAAGCCGACCACATATTGGAAGACAATAACCCAACTCCGGCCAAGGTCATCCAGCAATTAAAGCTTAACTGAGGTAGGCTGCGAATTTTCCTTTTTTGGAAAAGTCCACTTCAATATGTTCCTTCAAGGTGGTGGATAGCGACATGCCAATATAATCAGCCTTCACCGGAAAACGATTATGAGAACGATTGATCAGAACCGCTATGGATAATTTCTTAACCGGGGATTTAAGAAACACCTGTAACCCATAGATCATGGTCTTTCCGGAATTGAGCACATCGTCAACCAGCACAATGCATTTGTTCTTCAATTCCTTTTCACTGAGGTTGATCTCCAGCTCACTTTGCAATGGATTTTTCTTGTCGATCTTCAATCCTTCTAGCTTTACTTCAAAAGGAGCGATCTCCTTTAATTTGTCGCGAAACATTTGAGCCAATAAATAGCCATTCTCCTGGATCCCTGCTAAAATAATCTCCTTCTGGTCGTAATGATCTTCGTAGATCTGATAGGCCATGCGGTTGATCTTTTGCTCGATCTTGTTGTGATCCAATATGAGGCTTTGCTCTTTCGACATTTTGCTAATTTGATCAAAAATAAGGAATGAGCCTTATTTCCATCACTTTTTCTTGAGGATGATGAATAATTCTCTTTCTGCCCTTGGAGCGATAGAGTTGTGCGCCCTCTCCATGGTGTGGATGTCGAACTTATCTTGAAAGTAATCCAGATACTCCTCTTTTGATCCTCCATAAGGGGGATGATCCTCATTCAATTCCACCGACCAAAGTAAACCTACCAGCTTGCCACCCTTTTTCAACAGTTCATGAGCTTTAAGTGCATATGCTCTCCTTTGCTCCGGTTCTATGGCACAAAAGAAGGTTTGCTCTATGATCAGATCATATTCACCTTGGTGATGAAAAAAATCTTCTTGGATCAGCTGTTGTGAAGGAAAGTCGTTGAGCTTGCTTTTGAAATTCTGAAGGGGAGAAGGAGCAATGTCCAAAAGGTGTACATGATGAAAGCCCGACCTCCAAAGGTGTTCTGCTTCATAAGCATTGCCGCAGCCTGGGATCAGGATCTTTTGATCCTTGTTTTTCAGCTGATCAAAATACTCCTTCAAAGGAGTGCTAATGTGTCCTATATCCCAGCCGGTGCTTTTTTCTTGGTATCTGTTTTCCCAATCAGGTTGCATCTATTTCTTTTTTAGGAGGACAATATTCTCCACATGATGAGTGTGAGGAAACATATCTACCGGTTGTGCTATGATCGCCTCGTACTTCTCTTTCATCAGCTCCAAATCTCTGGCCTGAGTAGCCGGATTGCAACTGATGTAGACCACTTTTTCCGCCTCACTTTCCAGAATCTGTTGCACCACATCAGTGTGCATTCCCGCCCTTGGCGGATCAGTAATGATCACATCGGCTTTCCCTTCCTTTTCGATCAGCTCCTTGCTGAAGACATCTTTCATATCGCCGGCGTAGAATACCGTATTGTGAATGTTGTTCAATTCCGAATTGAATCTGGCATCAATGATGGCATCCTCCACATATTCGATCCCGACCACTTTCTTGGCCATTCCGGCTACATAGTTGGCAATGGTTCCTGTTCCTGTATAGAGATCATAGACCAGGTCATTCTCTTGAATGTCGGCTAGCTCAACAGCCAATCGATACAGTTCTTCCGCTTGCTCAGAATTGGTTTGATAAAAGGATTTAGGACCGATCTTGAATTGAACCTTCCCATCGCCTTTGAAACTTTTCATTTCTTCGAAGATGTGGTCGCGACCTGAGAAGCAGATGATCTCCTGATCTTGAATGGTATCGTTTCTCTTTTCATTGGTCACATACATGATGGAAGTAATGTTTGGAAAAGCAGCTTTGAACTCATTCAAAAGCTTTTCCCTTGTATCAAGGTCTTCATGAGCAAAAGAGAAGATCACCATTACTTCACTATTGCTGCTGGTTCTAATGATCAAATTTCTTAGAAAGCCTTCTTGCTCCCTCAGGTCGAAAAAGCTGAGCTCGTTCTTTTCGGCATAAGTCTTTACCCATAGCCTAACCTCATTCGAAGGATCACCTTGCAGCCAACATTTGTCAATGTCTAATATCTTATCGAACCTACCCGGAATGTGGAAGCCCAATGCGTTGGTTCTGTCAATGGGTTCACCACTGTCAATCTGCTCTTGGGTCATCCAAGCCTTGTTGGAAAAAGTGAATTCCAGCTTGTTTCTGTAGAAGGTTTGCTTTTCAGATCCTTTGATATCTCTGTATTCTAAGCCCTGGATCTTACCGATCCTTTCCAGAGAATCCTTTACCCATTTTTGCTTGTTAGCTAGCTGTCCCTCATAGGGAAGGAATTGCCATTTACATCCACCGCAAGTTCCAAAATGCTGGCAAAAAGCATCTACTCTTTGATCTGAGTATTTATGGAATTTCAGAACCCTTCCTTCTAGATATCTCTTCCTTTTTCTTGATATCTGAACATCTACAATGTCGCCCGGAACAGTTTGCGGAACAAATAGAACTTTGTCCTCAATTCGAGCCAAGGATTTCCCTTCTGCTGCCGTTTCTAGGATCTCAACTTCTTCGTAGACAATATTTTTTCTTCTCCTTCTTCCCATACTGCAAAAGTAGCTCTAATCCCTCGCCTATTGGAGTCTATTCCTATAATTTGCTGCTTCTTCCATTCTTCCCTGAGACTCTAGGATCAAGATCATTTGCTTCAATGCATTCTGGTGATTGGGTTGAATTTCCAAAAGGCGTCTCAGGCTTTTGAATTCATTGCCAATATCCCCTTGTCGGTTGTAATTGATGGCTTTGTTAAAAAGGATATCGGCCTTGTTTGGTTCAATAGCCAGGGCTTTTTCAAAGGAGGCATTGGCCTTTGCAAACTGGTTCAGTGAACCATAGGCCATTCCCAACATATTGAAGCCGTTAGGATCATTAGGTCGGTATTGCAAGTAGGCATTTAAAAAACTGATAGCCTCGCCAAAACTTTGAATATTTCCTGCGGCTTGAGCCATGAGCATATAGGCATCAGGAGAGTTGGGAATTCTAGAGGTATATTCCGCCATACTTTCAATAGCATTCCTGAAGTCCTTCATTTGATAATAAGCCGTAGCCAGATTATAATAGTTTTTGCTGTAGTTGGGATCTCTTTGGATGTTTTGTTTGTAGACATTTACTGCAGCTGCAAAATTTCCCTGCTTTTTATAGGTGATGCCTAAATTGTTCCAAGCATCCAGATAATCAGGCTAAATTGCTACCGCTTTGCTGAGATAATTGATAGAGTTCCTCAGCAGCATGCTTTTTTCATTGGCGTTGTTGATCTGGTCTGCGCGATCAGTTAGGGTGCTTCCATAGTTGTAATTGGCCCTTGCAGAATTGGAGGCATGATCGATATCGGCGCTGTATAAACTGAAATTGTTCTTCCAATCGGCATTTCTATTGAAGGTCTTCCCACCATAAATGATCAAGCATCCTAAGAAGATAGCCAAGAGGTTCTTTTGTTGCTTTAAGGAGAGGTAGTCCTTTTTAGCCTGAAATATATGCTTCAGCAAAAAGATCAAGGCGATAGTGAAGGGGAGTACTGCCATAAAAAGCATTCGCTCGGCAAACTGTATTCCAATGGGAAGAAGAATTTGAGAAGCCACACCAATAGAAAGCAGGTAAAGAATAGAGATGATTCCCCATTTGTTCTTTTTAAGGATCCCAAGAAAACTTGCTATGATCAAGGCAAGATAAGCTAGGATACCAAAGAGGGAAGTTAGGGAGAGTAGTCTTACTAAAGGGATCTGATTGTAAGAATAATCATGGATCAAATGAACAGGATAGAAAAGTTTGGAGAGAAAGGTCCATTGCAATGCGAATGTAGATCCCCATCGAAGAGATGCATCCTCCGTTGCTGCTATAGGATTATTCAGGAGGCCAAAGTTGCCCGGGTCAACAGCATTCTCCATGCTTCCAATAATGTGGTTTCTCCAAAGTACGAAGAGGATCACCATTGGGAGCAGGATCAATAAATGCAATTGAACATCCTTTAGGTTCTTCTCTCGGTCTAATAGCATGATTCCGGGTAAGAAGAAGGCAAAGATCACTGCATTCTCTTTGGACAAGAGTGCTAGAATGAAAGACAGTATACCTAGAATTAAAAAGCCCTTATGTTCTTTTATCCTCAAAAAGGAATAGAGGGTGAGTGCAAATCCAAAGAAGGCCAGCAACTCATCCCTACCTTTGATATTGGCCACGATCTCTGTGTGCAAGGGATGTGCAAGGAACAGCATGCATATGGCAAAGGGAATCAAGAGGATCTCCTGTTTGAGTATTCTTTGAAGAGAAAGAAAGAGAAAGAACCCCCCGAATCCATAGAGCAATACATTGATCAAGTGAGAGATGGTGGGCTTGCTGTTGAACCAGCTTTTCTCAATGGCAAAGGTTACCAGACTCAAGGGACGATATAGTCCGTCGTTGAAACCTTGCTGTCCATTTCGATAATTGGTTGTGAGCAACTCCGAAATTCCATCAATCCCGGCTTGCACATGAGCGTGCTCTAAAATGACTGAATAATCATCCAATGCAAACTCATGGTTGAGTGTATTGGCATAGATCAGAAAGCCAAAAATGAGGATGAGCCACTTTAATCTACTGCTCTTATTTTCAAGCAGGTCCGTAGCCTTCATTGTCTTCGTCATAAGTGCCTAAATTAATACCTTTGCAAAGCACTAATACAATAATACGATGATAGATACAAAATTGACCTCAGAAGAAGCAATTGCTTTAGAAGATAAGTATGGAGCGCATAACTATCATCCATTACCGGTTGTATTGGACAGAGGTGAAGGAGTTTATGTATGGGATGTTGAAGGAAAGAAGTACTACGATTTCCTCAGTGCCTATTCTGCTTTGAACCAAGGACATTGTCACCCAAGGATCATCAATGCCATGATCGAGCAAGCCAAGAAGCTTACTTTAACCTCCAGAGCATTTTACAATAGTGTTTTAGGAGAGTTTGAAAAGTATGTGACTGAATACTTCGATTACGACAAAGTGCTTCCGATGAATTCAGGAGCAGAAGCGGTGGAAACCGCAATCAAAGTTTGCAGGAAGTGGGCTTATGAGAAGAAGGGGATTCCTGAGAGTGCTGCCAAGATCATTGTTTGCGATGGGAATTTCCACGGAAGAACAACTACCATTATCTCATTCTCAAATGATGACAATGCAAGGGATAATTTTGGTCCATACACCCCAGGATTTATTCGTATTCCATACAACGACCTAGATGCTTTAGAGGAGGCTTTGAAGCAAGACAATGTAGCCGGAATGTTGGTAGAGCCCATTCAGGGAGAGGCCGGAGTTTTTGTTCCGGATGAAGATTATATAGCCAATGCGGCAAAAATGTGTCAGGAGAGTGGAGTGCTTTTTATCGCCGATGAAGTACAGACCGGAATTGCCAGAACCGGAAAGCTCTTAGCCGTTTGCAAGGGATGTTCATGCGAAGGAGCAAAATGCCAAAGCAAGGCAGGCTTTAAGCCCGACATTATCGTCTTGGGAAAAGCCATCTCAGGAGGTGCCTATCCGGTAAGTGCGATCTTGGCCAATGATGAGGTGATGAATGTGATCCAACCCGGACAGCACGGGTCTACGTTCGGAGGAAATCCAATTGCGGCAAAAGTAGCCATGGCGGCATTGGGTGTTGTTGAAGATGAAGATCTCGCTAACAATGCTCAGAGAATGGGGGAACTCTTCAGATCGGAAATGCAGAAGATCGTTGATTCTTCGGACTTAGTGAAATTGGTAAGAGGAAAGGGCTTGTTAAATGCAATTGTGATCAACGATTCAGAAGACAGCTCCACCGCTTGGGATATTTGTGTGGCTCTGAAGGAAAATGGACTGTTGGCCAAGCCAACCCACGGCAATATCATCCGATTTGCTCCACCTTTGATCATGACTGAAGAGCAATTAATGGATTGTGTCTCCATTATTGGAAAGACCATTAGAGAGTTTGAGGGAAGTAATTAGGTCTGGGATAGAAGACTTGTGACTGCGGGCTAGTATGTAAGATAGAGATTTGCATTTTCAAATCCTTGGATTATCTTTAGTATCATCAATTCAAACTCTACAGTATATGATGGAACTTGGAATTTTCACCTTGATCTTGATTGCCATAGCAATATTGCTGCCCGT
Source organism: Bacteroidia bacterium (assembly GCA_030429925.1). GTDB lineage: Bacteria > Bacteroidota > Bacteroidia > Flavobacteriales_E > Vicingaceae > UBA1494. Next base: position 28,820 of record JAUIGQ010000011.1, on the reverse strand, counting down.
GTTGGCTATAATCGATTTGATCGTTAAAAGGAAATTTAGCCCTGAAAAGAAGATCTTCTGGGTGATCATCATTTTTATCATTCCCTATTTGGGAAGTATCTTTTACTTTCTTTTCGGCAGAAAATAAGAAAGGCCTCCCAGAAAATTCGAGGAGGCCTTTAATAAAGTTTTAATTGACTATTAATAATAGATCAACCTTCTCACTTTGGCAACATACTTTGCCAGTCTGATCACCTGCTTGGTATATCCAAACTCATTATCATACCATACATACAACACAATGCTTTTCTTATCTGGAGATACTAATGTTGCAGGAGAGTCATAAACTGAACAACAAGTATTACCAATGATATCTGATGATACGGTTTCAGGATCAGTAGAAAAGAAGATTTGGTTTACCAGGTTTCCTTCCAAGGCCGCTGATCTTAAGATAGCATTTACATCCTCAACACTGGTTTCTTTATTTACCGTCAAGTTCATAATAGCAAGAGAGCCATTTGGAGTTGGAACTCTTACTGCATTTGCCGTTAGTTTATTCTCTAAACTTGGAATTACTTTGGTAACCGCTCTACCGGCACCGGTTTCAGTAATAACCATATTGATAGCTGCTGATCTTCCTCTTCTGCTGCTCTTGTGCATATTGTCTAGAAGATTCTGATCATTGGTATAAGCATGAACAGTTTCAATATGTCCTTTCTCGATTCCCAAGCTATCCTCAATTACCTTTAATACTGGAACAATTGCGTTGGTGGTGCATGAAGCTGCAGAGAAGATATTCTCTGTTTCAATGTCTAAGCCTTCTTTGTGATTCACACCATAAACAATGTTAGGGATCTCTTTTCCCGGAGCAGTTAGGATCACTTTGCTAACTCCTTTAGACTTCAAATGTCTTCCTAGAGCAGCTCTGTCTTTGAACACTCCGGTGTTGTCAATGATCAAAGCATCCTTGATCCCATATTTGGTATAGTCGATCTCATCAGGGTTGTTGGCGTTGATCATATGTACCACCTGACCGTTGATGTTCATCTTCCTTTCTTTAGCGTCGATCTCAACAGTTCCATTAAAGGCGCCGTGAACAGAGTCATTTCTCAATAAGGCAGCTCTTTTCTCCAATGCCTTCTCATCATCGTTTCTTGTAACAATAGCCCTTAGTCTTAATTGCTGACCTTTTCCCGCTTGCTTAACCAGTTCTCTGGCAGCTATCCTTCCAATCCTTCCGAATCCATATAGAATAACGTCTTTTGGCTCCAAAGGACGCTTATCTACACCTATAAATCTTTCCAGTTTGCTAATTAAGAATTCTCTTTTGTTAGAGAAGTTCTCTTCTTCTTTCAGCCACTCATTGGCTAATTTTCCAATATCAATTTTTGAAGGGGCAAGGTCTAGTTCTAACAGCTCTTTTGCCAGATCTGCTGTATCATAGATGCTAACCGGACGGTTTGTGTAATTCTGTGCATTTCTATGCAATTTAAGGATCTCAGAAACCCTTTGGTCTGCCAATTGATTTCTAAAAAGTACCAGTTCTACAGAATTGCCATACAATAGCTTTCCCATTGTATTGATGAGGTCTACTGCTTTCTTTTCGTGATCTACCCAGTTGTTTAGTTCAGATTCAAATTCTTCAGCAACTATTCCTTGATTATTCGTGCTTTCCATTGTTGATGTGTAAATAAATGAGGGCTTAAATTTTAAGTCTGCAAATTTCGTCAATTTTAATAGTATTAGCAATTCAAAGAAGGGCCAAAAAAAAGCCATTTGAATGAACTCCAAATGGCTTTCTCTTTAAAATTAGGATAAGGGCTACAAACCAAAGCCATAATAGATCTCTTTGCCCTTATTATAATAACCCTGAAGAAGAATCCCGCCTTTTTTAGCTTTTAGAATAGCAATGAATTCTTCTTTATTCTTCACATGCTCATTATCAACTTTTGTAATTACAAATCCACTCTGCATTCCTGTTGCTTTTAGCTTGCCGGGAAATAGTTCATCAACCTTAACTCCTCCTTCAAGACCGAGATTTTCCAGATCTTCTTCAGATAGATCAGAAAGTTTTGCTCCTAGGCTTTTGATCAGTTCTAGATCTTTGTCTATTACTATGCTTGTCTTTCCTTCAAGATTCTTTAATACGATCTCTTTCTCTAAGATCTCTCCATCTCTATCGACTAGGACAGTGATCTTATCTCCCGGTCTGTATTCCCCAACTTTTGCTTGAAGTTCATTTACATTCTTTACTTCTAAGCCTTCAATCTTCTTAACTATATCTCCTTCTTCAATGCCCGCTTCCTTAGCACTTCCATTGGGTGCCAGACCGGTTACATAAACTCCATTTAGATCGTTGATCTCTTTTTGCTTTGCCAATTCTTCATCGATGTTTCTAATATTGATTCCAATAAATGCCCTTTGAACATTTCCATATTCAATGATATCTGAGACTACCTTTTTCGCAATATTGGATGGAATGGCGAATGAATAGCCTGCAAAAGAACCTGTATTTGATTTAATAGCAGCATTGATCCCAATCAACTCCCCTTTGGTGTTAACTAAAGCACCGCCGCTGTTTCCGGGATTTACTGCTGCATCAGTCTGAATGAACGACTCTATAGAAGACATTCCTGTGTATGGATCATTAGAGAGTATGTTGATATCTCTGCCTTTTGCTGAAACGATTCCCGCGGTTACGGTTGAGGTTAGATTGAAAGGATTTCCCACTGCAAGTACCCATTCTCCTACATGAATGTCATCAGAATTTCCGAAATCTAGGGAGGGCAATCCTTCTTCTTCAATTTTTAATACTGCCAGATCTGTTGAGGGATCTGAGCCTAGCAAGCTGGCTTCATAAGTTTTTTTATTGTTCAGGGTAACCTTGATCTTATCTGCATTTTGGATCACATGATTGTTGGTGACCACATAACCATCAGAGCTAATGATCACTCCAGAACCTGTGCCTTTGATTGGCTGGGAATATTGTTTTTCTATTGTTCCATTTCCATAAAAGAAATGTCTGAAAGGGTCGAATGATCTCTGACTGTACTCTATGGTCCCCTCCGTTTTAACATGCACAACACCATTGACAGTCATTTCAGCTGCGGTCACATAATCGATGGCATTTTCCGGATTGGAGGTGATCAAGTTTACTAATTGAGTGTTCTTTTCTTCCGTGTTTGTTGGTGGAAGTTGATCCTTCTCTAGATATTTATACATGCTTAAACTAACGGCTCCACCCATTGCCGCTATTAGAAAACTGCTAATTAACTTTTTCATATGCTTTAGTTTATTGAATTTTGAACAATTACTGGCTTGTTTAATCGCTAATTCAAACGCTAATTTAGCAGCTCTGTTTTAATCTGGCTGTTAAATATTGTTAAGCCTGTAAGTAAGGCCATTATTGAGATACATGGAATATCACTTTGTAAAATATCAGGGTACCGGAAATGATTTTATCATGCTTGATGGCAGGGGTAAGAACTTTAGTTTTAGCTCTGATCAGATCAAAAAGATCTGTGATAGGAAGTTTGGAATTGGAGCAGACGGCTTGATCATTCTTCTAGATCATGAAGAATTGGATTTTGAGATGGATTATTATAATGCTGATGGATCTAAGAGCTTTTGCGGGAATGGTAGTAGATGCGCACAGGCATTTGCCAGAGATCTGGGAATGATCAAATCAGCTTCTGAGTTTTTAGCCATAGATGGTAAACATGAAGGGGCGATAGAGGGTGAATTATTTGCTACTCGAATGGGAGATGTTGGAACTGATCGAATAGAAAAGATTGGAGACGATTGGTTCATTCATACAGGTTCACCCCATTATATTCGATTTGTAGGAGAAGTTGATCAGATTGATGTTTTTGCTGAAGGCAGAAAGATCAGAAACTTGGAAGAGTATAAAGAAGAAGGAACCAATGTGAATTTTGTGCAGATCCTAGAGAATGGAATCAAGGTGAGAACTTACGAAAGAGGAGTGGAAGATGAGACCCTGTCCTGCGGAACCGGTGTAACTGCAGCAGCTCTTGCTTATGTTCTCAAGAAACATCTTTCAGCCAATGAGGTTTTTGTTGAAACAAAAGGCGGAAACTTGTCAATTCGATTAAATCATAGAGCAGAGAACTCTTTTGATTCTATTTGGCTTGTAGGCCCTGCTATGAGAGTTTTTGATGGGATTTTCAACCTCTAGGCGAATTCTGAACTTGACTGTTGAAATTTCTTATAGCTCAATGCAAAATCACTCTAAGCATTAATTTTATCTTTGCCCGATGCAAGAGAAGATCATCATTGTTGATTTTGGATCACAGTATACCCAGCTAATTGGAAGAAGGGTAAGAGAATTAAACGTTTACTCGGAGATCCATCCCTATAATAAACTACCGGAAATAGATGAACATGTTAAAGGTGTGATCCTTTCAGGGAGTCCTTTTTCTGTTTTAGACAAAGAGGCACCACAATATCATTTTGACACTGTTAAAGGCAAGCTTCCCTTACTGGGTGTTTGTTATGGTGCTCAAATGCTTTCTCATCATTTTGGCGGAAGCGTTCAGCCATCGGATACTAGAGAATACGGGAGAGCTAATCTGAATTATGTCAATGAAGACTCTTCATTGATGAGCTCAATTCCGCACAGATCCCAAGTGTGGATGTCTCATGGAGATACCATTCAATCCGTTCCGGAGAATTATGAATTGATTGCCAGTACTGATGATGTAAAAGTCGCAGCATTTCACATCAAAGGTGAGGATACCTATGGTATTCAATTTCACCCTGAGGTATACCATTCAACTGATGGATTAAAACTGCTAAAGAATTTTGTGGTTGGTATTTGCGGATGTAGTCAGGATTGGACACCGGCTGCCTTTGCTGAAGAAACCATTGCTGACCTAAAAGAAAAGTTAGGGAGCGATAAGGTAGTATTAGGATTAAGTGGGGGAGTAGATTCCTCTGTAGCAGCCATCCTCTTGAATAAAGCAATAGGCAAAAATCTCTATTGCATATTTGTCGACAATGGGCTCTTGAGAAAGAATGAGTTTGACTCAGTACTAAAGCAATATGAGAACTTAGGATTGAACATCAAAGGAGTGGATGCCAAATCAAGATTTTTATCGGCCTTAGAAGGGAAAGAGGATCCTGAATTAAAGCGAAAGGCAATCGGGAATACATTTATTGATGTATTTGATGATGAAGCTCATCAGATCCAAGACGTCAAGTGGTTAGGTCAGGGTACTATTTATCCTGATGTTATAGAATCGGTTTCAGCAACAGGTGGCCCATCGGCAACGATCAAATCTCATCATAATGTTGGAGGCCTGCCAGACTATATGAAACTTAAAATAGTTGAGCCACTAAGACTTCTATTTAAAGATGAGGTAAGAAGAGTAGGGCGGTCTCTTGGTTTGCCGGAAGAACTTTTAGGAAGACACCCATTTCCCGGTCCGGGCTTGGCAATTCGAATTTTGGGTGAGGTAAATGCTGAAAGGGTACGTATATTGCAAGAGGTGGATCATATCTTTATTCAAGGATTGAAGGATGAAGGTTTATATGATGATGTTTGGCAAGCGGGTGCAATACTTTTGCCGGTAAATTCAGTAGGAGTAATGGGAGATGAGAGAACTTATGAGAATGCAGTAGCCTTAAGAGCTGTAAGCTCAACAGATGGAATGACCGCAGATTGGTGTCATTTACCGTATGAGTTCTTAGCTAAAACTTCAAATAAGATCATCAATAAGGTAAGGGGGGTAAATCGAGTAGTTTACGATATTAGTAGCAAACCTCCGGCTACAATTGAATGGGAATAGTATGAGGTTTATTTCTCTTTTCTTTTTTATGGTGCTTTCTCTAGCACTTTTCTCTCAGGACATTGCGAAAGACTCACTTCCTGAAGCTATTGAGATCAATGGTGAAAGATTCTATCTTCATCCAATAGTAAAGGGTAATACTCTTTATTCGATAAGTAAAACCTATGGGATCACTGTTGATGATATAAAGAAAGCCAATGAGGAGTTATGGTCAGAAATGAGGATAGGGGATACCCTAAAGATCCCACTAAAAGGAATTGAGGTATTAAAAGAAGATACAGAGCAATCCGATGGAAATTTCTTGATCCATGAAGTCCAAAAGAAGAATACCCTCTATTCGATAGCCAAGGAATATGAATTGGAGATCTCAGAGATCTTGGCTGTAAATCCAGAAGTAGAAGAAAGTGGATTAAAGAAAGGGATGAAGCTAAAGATCCCAATTGCCAAGCTTAAAGCAGAACCTAAGTTAGATGAGTTCATTGAGCCGAATGAATCTTCACCCTATATTACACACAGGGTCATGCCAAAGGAAACGCTATATTCATTATCCAAGGCTTATGCTGTAAGCATAGATTCAATTCTAAAGGTCAATACTGGATTGGAGAATGGATTAAAGGTTAATCAGCTGATCACTATTCCTATACTAAAAGAATACGGGGATAGTCTGGTTGAGGACATTGAGTTTGATAGCACAGCCCTTAAGAATGATTATGTGGTTAGTCTATTATTGCCTTTTTATCTAGAAGAGATGGAGATGGCTGAGGACACTACTCCAAATGCGAGCATGAAGATGTACCAGAAACTCTATTCTAAAGCTCAATATGGATTGGACTTCTACCATGGTTTCCGAATGGCGGCAGATTCTATAACTCAAGAAGGACTCAATCTAAAATTGAGAGTTTTTGATACTGCTAATGATACTGCCAAGCTATCAAAGTTGATCAAGGACTCTGCATTAGTTGGGTCAGACTTGATTGTTGGACCACTTTTTTATGATGAGTTTGTCATTGCATCGGACTTCGCAAAGAAGAAAGGGATCAATATTGTATCACCGGTAAAACAATCCAATAAGATCTTATTGGGAAATAGCTATGTGAGTAAAGTGGTAAGTTCTGATCCTGTCTTATTGAAAAGCTTAGGGACTTATTTGGCAGATTCTCTTTCAAGGCATAATATGATCATCGTATATCCTGATCATATAAAAGAGAGAACTCAGGTGGATCTATTGAAAAGAAGTTTTTATCGACAGATGGAGAGCAAGAGTGGGGAGGATACCATAAAGCTTCTAAGGGAAGTTGTGTGGGATGTGAAGAACTACGCAGCCTTTAAGATGAGGTTAGATAGCACTCAAAGGAACATAGTTGTTGCACCTTCAGATGATGAAGCCTTTGTTACTCGGCTAATAACCCAATTGAACCAAGAGGAAGATTATGATATTACCTTGATAGGAATTGAAGACTGGAAGAATTATGATTATTTAGAGGTGGAATACCTTCATAACCTCAATGTACATTTGATGGTTTCTGAGTATATTAACTATAGAGATAAAGATCTTCAAGCCTTCGAAGAGAGATATATAGATCTGAATAATATGCCACCAAGTAAATTTTCAGTTCTCGGTTTTGACGTTGGTATGTATTATTTAAAATTGATGAATGATTTCGGCACCAATTTTAGCTTGATGCTAGTTGAATACCAGGATGAATTCTTGAGTAGAAAGTTTCAATTCTTTAAAACGGGTATTGAAAGTGGATATGAGAATCATTCAGTCTATTTGGTCCGCTATAAAGATTTCGAGCTCCAAAGAGTCTATTAATCTCTTCTATTATTCACAATAGAACTATGCTAGGATTGAAGTCTTCAATCAAGCCAAATCACTGATCAGTAAGGTTGACAATTACTTCAATTGTAACCAAATCAACAGCTTATCGTCATACGGTCAAAGCGAATTATTCAAAATGATTCTGCTTACCGTTCATCCATTTCTTTATTTATTGAATATTCTCTGAAAGCCATGTAAAATGGGGTTTGTTAAGAGAATATAAATCCACTTATACTACTATGCTATGCATAATACTATATCGGGTATACATTTGTCCTATAAATAATTAAAATTCAATTAGTCATGAAAACTATGAAACCAATTGCAATGCTACTGAGCTGTCTAATTTTATTCAGTTCGATGGCTTCAGCTTCAGGAGTGAAGACATTACATCCTGTAAAAGAGCACCAAGTAAACCTAGATGTTAACCAGTTTGGAAAGTATCTCCACGATGGGAATCCTGATTCATTAGAAGGATTATACCAAACAAGAGATGGAAGATACTTGATCGCTTTGATCAAGAACACTGAAAACAATCACGACTTTATAGGTGTGGTTGTAAGTGCAGACAATCCTTATTGGACAGAAGGAGAAGTTAAATTCAATTTCGTTAGGAACGATAGTAAAAAGCTTAAAGGATACTATTATAATAGTCAGGGTAAGGCATTCCCAATTTCCTTCAAGATTGGATCATCTACGATCAAATCAAGACTATTAAAGAAAGTTAACCTTAAAGATATTCCTAATGGATCAATTGCAAGTCTATAAGAAAGTAGCAGACTCTAGCGGAGATCGATCAGATCAAAGTCAGGATAATCATTGGCAGAAAAACTGAACTTCTGGTCGTTCACCGCTGGATTTGCTTCAAAAGACTTGATCGTATAGATATAATCCGTTGCATCCTTCCCTTTAATTATGATCTTCCCAATTCTGCTTCTATCTTTCTTGACAAATAACTTGATGGTATGAAAGCTCTTATCTTCACCATCTATTGGGTATAGATTGATCACATCATAAGTTTCCCCTCCAATTGCTTCCTCTTTATCGTATTTGAACTTAAACCCTTCTTCCCATAGGGTCAGGATCTTATTTGGACTAACAAAGTCACCTTCTTCATCTCCTTCCGGAACATTGTTCACCTGCACTTCTTCAGCATCTTGAAGTATGGTCCAAACAGTTTTACCATCGGATAACAACAACTGTCCGGCTATATTCAATCTGTATTTTTCTCCTTTGGAAATAAGTGAGCCACTTTGGGTTTCATCTATATCGTCCGATTTATTGAGCATTCTGTAATCGAAGTCAGCCTTCATGCTTTTATAGGCTTTCGTATTCGCACTTAGTTCGTCAAGGATTCCTTTTGCTTTTTGGTCTTGTGCTATCACTCCTATAGAAAAGGCAATGCTCAATACAATACTGGTAAAAAGTTTCATCTTATACTATTGATTATTATTTTCCACATCATTCAACAACTGTTCCAAACTGGCTTCATCGGCAATCAGAACTTGCCTTGCTTTGCTGCCTTCAAAAGGACCGATGATCCCGGCGGCTTCAAGTTGATCTATAATTCTTCCTGCCCTGTTATAACCGAGCTTTAATCTTCTCTGAAGCAAAGATGCAGAACCTTGTTGATGTTGGACAATTATTCGCGCAGCATCGTCGAATAAAGCATCTCTCTCTGATAGATCGACTTCACCTGCAGCCTGACCGTCCTCTCCAACATATTCCGGTAGCATAAAAGCATCAGGATAACCTCTTTGATTGCCAATAAACTCGGTAAGCTCTTCAACTTCAGGAGTGTCAACAAAAGCACACTGAAGCCTTATTATATCACTTCCTGTTGATAATAACATATCACCACGTCCAATCAATTGTTCAGCTCCTCCTGAATCTAGAATTGTTCTCGAATCAATTCCCGAAGTTACTCTAAAAGCAACTCTTGCCGGGAAATTAGCTTTGATAGAACCTGTAATAATGTTAGTTGAAGGTCTTTGAGTGGCTATAATCAAATGTATTCCAATTGCTCTGGCAAGCTGAGCCAAACGTGCTATTGGTTGCTCAACTTCTTTTCCGGCAGTCATCATCAAATCGGCAAACTCATCTATGACAAGAACAATATAAGGAAGGTATTTATGACCTTTTTCGGGGTTGAGCTTTCTTGCAATGAACTTGGCATTGTACTCTTTGATGTTTCTCACAAATGCCGTTTTGAGCAGTTCGTATCTATCATCCATCTCAATACAGAGTGAATTGAGCGTATTGATCACTTTTTGGTTATCAGTGATAATGGCATCTTCTGTATCAGGTAGTTTCGCCAAGAAATGTCTCTCGATCTTATTGAATAAGGTAAGTTCTACCTTTTTTGGATCTACTAGCACAAACTTCAATTGAGCAGGGTGCTTTTTATATAGCAGTGAAGTCAGGATGGCATTCAAACCTACGGACTTACCTTGTCCGGTAGCTCCGGCCATTAGCAAGTGAGGCATTTTTGCAAGATCAAAGGCATAGGTTTCGTTGGAAATGGTCTTACCTATAACTACCGGAAGATCGAATTTTGAGTTTTGGAATTTCTCAGAAGCTATAACGGTCTTCATTGAAACCACATCCGGATTTTGATTCGGTACCTCAATTCCAATGGTTCCTTTTCCGGGAATAGGCGCAATGATCCTTATGCCTAGTGCCGCTAAGCTCAAGGCAATATCATCTTCTAGATTCTTGATCTTAGAAATTCTAACCCCTGGGGCAGGAACGATCTCATACAAAGTGACAGTTGGACCAATTGTAGCTTTGATCGTCTGGATCTTAATATTGTAATTCTCAAGAGTGCTTACAATTCTATTCTTATTTGCCTCTAATTCTTCCTTGTCAACCTTGATCTGCCCGTCTCCGTGATCTCTCAATAGATCTATTCCCGGTTTCTTATATGAGGATAGGTCAAGAGTTGGATCGTATTCACCATACTCTTCAACTTTCTTATCTAGTTCTTCCTCACTTAAAGTGTCATCATTTTCCGAAGTTTCTTCAATCTCTAAACCTATATCGTCTCCATCTTCCTTAGCTATTTCCTCCTCCTCTTCAGAAGTGTTCTCAGCTTCTAGCTCAATTGAAGGGTCCTTTTCCTCTTCAGCAGGCTCATCAGATGTTTCAATGGTTAACTCCAGTTCTTCTTCATTCTGATCTTCTTCTTCAGCGCTTAGATCAACGGTAGATAGCTCATTTGCCACTTCTTCCTTTTCAAGTCCGTGATCCTCCGGATCAGCTGCTTCAATATCTTCAAGTTCCTGCCCTTCTTTAGAACCAATATTGCTCAAATATGCAAAGGCCTGCTTTAAATATTCTGCAGCATTGAAAGAGAGGATAAGGAAAACACTTAAAGTGAAAAAGATCAATAGACCTGTTCCTGCAAGTCCAAGAATACTTTGCAGATAATTGTCCAACTCATATCCCACCGCTCCACCTAAATAGAATAATTGATCAGAAAAAAAGAAGGAAAAGAAAAGTGAAAGCCAAACCAGAGAGAACAAACTGATCTTTAAACTTCTTTTCAGTGGCAATAGACTTACGTTCAGTAAAACCTTAAAACCAAAGAGAAAGAATAGGAAAACAAAGATGAATGAAGCAACTCCAAACCACTTATAAATAAAGATGTGAGAGGTTATGGCACCAATCTTTCCAAGCCAATTTTCAACTCTAATGTCTGAATTGAATAGAAACTCAACTAAAGAAAGCTCCACTTTACTTTGATCGATCTTCCATGTAAAAAGATAGCTTACAAATGCTATTAGCAAATAGATGGAGAAAAGGATCAAAGCCAATCCAATGATTTGTCTGCTTTTCTCAGAATCAAACCTCCCGGCAAATTTGTCTAGAGAAAGATTTAGTTTCTTCTTACTCTTACTTTTACTCCTTTGCTTTTTATTCTCTGAAGACGAGTCTGACTTAAAGCGGTTTTGGACCATTTAGGGATAGCTCTATATAAGGTGCTAAGACAAAAATAAAGCCGTTTCAAGGATTGAAGAAACGGCTTTGTAATATTTATCAACAAGCGAATTTTTACATTCCGCCTTGTCCGTATTTTTCTTGAAAGTCTTTGAAGCTTATTTCAGTATATCCTTTTGGAACTTCAAACTTTAGCTTTTCAGTCTTTCCTTGATCTATCTTACTTACAGTTTGAATAAAGGTGATTTGATCAGTTTCCATTATGATCTCCAGTGGGAAACCATCTAATCCCTTTGCTCTTTCATTCTTGATGGCAGGAAGATCTTTGGTATAGCAAACAGTCAACATTGCATTTTCAGTTTCAGCAGTGGCAACCTTGCATTTATAACCGCTAATTTCTTTTTCTTCACCGGTTTCCTCATATTCAGTTTCCGCCTCTTCATCATTTTCTTCATCGGAATTGAATTTGATCGCATACTTTTCACCCATTACATCTTGAAGTTGATATGATTCGCCACTTTCATTATTGGTAATAATAACAGTGGGCATTCCCGTCATAGGATTGTCAGTAACGCTTTTAGATACATCGTTAGCGACCGTTACCACAGTTTCTTTTGGAAGCATACTCTCATAAGCTTTCGCTTCAGCTGGCAAGTTATCATAACTCAGCTCATAGGTAATAGTACCCTCGAAATTTTGAGAAAACAATCCGAATGATATCATCATTGCGGCTAAAAAAGTTTTGATCTTCATCTAATTGATTTTAAATTGAATTGTGAAAGTAATGAAATGGGACAGTATTATTTTACCTTCTCAAAAATAGCATCCAATTCACTTTCCAACTTTTCCGGAGTAACGATCACATAGTCTTCGGCAAGTAGAATGTCTTCTCTCTTGACCTCTTTTTTATGAACACTTACTGCTGTGAATAGCATATGAAGATCATGGTTGATCATTTCATATTGCATTAATACACCTTGGATCGGATGGAAAGGGTTTAGGTAGTTGGGGTCTTGTATAGCTATCTCTTCAGTATAGTATAGTTTAAACTCCCAAGTAGAATCTTCTTTTACTGTGGCAATAACTTCTTTGCAATGATATCCGGCAATCTCCTTCATATTTCCGGTTGCCTCAAACTCTATTTTGTTAAAGTCTTTGTTTAGCGATTCGATATCAGAAGACTCTAATTCACTTGCCAATTTCTTATTAAGCAGCTTAATGGTATGGATCAGCTTTTGGTTCTCCTTTTCCTTGATGATCGCTGTCTTGAAAAGACCCATGCCGGCAGAGATCTCATTACGGTATTCTCCGTCTTTGAAAGTCATCTCCATCTTCTTGGGTAACAGGTCCATCATGATATGATCATCCTTTAAATAAGGATACTCAATCTTGTACTCAACGACCCCTTCCTTAATACCACTTTCAAATATGCCACTATCACAAGAAATTGTGAATAATAGCAAGATGAAGAAGTATTGGATCCGCTTATGAATTGATGGTGTGAACGGCATTTATTACTCCCACTTAAGATCAGTTCGAAAATTAATTCAAATTAATCTGTTTGGCAAATATAGAAACTATTCTCAATAGCTAGATGAGTATATAAATTATATCGATTAATTAACTATTAGAATCGATAAATAATATTGATATAAATCCTTAGACTATCAGCCTCCCTGTTTTAGTCACACTTATTCTTACTTACTTTTGCCCTTTGTAAAATATAGTTAGATGAAAGAGATTCAGATAATTGAGAATAGGTCTGAGATTGGAGCAGGAACAAGAGGAGCTAGTCTGGGAATTGATGCCTTGAAAATTGCCTCTCTGAATAAAAACTCTGATTATTTTAAAAAATACTCATCACTTAATGTTGAAGATGCAAATGATCTGTTGTGGGAGCCAACTCCTACGCCTAGTGCTATACATATTGATGGCATAGCTAAAGTGTATGAATCAGTAGCCAATCTTGTGTTCTCTTCAATTAAAGCCGACAATTTCCCTTTAGTGCTTGCAGCTGATCATGCCTCTGCCGGTGGCACCATTGCCGGTATTAAGAAGGCTTTTCCAAACAAAAAGTTGGGAGTTATTTGGATTGATGCTCATGGTGATTTGCATTCTCCCTATACTTCTCCCAGTGGCAATGTTCATGGCATGCCGCTAGCAACTGCTCTTGCAGAGGATAACCTGAAGAACCAAAGAACAAAGCCAAAACAAGAAGCAGTTGATTATTGGGAATCCTTAAAGAACTGTGGTGGCATTGAGCCAAAGATTGAACCTTCAGACCTTATATTCTTTGGTGTTAGGGATACAGAAGGACCCGAAGATGCCTTGGCCAAGGAAAAGGGTATAAAGAATTTTACAGTTGAAGAGTGCAGAAGGCTGGGTCTTAAGAATGCTTGTACTGAAGCGCTAGATCGACTTGCGCATTGCGATATCATTTACATCTCTTTTGATGTAGATAGCATGGACCCTGACATTGTAAGCTACGGAACAGGTACTCCTGTTGATGGGGGATTTACCCCTCAAGAGGCAAATGAGCTGATCGAATCAATTATCATTGAGAGTGGTAAGGTTGTTTGCTTCGAGATGGTAGAGATTAACCCTTTATTGGATAATAAGGGGAACTTTATGGCTGAAACAGCATTTGATATTTTAGTGAATACAACCAAGAAGTTAGAAGAGCACGCTAGATAATGAAGCAATTAGAGAAAGAGCTATCAGTTCAAATCACTGAGCTGATCAATCAGAAATTAAGTTGGAAAGGTTTTATAGGTGAGATCCAATTTCAAGAGACTAGAAAGGATTTTGCAGGAGACATCACTGTGCTTGCTTTTCCCTTGAGCAGATTTTCCAAAAAAGGTCCGGAAGAAACCGCAGAGCTTCTTGGTAAGGAACTTTTAAGTTCTTCTGATCTGGTTGTCGGATATAATGTGGTAAAAGGATTCTTAAACCTTGAGATCAATAATGATTACTGGAATAAATTCTTGTTTGATGCGCTTCAAGAGAAAGATACTTTCGGATTTCACCAAGGCGAGAAAAAGGGAAGAAAAATGGTGGAATTCTCTTCTCCAAATACCAATAAGCCCCTTCATCTAGGACATCTTCGAAATATTTTTCTTGGAGATTCTATCAGTAGAATTCTCTCAGCTGCCGGAAATGAAGTTGTAAAGGTCCAGATCATCAATGACAGAGGAATACATATTTGCAAGTCTATGCTTGCATGGCTTAAGTTCGGTAAGAATGAGACTCCGGAAAGTGCACAAATGAAAGGCGACCATCTTGTTGGAAAGTACTATGTGATCTTCGACCAGAAATACAAGGAGGAGATTGCAAAGTTGGTTGACGGTGGGATGGATGAAGAAAAGGCAAAGCAAGAAGCTCCTCTGATCCAAGAAGCTAGAGAGATGCTTAGAAAATGGGAGTCAGCTGATCCTGAAGTGACTGACTTATGGAAAAAGATGAATTCATGGGTGTATGAAGGTTTTAATGAAACCTACGATCATATTGGCACTTCATTCGATAAGCTATATTATGAATCAGATACATATTTGATTGGAAAAGAGAAGGTCTTAGAACATGAAGATCAGAAGGATTTTTATCGAAAAGAGGACGGCTCCTTATGGGCAAATCTTGAGAAGGAAGGATTGGATCCTAAAATATTATTGAGAGCTGATGGTACTTCCGTTTATATGACCCAGGATATTGGAACTGCGATCATCAGAGAAGAGGAGTTTCACTGCGATGAATACTATTATGTTGTTGGAAATGAGCAAGATTATCATTTCAAATTGCTGAAGCTCATTCTTAAAAAAATGGGATTCGGTTGGGCAGAGGGAATTAGTCATTTGTCATACGGAATGGTAGATCTTCCCAGTGGAAAAATGAAGTCTAGAGAAGGTACCGTGGTAGATGCAGATGATATCATGAATGAAATGGAATCTACAGCAGAAGCTACTGCAAAGGAGTTAGGAAAGATTGACGAGCTGGATGATGCTGAAAGGTCTGAGCTCTTCCGCATGATTGGCTTGGGAGCATTGAAGTATTTTATTCTAAAGGTAGATCCTAAAAAGAATATGCTTTTCAATCCTGAAGAGTCTGTTGATTTTAATGGAAATACCGGTCCATTCATACAATACACTCACGCTCGAATTAAGTCCATTCTAAAAAGATTGGAAGTGAAGGACCTGAAATTAGATGGAGCTGTTGAGCTGGAGGGTGAAGATAAGAATGTCATCAAAGCATTGTCAAACTTTCCTCAAGTAATAGAGGAGTCGGCCGACCAAAAAAGCCCGGCTCATCTGGCAAATTATCTGTATTCTTTCGTAAAGCAGTTCAATCATTTTTATCAGAATACTACACCTTTGATCAAGGAAGAGAATGAGATTAGAAAGAAATTAAGATTGGCAATTTGCGAGCTTTCTGCAGAGGTTATTTCCAGAGGAATGGGTTTGTTAGGGATAAATGTTCCCGAAAGAATGTAGTGATACTTAGAGTTCAGAGGACAGCTCTTGCTAGATTACTTACAAGCCTCTATTCATTTATACATTTAATCCATCAACCCTGCATACTCTAAGTACTCCAAATACTATATCTCCTCTCTTTCAATGCCTAAGCAATATGCTTAATTTTGTGCTCATTCCAGAAAAGTTATGTTTGAAAGTTTATCAGATAAGTTAGATAAGGCCTTTAAGGTTTTAAAGGGTCAAGGGCAAATTTCAGAAGTAAACGTAGCCGAAACTTCAAAAGAGATCAGAAGAGCTCTTTTAGATGCAGATGTTAGCTATAAAACAGCCAAGCAATTTGCAGATTCAGTGAAAGAAAAGGCTATTGGACAGAATGTTCTCTCCTCAATTTCTCCGGGTCAGCTATTTACCAAGATCACTCACGATGAGCTAGCCAACTTAATGGGGAATGAGCATGAAGAGATCAATCTTCAAGGTTCACCGGCAATCATTCTTATTTCGGGACTTCAAGGTTCGGGTAAAACAACCTTCACTGGGAAACTCGCCCATTTTCTTAAAAAGAAAAAGAGCAAAAATCCTCTTTTAGTGGCAGCTGATGTTTATCGACCTGCCGCCATCGATCAACTTCATGTGTTGGGAGAGCAAATTGGAGTCGAGGTTTATTCTGATAAAGAAAATAAAGATCCGGTCTCTATTGCTCAAGAAGCTATAAAGCAAGCTAAGCAAAAGGCATGTGATGTTGTGATCGTTGATACAGCTGGACGATTGGCCGTTGACGAAGCTATGATGGATGAGATCTCATCTCTAAAGAAGAATCTCAACCCTTCTGAAACACTGTTCGTTGTTGATTCCATGACAGGTCAGGATGCTGTGAATACTGCACTTGCATTTAATCAAAAGATAGATTTTGATGGAGTGGTGCTTACCAAACTGGATGGTGATACTAGAGGAGGTGCTGCTTTATCCATTCGCTCTGTTGTTGACAAACCGATCAAGTTTGTTGGTACAGGCGAAAAGATGGATGCCCTGGATGTTTTCTATCCAAAGAGAATGGCCGACAGGATCTTGGGCATGGGAGATGTTGTTTCTTTGGTTGAGAAGGCACAAGAACAGTTTGATGAGGAAAAGGCAAGAAGACTCCAAAAGAGGATTGCCAAGAACCAATTCGACTTCAATGATTTCCTTGATCAAATTAGTCAGATCAAGAAGATGGGTAATGTGAAGGACCTTATGGGAATGATTCCCGGTGTTGGCAAGGCGATCAAAGATGTAGATATTGACGATGATGCCTTTAAACACATTGAAGCAATGATCCAGGCAATGACTCCTGAAGAAAGAGAGAATCCAAAGATCATCAATGGCTCAAGAAGAAAGAGAATTGCAAAAGGAAGTGGAAGAACTGTAGCCGACCTGAACAAATTGCTCAAGCAGTTTGAAGATACAAGCAAGATGATGAAACTCATGGGCAATAAGAAGAACATGGCAAAGATGATGCGCAATATGCCCAAAATGCCAGGAGGTTTTGAAAGGTAATGCAGAAGCTAGACGGTAGAAAGACATCAGCTGAGATCAAAGATGAAATAAGAGAAGAAGTCAATTCGCTTAGGTCAAGTGGAAAAAGAGTGCCTCATTTGGCTGCCATACTAGTTGGGGAGGATGGTGGAAGTATTACCTATGTAAATGCCAAGGTAAAAGCGTGTGATTATGTCGGATTTGATTCTACTTTGATCAAATTCAATGATGAGATCAGTGAAGAAGAATTGCTTTCTAAAGTTCATGAGTTGAATGAGGACCCAAGCATTGATGGATTTATAGTTCAACTGCCCCTACCAAAACATATCGATGAGAAAAAAGTCACTTTGGCAATCAACCCATCCAAGGATGTAGACGGCTTTCACCCTGAGAATATTGGACGAATGAGCTTAGGTCTCCCGGCCTTTCTGCCTGCAACTCCAAATGGAATCATGGAATTGCTAAAGAGATATCAAATCGACCCCGAAGGAAAACACTGTGTGATCATTGGCAGAAGTTCCATCGTTGGAACACCCATGAGCCTTCTCCTTAGCAGGAATAAGAAAGGAGCGAATGCAACTGTAAGCCTTTGTCACAGCAGAACAAAGAACTTAAAGGAGATGTGCCTGCAAGCAGATATTCTTATTGCGGCCATTGGGAAGCCTTATTTCTTAAAGGCCGATATGGTGAAAGAGGGAGCAGTAGTTATAGATGTTGGTACTAGCAGACTTCCCGACTCTAGCAAGAAAAGCGGATATAAATTAGCGGGAGATGTTGCATTTGATGAGGTTAGTGAGAAATGCTCTTTCATAACTCCTGTGCCTGGAGGCGTAGGCCCAATGACCATTGCTTCTCTGCTCCAAAATACTCTTCTAGCCAACAAAAGAAGTGCTGATAATGCCTAATTTTAAGGCAGTAAACCAGCATGAGTACAAATCAATCTAAACTTTGGCATTTAGAGAGGATCAACCTCCTCAAAAATCTCTCTGAAGAAGAGTTACTGGAGCTTGATAAGAAGACCTCAGTCAAAATTGCTGAGAAGAATCAATTCATTTATTTTCCTGAAGAACCTAGCAAGATCGTTTTCTTCTTAAAGAAAGGTAGGGTAAAGATTGGTAGCTACTCAGAAGAGGGTAAGGAGATCATCAAGGCAATTCTTTATCCGGGAGAAGTCTTTGGTGAAATGGGTGTACTGGGCGAAGACAAGAGAAAAGACTTTGCAGTGGCCATGGACGATGAGACTAGGATGTGCACCATTAGTGTAGATGAGTTCAAAGAAACATTAAAGTCCAACTCTTCATTGAGTCTTGAGATGGGCAGGAGTGTAGGAGAGAAGATGAGGAAGATCGAAAGGAGATTGGAGTCCTTGATCTTTAAAGATGCAAGAGAGCGAATAGTCCTCTTTATGAAGGAGATGGCTGCCCAATACGGAAAGGCCATAGGTGATGAGATCCTTGTAAAACATAATCTAACCCATCAAGATATTGCAAATCTTACGGCAACAAGTCGACAAACTGTCACAACCGTTCTAAATGAGTTGAAAGATGAAGGTCAGATCTATATGGAGCGAAAGAAATTTCTGATCAGGGATATTGATAAACTTGCATAAATGAACCTCACACTTTTTATAGCGGAAAATTGTCATGAATGCGAACAAGTGGTCTCAGAAGTTAAGGCCATGGGACTTGAAATAGCTATTCACAATGTCGATCGATCAGAGGAGAAGCCGCCCATTAAGACTTTTGCCTATCCGGCCCTATTCAAGGGAGAGTTACTAATAGCTTATGGTTCTGATATCCTCAACTACCTCAATAGAAAAGTGGTGAAATAAAAAAGACCTCGAGATATTCGAGGTCTTGTGGAAGAGAAAATATCGATAATATTCTAGTTCTTTTCTTCTCTTGGGTTTGCTTTGCTAACTCTAAGGTTTCGACCCATATGTTCGAATCCGTCTAGAGCATCGATAGCGGCTTGTCCGGTGTCATCGCTCATCTCAACAAATCCAAAACCTTTAGAACGGCCTGTAAATTTGTCTTGAATGATCTTAACTGATGTAACGTCACCAAATTCTGCAAATAGATTTCCCAAATCATCTTCCGAGGATTTGTAAGGAATGTTTCCCACGTAAATGTTCATGATAAAAAAAATTAGTACATGGACAAAGAAAGTAATAAATAGCTAAATATTTGATTTACAGTAAAAAAATAAGATTCTCTTAATATTTTACTAAATCCGATTTTACTTGACTTTCCCTTCGAAGTTCTTTTGAAAATCCTCCCAGCTAATCTTCTTTTTATGATTGTTATCACCGAAGTAGTGCAAGATAGGCTCTATGCTAGCGGCATCCAGGTAGCCATTGATCGGAGGGTTGAGCATCTGTACATTCTCATCTAGAAGGACTGTTGAAGGATAGCTCATTTTCCCGTTCAATAAACTTACTGCAAGGTCATGTGGTGTTCTTCTGCCTTGTGGATTTTGATTGATGAAAACTTGTTCTCCCAACCTTACTGTATCTTTCCTCTCTGCGTTTAATTTAACAGGATAATAGTTCTCATTGATGTAATCGGCAATAGCTGGATTGCTATAGGTGGTAGCTTCCATCTTCTTGCACCAGCCACACCAATTGGTGTAAACATCAACCAAGATCTTTTTCTTTTCTTTTTTGTTCAATTCTATAGCTTCTTCAAAACTTACCCACTTTACTTCAGTTTTTTCCTGGGCGTAAGTGGTTGAAAAACAAAATAGAATTAAGAGTGTATAGTATATTTTACGCATATTTTTTAACTGAGAATGGATGTTATAAATAGCAGACGAACTCAATGAATATAAAGTTCTGCCTAAATAGTCGTTTTTCATAACTTTTAACAATTACTTTTGACACTCATCTAAGATTTTCCCCTTTATGGATCAAGAAAAGTTAGAATTGGCGGATATCGTCAATCTGGATTTTAATACTGTAATATGGATAGCAGCTCCGATCATGTTCTTGTTGGTGTTGCTTGAATATATCTTTGGAAGTAAAAAGTTTCCCAACCTATATAGTGGTAAGGATTTTCTGGCCTCCCTTTCTATTGGTTTGGGAAATTTAGTGTTGAATGGTTTTATGAAGTTGGGAATGTTTGCCGTATTCCTCTTCTTCTATAATCTTGCCCCGATCAAGATCCCACATACATGGTGGTCTTATGTTCTCTGTTTGATCGTTCTTGATTTCTGCAGATACTGGGCGCATAGAATTGCACATGAACAGCGGTTCTGGTGGTCTACGCATGTAGTGCATCATTCTTCTGAGCACTACAACCTTTCAGTGTCATTTAGGCTGTCATGGACGCAGAATCTAAAGCTTATTTTCTTCTTGCCTGTGATCTTGATGGGCTTTCACCCATTGGTGTTCTTTATCGTACATCAGATCGAAGTGCTTTATCAGTTCTGGATCCATACTGAGCTCATAAGGAAGCTACCCGCTCCCATAGAGTATATCTTTACCACTCCTTCTCATCATAGGGTACACCATTCTGTTAATGAAAGGTATATCGACAAGAATTACGGTTCCACCTTCATTATTTGGGATAGAATGTTTGGCACATTTCAGGAAGAAGATGAACCTGCCAGATATGGCATCACAAAGCCAGTTAAATCATATAATCCTGTAGTTTTGGTATTTCACGAGTGGATTGAGGTCTTTAAGGATCTGCTTAGAGCCAGATCTATAAAGGAGGTCTATCAGATCTTATTTGGCAGTCCTGTGGAAAAACACAAGGAAGACCTAGCAAAGGAAGCTAGCAAACAAGAAGCATAAAAAAAGCCCTTCGATAAGTCGAAGGGCTTTTTTATTTAATCTCTATTTGATTAATCTTCTTTCTTAACGAAGATCTTTTCTCTAATACGTGCAGATTTACCGGTTCTGTTTCTCAAGTAGAAGATCCTTGCTCTTCTAACAGAACCACTCTTATTCACTTTAATACTTTCAATGAAAGGTGAACTCATAGGGAAAACTCTTTCCACACCAATACCACCGGAAACTTTTCTTACAGTAAATGTCTCATTCACTCCGCTTCCTCTTCTCTGGATCACTGTTCCTTGGAAAACCTGAATTCTTTCTTTGTTTCCTTCCTTGATCTTATAACTTACAGATACAGAATCTCCTGCTTTGAAGTCAGGTAGTTCTGATGTTCCGTTAATATCTTGCTCTACAAACTTGATTGCGTCCATAATGACTTAAATTATCCTCTGCAAAAATTGGAAGGCAAAAGTAGGATTTTATCTTCATATCACAAATCAGTCTGAAGAATATTTTTTATAAAGATCAGGTCTTTTTTTCTTGGTTCTTTCTACAGACTGATCATGCCTCCATTGTTCTATTCCCTTCAAATTTCCCGACCTGAGTATTTCAGGCACTTCCCAACCGTTATATTCTGCCGGTCGTGTATATACCGGAGGGGCCAACAAGCCATCTTGAAAGGAGTCTGTTAAGGCAGATGTTTCATCGTTCAACACTCCTGGAAGTAGCCTGATCACACTGTCAGCTAAAACAGCTGCCGCCAATTCGCCACCTGAAAGGACGTAATCACCAATGGAGATCTCCATGGTAACTAAATGCTCTCTTACTCTTTCGTCAACTCCCTTATAATGTCCGGCCAATATGATCAGGTTCTCTTTCAGCGAAAGCTGATTGCTCAAAGCCTGATCCAATTGATGACCGTCCGGACTCATATAAATGACTTCATCATACTTCCTTTCTTCCTTCAAGGTTTTTATGCATCTATCGATTGGCCCAATGCTCATTACCATTCCCGCTCCTCCTCCAAAAGCATAATCATCAACTGAGTTGTAATTGTCGCTACTATAGTCTCTCAGATTGTGAAGATGTACTTCTGCAATCCCTTTATCGGCAGCCCTCTTCATTATTGAAGCGGAAAAAGGTCCCTCCAATAACTCAGGTACCACAGTGATGATGTCAATTCTCATAAATGCAAAGCTAAAAAATTGATTTTTTAAAATGATCTGCTACTATTTGCAATCACTATTTTTGCCCTCCCGGAAATGGCAAAGAGAAAAATAAATATAGGTCTTATAACCTTCTTGCTTCTATTTCTTGCTTGTGGAATAGTCGCCTTGAATTATCTCAAGAAGATCTTCATTGAGGGTGTTAGCTTGAACTCTGAGCAGAAGTATATCTACGTGCCTTCAAGTTCTGATCTAAGTAGCTTGACTAGCCAGCTTTACAGTGAAGGTGTATTAAAGGATACCTCTTCTTTTCTTTGGGTGGCAGATAAAAAGTCGTTTTCAGATCCTATACCCGGTCGATATTTGATCAGGAATAAAATGAGCAATAATGAACTGGTTAATTTGCTCAGATCGGGCATGCAAGAGCCTCTTAGATTGACTATCAATTCTCATAGAGATATTAACAGAATAGCCGGAGTAGCGGGTGCAAAGCTTGAGCTGGATTCCAATGATCTACTGGCAGCTATCCGCAATCCGGAGGTGGCTGGCAAGTTCGGATTTTCCATAGCAACATTTCCCTCCATGTTCTTACCCAATACCTATGAGTTTTATTGGAATACCTCAGTAGATGAGTTTTTAGGTCGAATGGCAAAGGAGTATAAGCGGTTTTGGAATGATCAGCGAAAGGCCAAGGCCAATGCATTGGGTTTAAGTCAGTCTGAGGTTGCAATTCTTGCCTCTATTGTCCAGGCAGAGCAACAAGAACACCCTGAAGAGCGACTAAAGGTAGCAGGGCTTTACTTGAATAGGATCAAAAGGGGGATGAGACTGCAATCTGATCCAACTTTGATATTTGCTCTTGGAGACTATTCCATCAAGCGGGTCTTGAACGAGCACAAAGCGATCAACTCTCCCTACAATACCTATAAATATGCAGGCTTGCCACCCGGCCCTATCAATATTCCGGAGATCAATTCTATTGAAGCCGTTTTGAATGCAGAGAAGCACAATTATCTTTACATGTGCGCCAAGGCTGACTTCTCAGGTTATCATCACTTTTCCTCAACCTTAAGTCAGCATAATCAATTTGCAAATGCTTACAGAAGGGAGTTAAATAGGAGGAAAATTCTACAGTAAATAGTACTTTTGGCAGCCCAAAAAAGAAAGAATTCATGGCGAAATTAAAGTTCGGTACAGATGGCTGGAGAGCTATCATTGCAAAGGATTATACAGTTGATAATGTTGCCAGGGTAGCAACCGGTACGGCGAATTGGTTAAAGTCCAATTTCAACGATGCATCCGTTGTCATTGGTCATGATTGCAGATTTGGTGGAGAAATGTTCGCCGAGGTTACTGCCAAAGTCTTGGCAGATGTTGGGATCCAAGTTTATTTGGCAAAAGGATTTGTGAGCACCCCAATGGTATCATTGGGCACTCTAAAATTGAATGCCTCTTTAGGAGTTGTAATAACTGCCTCTCACAATCCTCCATCCTACAATGGTTTTAAGCTGAAAGGTAGTTTCGGCGGGCCGCTATTGCCTGATCAAGTTCAAGAAGTTGAGGATCTTATTCCCGATACGAACACGACTGATCTTGAATCCATCTCACTTGAAAAATTAGTGGAGAAAGGTTCAGTGAAGTATGTAGATCTGGAGGAGATGTATATAGATCATGTTAAGAAAAACTTTGATTTGGAAGCTATCGCTAATTCTGATATGAATTTCGCCTTTGATGCAATGTATGGAGCTGGTCAGAATGTAATGAGGAGATTGCTTCCGGATATCACTTTCCTGCATGCAGAGCATAATCCGGGTTTTGACGGACAAGCGCCGGAGCCAATTCACAGGAATCTTTCAGAATTTTCTGAGATGATCGCCTTGGCTGAGGGAGATATAGATTGCGGATTAGCTGTAGACGGAGATGCGGATAGGATAGGCCTCTATAATAGCAAGGGTGAATTTGTAGACTCTCACCATATCATCTTACTCTTGATCAAATATCTTGTTGAAGAAAAGAAATTCGACGGGAAGGTCGTATTGGCATTTTCCGTTTCACCAAAGGTGAAGAAGCTTTGCGATCAATTAGGCTTGGATTATGAGATCGTTAAGATCGGTTTCAAATATGTTGCAGGATATATGGTGAAAGAAGACGTACTGCTAGGAGGAGAGGAATCAGGTGGAATAGCTATTAAAGGACATATTCCAGAAAGAGATGGTATTTGGATGGGATTAACTATCTGGGAGTATATGGTGAAGTCCGGTAAGAGTTTAGAAGGACTGATCGAAGATGTTTACAGATCCATAGGTGAATTCAAATTTGAAAGGATTGATTTGCATCTAGCCGAGGCT
The DNA here is from genome assembly GCA_030429925.1 of Bacteroidia bacterium. Lineage (GTDB taxonomy): Bacteria > Bacteroidota > Bacteroidia > Flavobacteriales_E > Vicingaceae > UBA1494. The sequence continues at coordinate 4,006 of JAUIGQ010000011.1, read as the reverse complement.
GATAAATTGCGTATCATGCAAAACTGTGCAGATGACAAGTATAAATCATTCGGTCCCTACAAGGTGGAAGCGGTTGAGAATGTAGATGGATATAAATACTATTTTGAGAATGAAGAATGGGTGATGATCCGTCCTTCAGGCACAGAGCCTGTGCTCAGAACATATGCTGAATCAAAAGATACGGCCGGTGCCTTCAAGATACTAGAAGAGGTGCATAAAGCAATCAAAGGAGCTTAAAAGATCTCCATCATATAGGTGGACTCTTCCAAATAAGCTATATCCGGGTAATAGATCAAGAGGATGGTTCCTCCTTTAGTCAGATCAATGATCTCTTTGTGCACTTCCATAGGCACAGCAGGACAACCTTCACTGTTACCTAATATTCCATGTTCCTTAATATAGTCCTTGTCGGCGTATTCTGCCCCGTGCAATACAATGTATCTCTTGTAGGCATTGGAGTTGAATCCTCTTTCCAATCCTTTTAATTTTAACGAGAGTCCATTCTTTCCAATATAGGTCTCTCCGGTCAAATAGAAGCCTAGACTACTCTGTAATGAATTTGGCGTATTTGAAAAGTAAGTAGCGTATTCTTCACCACTGTTCTTTCCATGGGCTACATGCACATTGTGTACAATTTCTTTTTCCTTAAGATCTATTACCCACATTCTCTTTTCCTTGGATGAAAGTCTAAAGTCGATGATAGTGAGAATGTCTTTTTCAGGATGAAGGAAGCCACTTAATTTAAGATCTATATAGCCCAAATATGCTTTCTCGAATAATTTGAATTCAGGTTTAGAATCGCCTTCCAGTTGATTGTATATAGAAGTGTAATTACTTAGCTTATGGTCAGATGAGCTAAGAATGGAAAGCAGTGTCAAAAGTGTCAATCCTATTATAAGATTGGTGATTGATGGAGGAAGGCTCTTGTTCAATCTATTCATTTTGAAAGCTTTGTGCTAAAATAAATGGGAAAGCAAAGACCCGAGATAAAGTCTATTTATTTTACTAACGTTTGAATGTTAGAATCGGTTTCCTCTTTTATGAAATTTAAGGCTGTATCAAGAGCAGATTCATTCCATAGGATCTTATAATGTCCGCTTCCTTCAATTGGCTTTAGCTCTGCTAGTCCCCATCTTTTTGACATATTAGCTGAATGACTAAAAGGGGTGATCTTGTCATTCTTGTCATGCATGATCAGCACCGAGTTCAAAGGGGAATTTGCACCAACCTTTCCAAATTCCATTTCTCTTATATTGTAATTGAATCTTTTGCTAGCCTTGTCTAGCATTACAGAATAGATGCTTTCAGGGATCTTTAAGATCGACCTAAACCCTAAGAAGATAGCTTTCATCTGATTGAATGGACTGATCAAGACAACCTTTGGGATCTGCAGTTTTTCTTCAGAAGCAAGTAATAGGATCACATTGGCTCCTAATGAATGTCCAATAGCTATTTCTGGAATACCCTTTTCTTGAATGATCTTTCTTGCAATCTCTTTAAAGACGATCATATTGGCCTGCTTTCCTTCACTTTTCCCGTGAGCCAGACTATCATAGGCCAATACATGGTAGCCTAATGAAACCAAAGGCTCAACGTAAGCTCCAAGGCTACCTGCATTGCTTTCCCATCCGTGAAATAACATTGCAACTCTTTCCCCTTGTCCCCATTCATACAAGCAAACCTCTTTTCCATCAAACTTTAAATGTGTTTTTCGGGATCTGTCGAGGATCTCATGTTCTTTTTTTCTGCTAACCCTAGCTCTTGGTGTAGTGAATAAATGGATCAGCTTATCAGCCGATCTATCTTTGTTTAACAAGCCAATACTGTTGAAATACAGACGAAGAAATAGTATTCTAATCTTTAGCAGCATAGTGAAATGAACTCTAAGTTAAGCAAATCAAGAATGTTTCTTTCAATAATTCTTTAAGGATATATGAAGTAAAAAGTACAATTTTGTTATTTCGTAGATTTCGATCCAATGATTCCGAAATAGAATGAAGATAGAAGAGGAAATAAAACAGGGTAAGTTTAGAAGTGAGCATCATAAACTCTTGATCAATCAGCTCTTTACAGGTAAATGGGTAGTAGATCTTATTTCTAGACATTTAAAGAATTTTGATCTAACTTCTGAGCAATACAATGTGCTGAGAATACTTAGAGGACAATATCCGGGAGCAATTGCAGTAAATGCTATCTGTGAACGTATGATCGATAAAATGTCCAACGTTTCCAGATTGGTTGATAAGCTCCAAAAGAAGGAGCTGGTTGATAGAAAGGTGAATATGGAGGATCGCAGGCAAATGGATATTAGTATCACCGAAAAAGGGCTTAAGTTGCTCAATATCCTTGATGAGGAAGAGGAAAAATTGATTGCCAGACTTACTCATCTGACTGAAGAAGAAGCAAAGCAACTAAATCAGTTGCTTGATAAATTGCGAAATTGATCTAGGAGCTCTTTCTCATGCTCTTCTTGTCGGGCATGGTACCAAATACATAATCCCATAGGGGAGAGGATACCCCAAATGCTGTATTGTCATCTTGATAATGATGAATGGAATGATTGATCCACAATTCCCTGAAGATGTTCTTTGGAGGTTTGAAGGCGTGAACGAGATAATGAACACTAAGATAAGCGGCATATCCAAAAAGAAATCCGGCTGTTATTGCAAAACCAATCTTCCCAAAGATCCAATAGATCAATCCAAGGATCATGGAGGAAAGTGTTACACTAAGTACCGGAGGCATAACCAGTAATTTTTTATCCTTAGGGAATTTATGATGGATCCCATGCAGTGCATAGGCGACCTTTCCTTCCTTGTACACGCCCGGAAGATGGTATAAGTATCTATGAATGAGGTATTCAGCCAGTGTGAAGCTCAGCAGTCCTAAGAGGAACAAAAGACCTATTTTAGATAATGAAAAGCGGAACTCAATAAGCGAGTATGCGCATAAGGCTATGCTTGTTCCAAAGAATATTACAAGTGGAACAGATATGTGTGTCTTACTAAGAAAATTCAGGATCGGGCTTTTGAAAACCCTTGCATTCCTTTCATTTTGAATATAATCCGCTGTTCTCTCTGACATAATCAATCCAATATCAGTGACATTATAACAAAATTAAAATAAGTTCAAATACACTAAGTGTATTTTGTATTAAATTAGGTTGATTATTTTTGTCCGACGGGAGGATCACTTTATTAATTTGATAAATGGCAGTAGAAGAATTGAACATCAAGGTCGAAAGAACAGCAGAGTCTAGGTTGAAAGACGTCGATTTTGATAATTTGAAGTTTGGTAGAGAGTTCTCCGACCATATGTTAATTGCAGAATATGCAAACGGTCAATGGGGTCAAGCCCATATAAAACCGTATTCCAAGATCGCATTTGCACCTTCATCCTCAGTATTCCATTACGGTCAGGCCATTTTCGAAGGAATGAAAGCCTACAGGAATGAAGCGGGTGAGATCCAGTTATTTAGAGCCGACAAGAATTTTGAACGATTGAATACATCGGCCAGAAGGATGAGTATGGCTGAAGTGCCCGAAGCTATCTTTATGGATGGTATTCGTCAATTAGTTGCTTTGGATAGAGATTGGGTGCCGAAGAAAGAAGGACAAGCCCTCTATATTCGTCCATTCCTTATTGCCGATGATGAATTTATCGGAGTAAAGGCCAGTTCCAGATATTTGTTCATGGTGATCACTTCTCCCACAGCAGGATACTATTCAGGTGCTGTGAGTGTGAAAGTTGAAGAAACGTATTCTAGAGCATGCGAAGGAGGTATTGGAGCAGCGAAAGCTGCGGCAAATTATGCTGCCTCCTTATTGCCTGCAAAATATGCTCAGGAAGAAGGGTATGATCAATTGATCTGGACTGATGCCAAAGAGCATAAGTATATTGAAGAATCTGGAACAATGAATGTGATGTTCATGATTGGTGGGAAGTTGATCACTCCTTCCTTAACTTCCAAAACCATCTTGCCGGGTATTACAAGAGACAGTATCCT
>JAUIGQ010000010.1 GCA_030429925.1 Bacteroidia bacterium | reverse complement strand
ACCACCACCCAACCGGCAACCCATCATCACGGAGATCCATACCTTCGACAAAGACCTGATCCGGGATGCAATTTTGCATGAGGTCAACCGGGGCGGACAGGTGTTCTTCGTACACAACCGGGTTCAGAATATCGAAGAAATCTCAGGCATGATCCGGATGCTGATTCCGAACATCCGGGTTCGGGTCGGACACGGGCAGATGAAGCCGGCGGAACTTGAGAAAGTCATGGCCGACTTCATCAACAAGAAGTTTGATGTACTGGTCAGTACCAATATCGTTGAATCCGGCGTAGACATATCCAATGCCAATACGATGATCATCAACCAGGCCAACCACTTTGGGCTGGCAGATCTTCATCAGCTTCGTGGCCGTGTTGGGCGTTCAGATCAGAAAGCATTCTGCTACCTGCTCGTACCCTCGATTCACAGCCTGACGCGCGAGGCGAAACAGCGACTCCAGGCGGTGGAAGAATTTAGCGATCTGGGGAGCGGCTTCAACATCGCCATGCGCGACCTCGACATCCGCGGCGCCGGCAACATGCTGGGCGCTGAGCAAAGCGGCTTCATCGCTGATGTTGGATATGAAACGTACCACCGCATCCTGGATGACGCCGTCCAGGAACTCAGATCCGAGGAGTTTAAATCGCTCTTCAAAGATGCACCGCCGCCGCCGGCCAGCGACACCATCATCGATGTCGAAGAAGATGCCTACATTCCAGACAGCTATCTCTCCAATAGTGTCGAACGACTCAACCTCTATCGTCGCCTGAGTGAGGCTGCAGACAACCAGACACTGGAGGAAATGCAAACCGAAATGGTGGACCGCTTCGGCCCGCTACCAAAGGAGGTCGAACACCTCATCATGGCGACTTCCATGCGCAACATATCCCAGGGGCTCAGGCTCTCCAAATTGGTTTACAAAAACCAGCGGCTCTTCCTGGTCTTCCCCGATCAAAAAGATCTGGGAAGCGTAAACGGCGATCATAATATCGGGACTGCCAATTTGAGTGAAGGCCTTGACACAGGCGGTAAGGCCCGTACGCGGATGGTGGCGCACATAACGGAAGCCCTCCATCATATCTTGCCAACCACTGCGTCCGGAAACGGCCGTTTCCGAGCGTGGTCCCGCCTCAATTCGCCAGATAAACAAGGCCGCTATTAAAAAAGTAACGGCATCGATGATGAGCGCGAAAGATACGCCAAACAGACTGGCCACGAGGCCACCCAAAGCTGCCCCCAAAGTTAACATAGCTGACCAAGTGATAGAAGAAAGGGTATTTGCCTCTAATAACTCCTGGCTGCCTTCCACCAGACTAGGTAGGATGGCCGCTTGTGCCGGTTGAAAAAAGGCGGACACAACAAATTGAGAAATAGTCAGGGCATAGATGAGCCACGCGTCTTCGGGTCCATCAATAAACAGGAATCCGAGGACGATGAAGAAACGCAAGATGTTGGTCGTGATGAGTTAGCCTTTAAAGTTAAGAGACCGTTATTAGGATTTGGGTAAACGCTAAATTCAACTTCTTCTTCAGCTTTCTCAGCAGCAATTCCGGTAGGGAAGCTTCCGTTGAATCTAATACCCAATAATCTTCCTGGATTGATCCATCTTCCATTTCCAGGCTCATTCAAGAAGAAGATATTTGACAAAGGAGGAGCTATACTTTCTTGAACCACATCCCTACCTAGCCACAATTCTTTACCATTTGAACCGCCACCTGTTTGCTCAACTCCAAAGTAATAAGCACCAGGAGACAGAATTACAGGCGGGAAGATTGGCATTGTAACCCAAGTTCCTTGATTGTTTGTATCTATTAATGTAGAAAAGGGCGACTGTCCAACCGGAGGGTTTAATACAGCAGCATTCAATGTTGCGCTATCTTCATCAAATCTCCAAATTCTTGGAGAAATTGACAATCCGTCTGTTTCAGTTCTAATGGCTGGCCATACAGAGATAGACAATACAGGAACAGAAACACCGGAATCTAATATCATTAAGGCAGCAGCTGCATCATTATCTTGCCCACCTCCAACATATGTTGGGGGGCCAGATGACCCTTGAAAAACTCCTCTATCCAATGCCACGACAGTATCAGCCGTTAATGCAAAACTGTACTCTCCTGTTGCAATTGGTGCAGCTTGAGGCAAGGAATCTGAGGTTACATATACCTTATTTCTATACCAACCTGTATTGAATGAGAAGAAAGGATTTGTAACATCTTCAACATCTCTTTGTAAGGAAGGCACAGTGGCACCAATTAAGGAAGAATTCCTATAAACCAATCCGGATCCTTGTCCCCCGGAAATAGTTGAGTCCATGATCACATCTACCCAGAGGTTCACATTAGTTTGCGCATTGGAGCCGGAATTAAAGGTCTCTCCTGTGTATAATACTTGTGGAACGTTAATAATTGGCAATAGTCTATAAACAGGAGTGATACTATACTGAGGATGAAACTTGAGTGAAAAATCCTCCAATACCAATTCATTCTGTTTTCCCTCATACACATATATGTCATCGATCATCCAGAAATAGTGAGAGTTTCCGGTAGATCTAAAACGGATATAACCAGTTTGTTGGTAAGCGAGGTCTGCCGAGACATTAATACGCATGAGCTGACCATTTACAGTTAAAGTATTAGGTTGTAGCCCGGCAACAGCATCATAGGGAGCACTCCAATTGATGCCGTCTGGGCTTACCTCCAACACCAATTCATTTGAAATGTTGCAGCAATATCTCGCATAATGCTGATATTCAACAATTACAGATCCCACATTGGTTCCAATAGAAAAGGCTGGAGAAGTGAACCAGGTATCCATAACAGCGGCGCCTGTTGGTGGAATGGGAGTATTGAATAATCCACTAGGTAAAGACATAAACCCATTGGCACCGGTAGTTGAATTTAAGGCAGTGATCGAGGTAGAATATTGCCCACCTGGTGCTGTGTTTGACCAAATCCATTGATTGGAAGGCACAGAAGAAATATTGGTAACAGACCAACCGGCTGGCAAAGATGTTGGTGATCCTGTTCCAAAGTTTTCTGATAAAAATATTGTAGCTCCCGTGGGAGGGGCTTTTAATTGAGAGCTTTTTTTGACGGAAGGTGCATCCTCCGCCGGGGTCAGTCTTGGAACTCCCTTTTCGATCTGATTACTGTTCAGCAAACTCTGAGAGAATACTGATACAGTCATGAAAGTCAGACCCATTAGTATTGAATAAGATCTTTTCATAGCAGTAGTGTTTATGGTTTACAATTGTTCAATTCAATGTAAATAACGCATGTATGGAAAGATAATAGGTCTAGAATCACATGAATGGAGTTGATATACAGCCAAATAGGTCTAAATAATACATAAAGGGTTTCACGAAAAGGCATAAAAAAACCCCGTAACCGATGGTTACGGGGTTTATATTATGGAGGGTTAAATTACTTAACCACTACTTTCTTAACTAGTCTTTCTTCTCCGTTCTCAAGAGTTACAAAGTAAACTCCTTTTTCGAATGAAGTAAGATCGATCTGTCTTGTAGCATTTCCATTTACATTCATTGCTTCAGACATTACAGTCTGTCCTACCATATTTCTTACATTCATGATGTAAGTTGTTGGCTTTGGAGAATTAGCTTTCAATGTAAATAGTCCATTGTTAGGGTTAGGATAAACGTTGAATTCAACATTAGCCTCAGCTGTTTCAGTAGTAATTCCAGTTGTGAAACTACCGTTGAATCTAATACCCAACAATCTTGGAGGTGCAATCCATCTAGCGTTACCTGGCTCATTCAAGAAGAAGATGTTTGAGAAAGCAGGCGCAAGTGATTCTTGCCCTTGATCTCTTCCTAGCCAAAGTTCCTTACCATTTGAACCACCACCAGTTTGCTCAACACCGAAGTAATAAGCACCGGCATTAAGAATTACTGGAGGGAAGATTGGCATAGTAACCCAAGTTCCTTGATTAGATGTATCGATCTGTGTAGAGAATGGAGACTGTCCAACCGGAGGAGTTAGTACCGCAGCATTCAATGTTGCGCTATCCTCTTCAAATCTCCAAATTCTTGGAGAGATAGACAATCCATCAGTCTCAGTTCTGATGGCAGGCCATACAGAGATAGACAATACAGGAACAGAAACACCAGAATCTAAGATCATCAATGCAGCAGCTGCATCATTATCTTGTCCACCACCAACATAAGAAGGAGGTCCAGATGAACCTACGTAGAAAGAAGGTCCTCTATCCAATGCAATAACTGTATCATTTGTCAAAGCAAATGTGTAATTGTCAGTTGCTCCAGCAGGATTTTGGTTTACTGAATCAGAAGTAATATACAATCTGTTTCTGTACCATCCAGCGTTGAATGAGAAGAATGGATTGGTGATATCAGTTGTATCTCTTTGCTGAGAAGGAATTGATAATCCTACAGAAGCTGACGCAGAGTGTACCACTCCTTGTCCAGGTCCTCCACCAATAGTAGAGTCCATGATAACATCTAAGTTCAAATCAACATTAGTTTGAACATTCGCACCAGCATTGTATGACATTCCTTGGTAAACAACAGCAGGAACATTAACTAGAGGTAAGATTCTGTAAATAGGAGTGATATCATAAGAAGCGTGGAACTTCATATCGAAATCTTCCAAAACCAATTGGTTGGCTGCTCCTTCATAAACCAATACATCATCAATCATCCAGTAGTAGTGAGAATTACCAGTTGAACGGAATCTCAAGTATCCTGTACTTTGGTAACCTAGATCTGGAGATACGTTGATCTCAGATACTGTAGCATTTGAAATAACAGTGTTAGGTCCAAATCCATTGATCGCATCGTAAGGTACACTCCAGTTAACACCATCTGAACTTACTTCTAAAACAAGCTCATTAAGTGTACTACAGCAATATCTCATTGCTTGCTCGTACTTGATGATCACTGATCCTCTTTGAGGACTGATTGAGAATGATGGAGATGTAAACCATGTGTCCATAGCTACAGGGCCACCTGTTGGGAATGGAGTGTTATAAAGGTCACAAGGAAGTGACATATATCCATTTGATCCCGTTGTTGAGTTCAATGCAGTAGTATTAGTTGAGTACTGTCCACCAGGAGCAGTATTCGACCAAATCCATGCATTAGTAGTAACAGAAGATAGGTTAGTTACTGACCATCCTGCTGGAAGCGAGGTTGGAGTACCTGTACCGAAATCTTCATAAAAAATAGTATCACCCAAAGCCTTTGGCTGTTGAGCTCTTTTAATAATAGGCTCTGGATCGCCTACAGTCAATTTTGGTGTACCACGATCGATTTGGTTACTCTGCACTATGCCTTGAGAAAAACCAACCGAAGCCATCAAAATTAACCCCGTCAATAGAAGGTAATTTTTCTTCATTTTTAAGAGTTTTAGTTAAACAATTTTAATTCAGCCTATAAAGATAAGCATTAATGTTAATTATGTAAAGAAATGTTAACGATAATTTATGAAGCCCTTAACCTAAGTCTGTCATTTCATACTCCTCCATTGGAGGACAGCTACAGACAAGATTTCGATCTCCATAGGCATTATCTACTCTTCTAACAGCTGCCCAGAACTTTTGTTCTAAGATGCCTTCAAGTGGATAAGCTGCTTTCTTTCTTGAATATGGGAAGTTCCATTCATCAGAGGTTAAAAGCTCTTGAGTATGAGGTGAATTCTTTAGCACGTTATTCGCCTTATCAAACTCTCCTTTTTCAATTTCATTGATCTCATCTCTGATACTCAACATTGCATCAACAAAACGATCCAACTCAACCAAACTCTCACTTTCAGTTGGTTCTACCATTAGGGTGTTGGCAACTGGAAAGGACACTGTTGGGGCATGGAATCCATAATCCATCAAACGCTTGGCTATGTCAGTTACCTCTACTCCGGAAGTTTGTTTAAACTCTCTGCAATCCAAGATCATCTCATGAGCCACTGTATTGTTCTTTCCTTGGTATAGAATATCAAATGCTCCGTTCAATTTTGCCTTAATGTAGTTTGCACTAAGGATCGCCACTTCTGTTGATCTGGTTAAACCAGCTGTTCCCAACATTTTAATATAAGCATGAGAGATCAGCAAAACTAAGGCACTTCCAAATGGAGCTGCTGAAATAGAACTGATAGCTTTTTCTCCTCCAGTCTTAACCAATGGATTACCTGGCAAAAAGGGAGCTAGGTGCTCTGCTACTCCTATTGGCCCCATTCCGGGACCACCTCCACCGTGCGGTATCGCAAAGGTTTTGTGCAAGTTCAAGTGACAAACATCTGCTCCAATATTTGCTGGATTTGTCAACCCAACCTGAGCATTCATATTTGCACCATCCATATAAACCTGTCCGCCATGCTCATGAATGATCTCTGTAATTCTCACTACCTCTTCTTCAAACACTCCGTGAGTTGAAGGATAGGTAATCATTAAACAAGAGAGGTTCTCGCTATGCTGCTTAGCCTTTTCTTCTAAATCCGCTAGGTCGATATTTCCACTCTCATCACATTTTACAACTACAACATTCATCCCGGCCATTACAGCTGAAGCTGGATTTGTTCCGTGCGCAGATGATGGGATCAAAGCGATATTCCTGTGATGGTCCCCCCTGCTTTCATGGTAAGCTCTTATGACCATCAAACCGGCATACTCTCCTTGGGCGCCAGAGTTTGGTTGTAAAGAAACAGCATGGAAACCGGTAATTTCCGATAGGTCTCTTTCCAGCTCATGGATCATTTCATAGTAACCTTCTACTTGATCCTTCGGTGCAAATGGATGAATGTTGGCAAACTCAGGCCAGCTCAATGGTGTTAATTCTGTGGCCGCATTCAACTTCATCGTACAAGAACCCAAAGGGATCATCCCATGAACCAATGAAAAATCCTTATTCTCTAATCGCTTGATATACCTCATCATTTCCGTTTCGGTATTGTATCTATTGAAAACAGGATGAGTAAGGAAACTGCTTTTTCTTAATACAGCGTCTGAAAGCTCACAATCTTCTGTGACATTTTGAACTCTAGTAAAATCAGCCTTCTTGAAATCTGCAAAAAGCTGGATCAAATTATTTAGTTCTCCTAATTCAACCGCCTCATTCAAACTCAATGCAATAGATCTATCATCAACCTTTCTCAAGTTGATCATTCTTTCAGCTGCAAAATTCAAGAGATCGTCTGCTTTGTTCTCTCCTAGATCTACCCATAATGTGTCGAAATACTGCCCCTCTTTTATGGCATATCCCATATTCTTAAGTGAGACTGCAACTTGATGAGTGTATGCATGGATAGAACGAGCAATGGTCTTGATACCCTCTTTTCCATGATATACCGAATACATTCCTGCCATCACTGCCAGCAACACTTGTGCTGTGCAAATATTGGACGTAGCTCGATCTCTTTTAATATGCTGCTCCCTTGTTTGCAGTGCCATTCTCAAGGCTGGTTTCCCATCTGCATCAACAGACAAACCAATGATCCTTCCGGGAACATGCCTCTTAAAGTCATCTCTGGTAGCAAAATAGGCAGCATGTGGACCACCAAATCCCATTGGAATTCCAAATCTCTGAGTTGTTCCGCACACTACATCTGCCCCCCATTCTCCGGGCGGCTTTAACAATGCCAAACTCAAAAGATCAGCTGCTACGCCTACCAAGGCACCCTTAGCATGGGCTTTCTTGATGAAATCCGAGTAATCTACTACTTTCCCATTTACATTTGGGTATTGCAAGAAGGCTCCAAAAATGTCATCACTAAAATCATAGGTCTCTGGATCTGCGATCACCAACTCAACGCCTATAGGTTCTGTCCTAGTTTTTAAGAGATCTATTGTTTGAGGAAAACTATCAGCCGCCACAAAGAATTTATTTACCCCGGCTTTAACCATATCTCTATTCCTTGAGGCATACATCAAGCTCATACCTTCAGCCACAGCAGTTGCTTCATCCAATAAAGAAGCATTGGCTATATCCATGGCCGTTAGATCTGTTACCATGGTTTGGAAATTCAAAAGAGCTTCCAACCTTCCTTGAGCAATCTCGGCTTGATAAGGAGTGTAGGCTGTATACCATCCCGGATTTTCGAAGATGTTTCTCAAGATGACCGCGGGCACTTTCGTATTGTAGTATCCCAATCCAATGTAACTCTTGAATACTTTGTTCTTATGCGCCAATTCCTTGATGCGATTGATATACTGATATTCGCTGTAAGGCTCCTCCAGATCCAAAGGCTTCTTTAACCTGATGGATGCGGGAATTGTCTTTTGGATCAAAGATTCTATGCTTTCTTCTCCGATTACTTCAAGAGCAATCTTAATGTCTTCTTCAGACAATCCAATATGTCTGCTGCTAAAGGGTGCTGAGGTCATTCGAACTATAAATTTTTTAAGGCTGCAAATATACTTTAAAGGCTACGAAATATTGCATTTTCTAATGGCCTAACAATGCAGACAGACTAAAGTTTTTCTTTCTTTGTTGGGCAATTCATAATTGCACAAAGAACCTGTCAATGCATAACCTTCAGCAAGCTCTTTCCCATCGACTCATTGCTTTATTAGACCTAATCATTTATGGAAATTTATTGATCGGTTTTGGAGCATTCAGCATGTCGCAATTCTACATTGAGATAATGGGTACTAAAAGCTCAACCTCAACTTCATTGAGTCTCTTCTTGTTTGCGGCCACCCTATTCACTTACAATTTTCACAGAAGGTTAGGCTTTGCAATTAGTCCCGCTGCCTATCCATCTGAATCAGTAAAATGGATGAATGAGCATCCAATAACTAGTCGGTTGCTTGGATTGGTCTCCTTTGTTCTTGCTATCTATTTTTTTGTAGATCTTCCTAGATCAACTCTTTGGGTCATCCTACCAATTTCCTTATTGTCATTGTTCTATATTCAAGGATTAAGTGAAGGCATGAACCTGAGAAGGATCCCTCTTTTAAAGCTCTTTATCATATCTATCACTTGGTCTGCTGCTGCTATACTCCTTCCCGCTCAAGACATGCTTATTGATAACAATAGACTCCTTTTATTCCTTGCGGCATTCTTTTATATGATCGCTGAAATAATACCCTTCGATATTAGAGATCTGGAGTCGGACCAACTAGATGAATTGAAAACCTTACCGGGAGTTTTGAATATCAAGAGAAGTAAGTTCATCGCTATATTGGCTTTACTACTTTCCAATCTTATCCTGATCCCCCTTTTGATCCTTGACGAAGACTGGATCCATCTATTGGCATACCTCAGCTCTTCTATCTTCTTACTCATTTGCCTATTACAGGTCAGAGAAGGCAAAGCCGACAAGTACTATTCTCTTTTAATTGAACTATCCCTTATTTTCCCTTATTTGTTGAGCATTTTGTTTAGGCAACTTTGGTAGAGGGTAGTATATTTGAACTCTAATTTTTACTATGGAATTTCAGAACAATATCGATTTTGCGAAAGGCTTAGATGCCTCTGACGAATTGAGAGATTTTCGAAATGAATTTCTTTTCCCCAAAAAAGAAGATGGGAGCAACAAGGTTTATTTTACAGGCAACTCCCTTGGATTACAGCCAAAAGATGCCAGCAAAGCTTTGCAGATCGAACTAGATGATTGGGCCACATTTGGGGTTGATGGGCATTTTGAAGCAAGACATCCTTGGTTCAGTTATCATGAAATGTTCAGGAAACCCTTGGCAGAGATAATGGGGGCAAAAGAAACTGAAGTAGCCGCTATGGGCAGTCTAACTGCTAACTTGCATTTCTTAATGGTTTCCTTCTTCAATCCCAAAGGAAAGAAATGTAAGATACTTTGTGAAGCTAAAGCCTTTCCTTCTGATCAATATGCTCTTGAGTCTCAATTGAAACACTATGGACTGGACCCACAAAAAGACCTCATGGAGCTGCATCCCAGAGAGGGAGAAAATTATCTCAGAGAAGATGACATTCTCCAAACCATAAAAGATCATGCTGAAGAGATCGCCATGATCATGATAGGTGGTGTAAATTATTATACCGGCCAGAAAATGCCGATGAAAGAAATTGCCGCCCTTGCAAATGAGCTTGGAATTATCGTTGGCTTCGACCTGGCTCATGCCAGCGGGAATGTTGAACTTAAGTTGCACGAATGGGGGGTGGATTTTGCCGCTTGGTGTTCTTATAAATATTTGAACTCCGGACCTGGAAGTGTTGCCGGGATATTTGTCCACGACAAACATGCTCAAGATGAAAGTCTAGATCGATTCGCAGGATGGTGGGGAACCCCTTCTGAAGATAGATTCATGATGCGTCAAGGGTTCAAACCCGCCTACGGAGCAGATGGCTGGCAGTTGAGCAATGCACCCGTATTAGCTATGGCTGTGCATAAATTGGCTTTAGACATTCATTGTAAGGCAGGAATGGAAAGGCTATTGAATAAACAAAAAATGCTCACTTCTTATTTAGACTTTATCCTCAAGGATATATCAAACAGAAATGAAGGAGTTGATCTAAAGATCATTACTCCGGAAAGCAGAGGTGCACAACTCTCGATATTAATGAGTGGAAAAGGAAAAGAGCTATTCAATAGGATTAGTGAAAAAGGTGTTGTAGCAGATTGGCGAGAACCCAATGTGATCAGGATCGCCCCTGCCCCACTATATAATTCATTCGAAGATGTTTTTGAATTCGGAAAACTGATCGAAGAAGCAATAGAAGAAGTATAGAGAATATGGAAAAGATTGTAATTGTTGGCGCCGGACTAGTTGGCTCTTTGCAAGCCATTATTATGGCAAAAAAAGGATTTAAGGTTGAAGTCTTTGAAAGAAGACAAGACATCAGATCTGCAAATATTTCTGCAGGAAGATCTATCAATCTGGCACTTTCCAATAGAGGTTGGAAAGCTCTTGAATTGGCCGGAATAAAGGAAGAAGTGGAAGAAGAGGCCATCCCAATGTATGCCAGAAAGATCCATGATGAGAAAGGCGATCTAACCGATCAACCATACGGACTTGAAGGGGAAGCGATCTTTTCTGTGAGCAGAGGAGGTTTGAATCAATTGCTCATTCGAGAAGCGGACAAATTCGAAAATGTCAACTTTCACTTTGAAATGAAGTGTGAAGATCTGGACCTTGAAACAAATGAGCTGCTCTTTACTGACAAAGATGGAAAAGAACTAAAGGTCAAGGCAGATAGGATCATCGCAACTGATGGGGCATTTTCTGCAGTGAGAGCAAGAATGCAAAAAACCGATCGTTTCAACTACCAGCAAATGTATTTGGAGCACGGTTACAAGGAACTGACAATCCCCCCAGCTGAAGATGGTGGATTTAGAATTGAAAAGAACTTCCTTCATATTTGGCCAAGAGGGTCCTATATGTTGATCGCCTTGCCAAATGCAGACGGAAGCTTTACTTGTACATTGTTCTTCCCATTTGAAGGCAAGTACTCATTTGAAAGTCTAAAGACAAAAGAAGATATGCTCTCCTTCTTTAAGGATGTTTTTCCGGATGCAATTGAGCACATGCCTACCCTAGAAACCGATTACTTTGAAAACCCTACTTCATCTTTGGTAACTGTGAGATGTTCCCCCTGGAACCATGAAGACAAGCTGATCATGATGGGTGATGCTTCTCATGCTATTGTCCCATTTTACGGACAAGGCATGAATTCCGGCTTTGAAGATTGTTCCGTATTCAACGAACTATTCGAGAAGCACAATGGTGATTGGTCTAAGGTTATTCCTGAATTTAGCGAAAAGAGGAAACCAGATGCCGATGCAATTGCCGACTTAGCTCTTCATAATTTCATTGAAATGCGAGACAAAGTAGCTGACCCTTCTTTTCTCTTAAGAAAGAAGATCGAAAAACGAATGCTGGAAGAGCATCCCAATGAATGGATGCCACTTTATTCCCAAGTAACTTTCAGTCATATTCCTTATTCACAAGCTTTGGCAGCCGGTAAAAAGCAAGCCAAGATCATGGATGAGATCATGTGCAGGGCTGATATTGAAGATAAGTGGGATAGTCAAGAAATCAGAGATCAAATCATCGCCTTATTAAAAGCTCAGTAGCCCTATCCTTCTTCTTACTCCTTTTGCCATTTATATCAAATGGACAACTTTCTAAGGATCAATTTCCTTTGGAGCGAACCTTCAAAAATGGATTCATCTATGCAGCTCCGGCTCTCACCTATACCGCTCCATTTCCGGAAGAAGAGATCATTAAAAAAGTAGAGGATACCACTTACACGATTACCACCAAGCCAGATGGTAAATTCTCTTTTGGAATAGAAGCAGGATGGTATCACTCCTTTGAAAACCCAAGATTCTTTCATTATTTGGAAGGAGGAATCGCCTACAGGTCTTTTAAAGGTGCTGCTGATATAGATCTAACCACTGCCTTTGACAGTATATCCGGCACTGCAAGCGGAACAGAAGAATACACCCTTACTAGCCTCAGCGGAATTTTCAGGATTGTAAGGGCTAGCCAGATGGGAAAATTCACCTTCTTTACCTGGGGACCGGGAATCAATTTCGATTACCATCTGAGCGATAATAGAAATATTGATTCAGATGCCTTTGAAGAAACACAACAAGATATGAAGCTTCAATTGCATTTTCAGTTTGGGGTTGGTTTTAGGTTAACCGAATCTGTGATCTTCTTGCCTCAAATTGAGATCCCCCTAGCCGAAGCTTACCCAACCGGAAAATGGGAAGCAACAAATGCCTTTGCAGAAAATCACCTGTATCCTCTGTTGATCAGTTTTAAAGTAATGCTCTTGAGAAAAGACTTGATGAACTGCAATGCCCCGGAAATTCCCAAGGGTTTTTAACTTCAGAAGAAGGGATTATTCGCTTTTTCAAAACCCACCGTGGTATAATCACCGTGACCGGGGTGTACTTTCATATCCAAGGGTAGTTCAAACATCTTCTCCTTGATCATATTGATCAGCGTATCATGATCCCCGAAGGGAAGATCTGTCCTACCAATGCTACCTCTGAACAATACATCTCCTCCTATGGCATAGTTCTCCGCCTCATTGATAAAGACCAAATGACCGGGAGAATGACCGGGGACAAAAAGGCATTTCAATTTATGTCCATCCAGATCGATCACATCTCCTTCCTCCAAGAATCCTTCAATTTCATCAGACGGATCATAATCCAATCCATAGATCTCCGCCGATCTCTTGGCCCCATCCAATATTTTTAATTCCTCCTTATGCAAATAGGGTTTCAGTCCATACTTGTCAAAAATGAACTTATTGCCAAATACATGGTCTATATGAGTATGCGTATTCAGCAATTTAACCAGCTTCAATTCGTTCTCATCGAGAAAATCAAGCAATTCTTTCTGCTCACTCCTATCATACATGCCCGGATCAACGATCAATGCATTTTTAGTGTCAGTATACAAGAGATAAGTGTTTTCCTGAAAAGGATTGAAGGTGAATCTTTTAAGATGCAGCATATTACGTTATAATGAGCTCCAAAGGTACTATACGCTTATATTATTGCTTAAATTTATTGCCCTTTTCTCCCTGAATATTGATGTGGACCCGAAAATATAATTATCTCCTACTCTTTTTCATGCTGTTATCAGGATTGGAGCTGCAAGCTCAATTCTACAACGGCACCCAAACTTCATTTGGCCAAAACAGAGTTCAATACAGAGATTTTGAATGGCAGTTCTATCGTTTTGACAACTATGAAACTTATTTCTATACTGGGGGAAAAGGACTGGCCGAGCACACCGCCAAGCTTGCAAGGGTCAAGATAAAAGAATTAGAAAAGTTTACAGACTTCTACCTTCAAGAGAGAATACAGTTCATTATTTATAACAAACAATCGGATTTTAGACAAAGTAATATCGGACTATCAACCGATGAAAGCTATAATATTGGAGGGGTTACAAGAATTGTTGGAAGCAAGGTCTTCATTTACTTCGAAGGAGATTATGATAAGTTCGATCGTCAAATTGAAGCAGGTATTCTCAAGGTATTGATCTACCAAATGCTCTATGGAGGTAACTGGAGACAAGTTTTGAGAAATTCAACGCTTTTGCATCTTCCCGAATGGTACATCAGCGGCCTTATCTCTTATCTTTCTGACCCCTACAATCCTGAGATCAATGCAGAGATCAAAGATGGGATCTTGAATGATCGGTTTAGAAAGTTCAACACTTTGGCCTATGAAGATCCTACATTGGCCGGACATGCATTGTGGAACTATATCGCCAAAACCTATGGAGAGAACGTTTTCTCCAACATACTCTATATGACCCGAATGAGTCGAGAGATCGATGATGGATTCCTCTATGTGATCGGTGTTTCATTTGAAGATCTGTATGCCGATATGCTAAGCTATTATAAGAAAGAATACCGATCTGATGGCAAGGATCCAAAGCTAGGAGAAACAGTTGAGCAGAAGATCAAGAAGAATGTCAGATATGAAAATCTCAAAAAGAGTCCGGACAACAGATACTTGATTTACAGCACCAACAAGCTGGGACAATACAAGGTCTACCTCTACGATCTTGAAACCGAGAAAAGGAAAAAGATCTTCAAGGCTGAGCATAAGTTAGAAAGAATACAAGACTACACTTACCCGGTAATGGACTGGCACCCTTCTTCCAAACTTTTCAATTTTGTGATCGAAAAGAAAGGGCAGCTTAGTTTGTACAGCTATAATATTGAAGATGAGGCATTGACTGCTAAACCCATTTTTAAGATCGATAAGGTATTGGATTTCGACTATTCAAAGGATGGAAGAGAAATGGTATTCTCCGGAGTATCGAATGGACAATCAGACCTGTACATTTACAATATCATTGGAAATACTCAGAGAAACCTTACCAATGATATCTACGATGACCTTCAACCGGTATATTCTCCTGATGGGAAGAAGGTCTATTTCATATCAAATAGACCCAACGATAGCCTCAACCTCCCACATCGTGAAAGCAGTTTCTTAAGAGAGAAGGATATATTCTCCATCGACCTGAGTCAGGACGACCTTCCAATGGAGTTCATAACCAATACTCCTTATGAACAGGAAAGTCACCCTGTTTTTATGGGAGATGAGCTGTACTATCTTGAAAACAAAAGAGGAACTGTAAGAAGGTATATTGCATCATACGACAGCGCTATCAGCAAGATCGATACAGCGATCCATTATGACTATTTCTACAAAACAAGTCTGCACGATCAACCGGAAAGGAATCTTTTTGAACAACATTCTACCTCTGAGCTAGAGTTGAGCCAAACATCTTATCTGGATGGAAAGTATTTTATGGGAATAGAAGACTTTGTAGAGGAAGTCACCACTGACTCCATTACTGAGATCCAAACTTTTCAAGAGGTTAACAAAAGTGAACGCAACTATCAACCTTTTAAAAAGATCTATTCTCAAAATACTGAGCGAGAAATAGATATATACAACTACCCCTTTCAGAAGGGTGTAAAACAAATAGTTGAAGAGAGGCAAATTGAAGCTTCACAGGAAGGAGAAGAAACTGAGGATATAGAAGATCTGAATTTCCCTACTCAAAGGCTTTACCGATTAAACTTCAAGCCAGACAATAGCGTATTGCAATTGAACAACCAATACTTAAATGGACAGTACCAGATCTTCAATGGAGGTCCGTATATCAATGCAGGTGTTGGTGTTAGCACTAAAATTGGCATTGTTGATCTAATGGAAAACCACCGCATACATGGTGGATTCAGATATTCAGGCAATCTAATTGAATATTCTTTGAGCTATCAGAATTTAGAAAAGAGGCTAGACAAAGAGTTCATGATCAGCAGAAGAAGAAATAGATCCACAGATGGATTGATCCCCAATGATCTAAAAACGCTGCAGGCTTCTTCCTCCTTCATCTGGCCATTTAGCGAAGTAACTAGCATAAGAGCCGTTTTTACCGGTAGAAGAGACAAGCTAATTCCTCTTTCAACAGATAGGTTCAACACTGAAATAGATATTTTAAGTGAATATTGGGCTACGGGAAAGCTAGCCTATGTCTATGACAACACAAGAAATATTGCACTGAACATTCGATATGGAAGCAGATTCAAAATATTTGCGGAGCACTATGAGATGGTTTACAGGGATAATGACAATAACACTCCTTCAAATCTCTCCGTGGTGGGATTCGATGCCAGACATTATCAAAAGATCCACAAAGAGATCATAGGAGTAGGAAGGATTGCCGGTAGTAAGTCCTTTGGAAAGACCCCCTTGATCTATTATATGGGCGGAGTTGATGAATGGTGGAAGTCAGACCAATTTGATCGCACCACTCCTATAGATTACAATCAGAATTACGGCTTTCAAGCACTAGCAGCTAATATGAGAGGTTTTTTACAGAATGTTAGGAATGGGAACAACTTTGTGGTGATCAATACAGAAGTTAGAATACCAATCTTTTCTTATTTGATCAATAGACCAATTCAAAGCAGCTTTGTGAGAAACTTTCAAATTGTTGGATTTGGAGATGTTGGAACAGCTTGGGTAGGAGATTCTCCTTTTGCAGATGATAATCCAATCAATAACGAAAGTAGAACTGTAGGACAGATCACCGTTACCTATGAAAACATCAATGACCCAATTGTTGGAGGAACCGGCTTTGGTCTTCGTACAACTTTATTGGGTTACTTTGTAAGAGCTGACTGGGGATGGGGAATTGAAAATGGCGTTATCAGCGACAAACCGTTGTTCATGTTTTCTCTTAGTCTAGATATTTAAGAATGAGCATTAGTACCTTGATCATATTATTGCTGATCGGATTAGCCGCCGGGATCTTGAGTGGATTAGTGGGTGTAGGTGGCGGGATCATAATCGTACCTGCCTTGGTTTACTTTCTAGGAATTAGCCAGCATGCTGCTCAGGGAACCTCCCTTGCATTGATGCTTCCACCCATTGGAATTTTAGCAGCTATGAACTATTACCGCTCGGGCATGCTAAATGTGAAGTATGCCTTGGTCATTGCTCTAGCTTTTGTAATTGGGGGATATATCGGCTCTAAGGTTTCCATCACTTATATCAACGAAGCCATGATGAAGAAGATCTTTGGAACCATCATGTTAGTAGCAGCCATAAAGCTTGTTTTCTTTTCCAAATAAGTCTCATGAAAGAAAAGGTTAGAGAACTTTCACAGAAATACTTTGAAGAGATCAAAGGAATTAGAGAGCATCTGCATATGCATCCCGAACTTTCCTTTCAAGAGTTTGAAACATCAAAGTATTTAAAGCAGAAACTGGCAGATTGGGGTATATCCGTTGATAAGGAATGGGTTAAAACTGGCTTCTCAGTAGTGGTTGATTCCGGAAAGAAAGGACCAACCATCGCATTGCGTGCGGATCTTGATGCTCTTCCCATTCAAGAACAGAACGATACTTCTTATAGATCCAAGAACGATGGGGTTATGCATGCATGCGGGCATGATGTTCACTCTTCCTGCATGATGGGGGCTATCAAGATCATTGCTGAATTGAAAGATGAATTCAAGGGAAAGATTGCCTTTTTCTTTCAAGCGGGAGAAGAAAAGCTACCCGGGGGTGCTTCTTTGATGATCAAGGAGGGGATCATGGATCATTATCAACCCAAAGCCATGATTGCTCAGCATGTTTTCCCGGAATTTGAAGTTGGAAATTTTGGCTTTAGAGAGGGCATGTATATGGCATCGGCTGACGAGATCTACCTAACTGTAAAAGGAGTTGGAGGACACGCTGCTCTACCCCATAAAGTGGTTGACCCTATCATTATATCGGCTAGCATTCTAACTGAGCTTCAGAAAATCACAAGCAGATTTGCTCCTCCTACTATCCCAACGGTTCTATCCTTTGGAAAGATCGAAGGAAAAGGGGCTACCAACGTAATTCCATCTGAAGTGAAAATTGAAGGAACCTTGCGCACCATGAATGAAGAATGGAGAGGGAAGTTTCATCAAAAAATAGAAGATATTGCAAAGAGCATAGCCACAGCTATGGGCGGAGATTGCGAGGTAGATATTCAAAAGGGATATCCATTCTTGGTAAATGATGAAAGAACCACAGAGACCTGCAGAGCTGCTGCCGAAGAGCTATTTGGCCCTGAGCATGTCCATAGTTTGGATCTTAGGATGACTGCTGAGGATTTCTCCTTCTTCTCCCAGCATTGTCCGGTATGCTTTTATCGCTTGGGTGTAGGGAACAAATCAAAGGGTATTGAATATTCCGTTCACCATCCTAAATTCGATATAGATGAAAATGCCTTAAATAATGGAATGGAGAGCATGAGTTATCTTGCCCTCCAATTACTGAACTCTCTTAGCTAATCTACTACGATCACTAACGTTTTACCGGCTTTCCAAAATTCTTCCGGATTTGTGATCACTAAGCTATCTACTTTTTCATCACCCATGAACTTATAGCTATTCTCCGGGTGCTTAGTGACCAACTCAGCCTTATCTGCGTAAATTAAGAAAGACTGCTGTTTCCTGATATCGATCTTGGTGAAGTACTCCATATTGATATTGTCTTTCAAACTCTCAGTCTTTCCAAGACCTAAAAAGCCTCCTTCTTTTGTCAATACATTCTTCTCCTTCAACTCCTTAAAGGTGCCAAATGCATAATAGGCTGTATTGAGGTCGTCAGTTACCTTCTCAATTTCCTCTTCCTTTTGACCTACCGCATAGTTTAGGCTGTCAACGGAAAAGTAAAGCTTACCAATCTGCGCATCCTTGGCTTGAAGCTGTTCATTCAGCTTTGCAATTTCTTGGTTCTTCAGTTCAATCTGTCGATTCAGATTATCAACCATCTTTCTCAACTCAGACAATTTATAGTTAGAATTATTGAGTTGTTTGTTCAGTTTGGCATTGAGCTCCTCATTCCTCTTCATCAGCTCATTAATAGCCTTGATATCATCGATCATGTTCTGCTTTCCGCTCTCAGGATCGGTCGCTTGCAAGATTCCTTCCCTCTCTTTGATCACATTTAAATTCTCCTGGATCTCATTGAATGTTTGCAGCATATTATTGATGGTTGAATCTTTTTCTGCATTGTCTGCCTGATACTCTGAGTTCTCCTCACTCAGTTGGTCGATCTTATCTTGGTTGCAAGAAATGAAAAGAGTAGAGAATATAAGGCTTAGAATAATAGATTTAGTTCTCATAGTGTTGTGTTGAAATTCAGCTTGAAGTTATTATTTAATTACTGATAACTCAAGAGAGCTATCATTTAGTTTACTTTTGACAAAAATTTTATGATGAGAACTTTAAAGACTTTGATATTAAGCTTATTGGTAGGACTTACAATTTCAACATCTGCCCAAAATGTGCAGTATGAAGAAGTAATAAGTAAAAAAACAGGAACCATTAAGGTGAACTATTTTGAGAACGAACCACTTGCCTATTCAAAAGAAGGAGTGATGAGTGGAATAGAAATAGATATTCTTGAGGAGTTCAAAAAGTGGATGCAAGAGAACAAAGGTGTCAGCATCAACTATGAATATCAATCCTACTCTGATTTTGATGAACTGTACACTAGCATTAAAGAAGGTAAAGGAAATACCATGGGAGTTGGTTCAGTTACTATTACCTCCCAAAGAGAGGCAGAAGTTGATTTTAGTGCACCCTATCTCAAGAACGTTTCTATTTTAATAACTGCCGGAGCAGTAAAAACTGCAAGAACAGAAAGAGAGATGAACGAATTGCTTTCAAGCATGAAGGCATTCACTGTTAAAGGCAGTATTCATGAAGATCATTTGAGAAAGCTATACAGCATTTACAAAGTTGCACCGAACGTCAGTTACATCAAAGACCCCATGGAGGTCTTTGAAAAGATCAGCAATAGTTCGCGAAATCTTGGTTATGTTGATGTGATTACCTTTTGGAAATACATTAGAAAAAACGATCAGTTTGTAAAAATGCATTCAAAAGCAAATATTCATGATGAGAATTTTGGATTCATTTTCCCAAAGAACTCTGGATGGTCTAATGAGTTCAATGAATTCTTTGAGAGCGGCTTTGGATTTACCTCAACTAAAACCTATAGAAAGATATTGGAAAAACATCTCAGCTTTGAGATCTTGAACTCAGTAGAATTAAATCCATAAAAAAAGGAGCGCTATGCGCTCCTTTTTTTTATTTGATGTTTCTTTGATTACCTCAAGTTGAATTTCACCGGAACAGTGTACTGAACTCTTACCGGTTTCCCTCTCTGCTTACCTGGCTTAAATCCAGGAAGCGATTTAACGGTTTCAACAGCTGAGTTATCAAGAGATTTACCCCCAGGCACTCCTCTTAAGACTTCAGTCTGACTCACCTTTCCATTTTCATCAATAACGAATCTGATAAATACTGTACCACTGATTCCGGCATCTTTTGCCATTGGAGGGTACTTGGCATTGGACTGGATGTACTTATAAATCTCCGCTTGTGTACATTGATCTCTTTCTTGTTTTGATCCAGCTTTTTCACAACCGGGAAAAACAGGCATGTCCTCAACGATCGTAAAGATCTCAGGCTCTTCGATCACCTCTTCAGGTTGTTCGAAGATCTCCGTATCCATATCAGCCTCTGCATCCAATATCTCTACCTCATCTTCAATTTCCACATCATCTTCAACGATCTCTAAGATCTCCTGTTGTGGCGGTGGTGGCGGCGGAGGAGGTGGTGGTGGTTGGTTTTGCTGAGTGATCGGAATGATCTCCTCCTCAATATCTTCCATTTGGAGCTGACCTAAGGTACTAGGACCCTCATCATAAGTCTTCCACTCAAAAGCGATCAGTACAACTGCCAATACGACAACTAAACCGGTGAGGCGGAAAATACCTATCTTATTTTCAAGATCAGCTTTGGGATTTTTCTTTGGCTCCATGATCTTTTTTTGTTAAAACGCTAATTTATGCTTTTCTAGTATGAGAATACAATTATTGAGTCTTAATCTATTGTTAAACTATGCAATCTCAGATTGATAGTCTTCAGCAGACATTAGCTCATTTGCCTCATCAGCATTGGACATCTTCACTTTCACCATCCAACCTTTCTCATAAGGACTGTTATTAACTGACTCAGGCTCACTTTCGATTTCGCTGTTCACTTCGATCACCTCACCACTCACTGGCATGAATAGGTCTGAAACAGTTTTCACTGCTTCTACAGTTCCGAATACTGCTCCTTTATCAAGCTCTTCACCTTCTGTTTCGATCTCAACATAGACAATATCTCCTAGCTCACCTTGCGCATAATCTGTAATTCCGATGGTAGCAATATCTCCTTCTATCTTCACCCATTCATGGTCGGAGGTATATTTCAATTCAGCTGGTACGTTCATTTCTTCTACTTTATATTTCGCGTAAAATTAGTATTAAAGCTCCTATTGTGAAAGAGTAAATCTCAATCTAATTCCCGCATTGGTATTCGCTGTTGGGAAGGTTGTTGAGATCAATGGTGTGTTAGCTACACGATCATAGTATAACTGTATGTTTAGCTTAGTGCTCAGACGGTAATCAGCAGTGATCTTAATAGTGAAAATCCTTTGTCCGGCTGTTAGTTCATTTCTATTCTCAACGATCCTTCTAATGACTGTTTGATTGTCTCGAATTGAGAAATCTGCTCGAAGATCCAGATCACTGCTTCTTTCCAACTTGCCCACCCTGAAAGGCAATTTCAAATTCGTCAGTCGGTAACCTAATCCTAGAATGTACTCCCTACCTTGAACCTCAGTAACCTGATTGTTCGTGAAACTCATCGATAGGTTTCTATCTCTTCTCAATTCTAACCTGGTTAATAAGCCATTCTTCCATGTGAAGTCCACATTGATCAACGGACTAAACTGTTCAGAGATGGTTGCTGTGGTCATTTGTTTTTCATTGATAAAATTCCTGCTTGCATCCTTGACAGATGGGTCACCACCTTCCTCTCCATATCTGGGATTCCTTGTATAAGAACCAACGCTGAAGGAGGAACGGTAATTATGGTTCAAGGTAACCGTGCTAAAAAAGCGTTTGAAGAATTCTATCTTGGATAAACCATCATAGGTGATATTCCAGTTGGGCAATGGAATATGCTTGGTTATATCATCTATCCGAATGGAATTGTAACTCTTATCTGTATAGGTTGCGAGGAATGAGTAAAGCAATACTTCCTGAGAAGTAGGGCCATATCCCTCAGCAAATTCATTTATAGTAGAATCTCCGGAGTTGATGTTTTGGTTCCCCAGTCTTTGAGATATGATCCTTCGGTTCTCCTCATCTTGCAGTTTTGTAAAAGAAGGACTTTCAAAGGTAGTTTCATCCATCTCTTCAAATGCCGTTGCAATACTAATGGTTGACATACTGAAGGTACCACTAACAATAGGTGGTGCTTCAAAATTATAGGTAGCTAAAGTATCATCGTAAAAGAAGAACTTGTCCGTTGTTTGAGATTGGTTCTTATTGGCTGTCAACTGTATCCTCAAACCTTCAATGGGCCTTAAGGTGGCTCGAATACTATATTGTTTGCTATAGGTTCTGGAGAAATCTCCACTGACAAATACTCCATCCACTAACCAGTCGTTCGCATTTGCCCTTCGGAGGAATCGGTCGTTGGGTTCTTGAAGACCTGAAACGAAACCAAATCCCGGAGCATCCCATCCCGGTGTCATACCAAGCACATTTGAATGCATCCCATAATTAGGCAGAATGGTCCCATTTGTCTCATTATAACTAACTGAAATGGTTTTCAAACTCATGATACTCCAGATCAAGTTGTCCATAACGTATCGTTGAAGTATGAACTTCTTTACTTCCGTAGTATCGGCATCCTCCTCCTCAGACTTTTGCTCTCTTCCTCGATTAGGTGCTGCTTCCTCCTCATTATTCTTGCTAGCTTCCTCCGGCACATATTCGACTTCTTCAGAAGACTCCTTCCCTTCTTCCCCTGCTTCACCGGCTCCTTCTTCCGCATTCTTCTCTGCTTCTTTTTCAGCTTTCTTTCTTTGCTTCTCTTCCTCCTTTTCTTGTTTCTTCTTTTCTTTTTCTTCTTTCTTCTTCTCTTTGGCGTCTTTGTCTTTATAGATATATCGGTTATCGATAGTTGGGTCCTTTAAATCTCTAACATATTTGAACTTATTGTATAGTCCATCCATATTCAACTGTGCTTGAATTGCTTTGGTATTAGAGTTTCGGATGGTGGCTCCCAAAGAAGTGGTATCGTCGGGATTCCCAACCAAGTCCCAGGCATAGGTTGCAGAATATCTGGCATTGGCCGAAACGAAATCCAGGCCGGGGAATTTATGGATCGGAATAATGTAGTTGATGTCAAAATTGTGATTGTAATTGGTATTCTCTCCAAACTCTCTGATGTTACCCCAAACCACTTTCTTGAACTGATCATAGCTCTCACTATCGTTCCTATCCACTTTTCCCTGAGGTTCGCCGATCAGTGCCATATTACTCGCATTAAAATTGAAAGTAATAGACTTGGTAAAATTGTGCCTGAAGGTGTAGATCCTTGACCATGTAAATGCCTTCTGGTAGAATGGAGGTGACTCAAAAACGAAAGAAGAGGCTGAATTGACCGTAATATTCCTTGCTTGCCTCTCGTGATACATTCTATCAAAGACGTTCTGCACACTTACTTGATTGGGTACCGGGTTAAAATTGATCTCCTTCAGTAAGGCAAATGCTTTTCGTTC
The DNA here is from genome assembly GCA_030429925.1 of Bacteroidia bacterium. Classification (GTDB taxonomy): domain Bacteria; phylum Bacteroidota; class Bacteroidia; order Flavobacteriales_E; family Vicingaceae; genus UBA1494. The sequence continues at coordinate 14,063 of JAUIGQ010000010.1, read as the reverse complement.
CTTGAATAACTTAACTTCCTTTAGGGGTTCAATGTGTTTTGCCTTTCCACTGTAAGCATAGTTGACAGCACCCTTATAGGTCTTCATCCGATCGAACTTGGTATTGATATCTCTCTTGTAGATCTCTGTATAAGCATAGGTGAAGTTCAGGTTCTCCACATCGTAGAAATTGGATTTCTTCTTATTTGGACCCGGTAGTTTTCGAACATTGGTAAAGTTGATCGACCTTCTTCTGGTATAATCATCGGTGATCTTTCGGATAGAATCTTTGTAATCATTGGTCAATTCATCTGAGCGATATAGTTCTTCCAATTTCACATCCGGATCCAATGGATTATACTCCGGTCTAATGATGGCTTCAGATTGAGAATAGTACATTGGAACGCTGACCCTAGTTTGCTCAGGCAAGAACTTGGCAATATCTAAACTGGTGGAGAAATCATACTGCTGTCTTGTTTCCCTTTGTCGCTCATTCAGCTTTTGCTCCAAGCTACCCCATCCCGGTGTGCTCATGCTTCCGGAAAGATTGATCGTTCCGAGGTCTGCAACCTGAGCATTCACTCTTGCTTGTGCTGCCCAACCACCGTCGTTATTAAAGTCAGAAAGTCTGAGCTCATTTGCCCAAACTTCAGCACATTTTGGTAATCCATCATCATTGGGGTTCCCCTCTCCGGCCCGCCTATTCCTCACACCGATCATTACCACCCTTACCTCAGATAAGTTTGGATTACCCCTAACCCGGATGATATTGTCGCCGTCCATCGATTCATAGACTGAATTAACGGTCACCCCTGTACTTGCGCTTACCGTTTGCCGGTTTCTATTCTGTTTGACATCTATTAGCTTATCCAGCACCAGATCTATTTCATTGGATGCGGGCCAAACCAACTCCGGTGAATTTTGTCCGGGTTGAGTAACCTTCAAAGGGACTTCATATTCGTAGTAGTTGTTCTCAAAATCAGTTCCCAGTCTTAGAACGATAGAAACATCACCATCATTCAAATTTTCAGTAGGACTTCCCGCCTCAGCGTGAGCATACATTTTAAGTCTCTTATACTGTCTGATATCCAGGTCGAGGTATCTGAAAGCAAATTTTGAGTAACCGTCCTGTAGGTTACACACGTCCAATACCAGGGACTGCTCGTTCAATTGACGGAGGTTGGTTGTTCCAAAATCGATTTCCCTGTCGATATCCGGCGGAATAGTATAGTTGATCGGAACCCGGTTTGAATTCTCTTCAACGTTTACAGCACCAACATTGAAAGAAGTAGAACCCGGCTCGTTTCCATGGGTATCTCCTGAAGGAATATCCTCCCCTTGATAAACTCTCCACTCACCTCTAACCAATCCTAATCTGGCAAAACGTACAATAACATCTTCACTAAATCCTCTAAGGAACATTCTCATGAATCGGATCGACTTGAAGTCTCTGATATTACCGATCACTTTCTCCGGATTTCTAATGGGGATCTTGAACTGGTACCAGTTAACGATCTTGGTTTCTCCGTTTACTGTTTTGGTAGCTCTTACAACATCTGTGATATAATTAGAACCAACATTGCTGGGTTGCAGAAGATCAGGAGAAAGGGGAATACGATATTGATAATAAGCTTCCGTTCTATCAAGGTTGAAGTTCCTGTTCACATCCTCTACATCCGGAAGTGTGGTAGCAGCAGTTGGATAAGATTCCGGTGACTGCTCAGCAGTGGGTGAGTTTCCCTGATGACCGTTGAACATCTTGTATCGTTCAATGATAGATAGTTGTTGTGAATCATAATCACCCCCCCTATAATAGTGATAGTTATCCTTTGAAGGGTCGGTAGAAAATGCAGCAAGGGCTGCAGGGTCAAGAATAGCTGCAAGGGAATCTAGGTAACCCTGGAAGAAAGCCCTTTCATTATCATCGTTCAATCCATCCAATCCTAAATCCTGATTCACTCTGGAGGAAGGATTATTGTCAAAGGCATTCACTACCGACTGAACCGTTGGTATCCTACCCCAGATGGTTGCAGCAGTATTATCTGTGGATCCATCTATGGAATATCCATTTTCAAAACTCTTTCTAGAATCCTTCAAGATATCTTCTGAAACAGATCCAATATTGAAATACAATTCACCCCCACTGTGATTGGGATTTCCATCTTGTTCGTTAAATGGGTCCATTATCCAGAATTGAATGAATTCCACATTCGATGCTTCAAAATCTGAGTTCTGTATCTGCCTCATGATACCACCCCATCTACTCGCCGGACTGATCAATGATCCATCCCTGTTCAATCCCTGAGAGATGTTCACCCCTCCAGTGCTATAGGCTGAAGTCTCATAGTTATAGGGTCCAACTTCTCTGGGATAAAATGCAAGATCCAGAGTGGGAAGGTTATTGATCAAACCGGGCTCCGGATCCTTATTTGGGAAAACTTCTGTTTCTAAGATCTCTCTGGAATAGTTGTTCGACTGACTGGCTGAATTTCTAATATGAGATGGTGTTCTATTATCGTTCCTAAAGAACAAGGGGTCAATGGTATACCAGGCTAACTTTGCACGGTTGTAGTTATAGGCTCTATCGTTGTTCAAATTACCTTCCGGGAAGAGGTCGTCCTGCCCTTGAGGTGTACTGGCCAGGAACCAAGCGTTGGCAGTTCGAATATCATACACCGTCTGACTTCCTTCAAAATCGTCTATGTATGCAATACCATCTTTAGTGATCGCTCTTGAGTTTCCCGGGAATAACCTGGCTGCTTCAGCTGTTACGGTTAAGGTTGACTTCTCCTTGGTGGAATAGAATGGAAGTAGATCTGCTGCTTGTGTAATAAAGGGGGCATCAGTTTCAAAAGATCCATCAATTCCAACTACAGTATTCGAAATAGGCTCATCTCCAATATTGATCTTTCTTGTAAGTGGTCTTTCTGTTAAATTCAGGACGGTACCCCCAATATTGATATCATCTGAGACCCTGTAATCAAAACGAGAACCGATGAGTGTTTTTGTTTGAACGTTGAAAAGGGAGTTACTTCCCAAACTCACCTTGATCGGCTGACCGGAAGCTAAGATCCCTTCATTCAAGATCTTTACTCTACCTAGATTATAATCTACGGTATAATCTACATTTTCTGTTAACCTGGCGCCACCTGCCGTTACTGTAACAGACCCTTGGGGTATATTAAAAGCATTCAGAGAGATCTCGGAGCCGGAACTCGATTGATATCTACATCTTGCCGTGCAAGGATCTTGGTGGTGGTATAAAGAGAATCAAATGCATATTTAATTCCCAGGGCCGGGTTGTTAAAGGTTCCTTTCAGATAGTCGCCAAAAGGTTCCAAGACCGGGAAGTAGATCCTTCCATTTCTCGGATTGATCGTGATATCAGGTAGGAAATCGAAGATCCCATCAGGTGTTTGATCATTGGTAACTGAGATCCTATCCAAAGCCAAAACATTGGAAAGTGGTCTTCCATTGTTCTTGCCTTCAGGGAAATAAGGGATCTCAACACCGGTCTCCTCATTAAGATACCAGATCTCAAAGGTGAAATTTTCTGCACTAATGTTAAATGCATCCAATGAATAAACGTTCTTCATCATCAGATCCCAACTTGGCAGGGTAGGATCAATGATGGTTCCTTTCAGCATTTGCAGATAAAGTGCTCTCTGACCATCAACCCCATCGGTGGAAAGGTCTCCAACCTGATAAACTTTACCGTTATAGGTATATCGATATGAAACTGCCAAAACATCTTGAGGATTCAAAGTTCTGTTCAAGGAGATGTATCCCAATTCCGGATTTAAGGTATACTCGCTTGGAGAAAGAAGCACAGCATTTTCCAGTCTTTCATAGTCGGTTCCACTTTCCAAACCTTCAGCCTGAAGAATTGCATCAGCATTATTGAAGTTCCTGATGTCTTCAAAGCCGGCAAAACCACCGTTCAAGTTTCTATAGAGGTCGTTAGCTCCATTGTCTGCTGCAACTGCAGATGGAGTCTTGTTCACTTCAGCTTTGTTATAGATCCTTCTATCCGTACCGAGGTCTGTAAAGGCAAGTATATTTCTGGTATTGTTAAATGTTCCTTGGGTGTTGGTAATGTATACCTCAACAGCAGTGATATTGATCCTTGAAGTTACCCTAGGTGGATTAGCAAGATTTCTTTCGTAGCTATCTCTGAAAAGATGGGATAGAAAGTAGTGTTTGTTTTCTTCATAATCATCAGCCGACTTTTCAAACTCTTGGACTGTTGCTCCACCTGTGATATTGATCTCCTTCTTCTCTCCTCTTTCTTGTGAAAAGATAGAGCTGATCCTCAACCTTCCAAACTGCAGTTCAGTTCGCACACCAAAGAGGGTTTGACTTCCGGTGATAAGAGAACTTTGAAGCGGGAAAGAGACATTTCCGGCTTCTATCTTTTGAATGATCTCATCTTCATAGCCGGTGTATTCGATCTTCATTTGATTCTCGAAATCGAAGGTTGCTTCTGTATTATAATTGGTTTGGATCTTCAGTTTTTCTCCAATATTTCCGATCACGTTCAACTGGATCTTTTGATCAAAATCGAAAGTACTGGTTCGTCTTTGTCGTTCCGGCAGAACAGGATTATCCCTTCTTGACACATTCACTCCAAAGGAAAGTTCAGCAGAACCTTGCGGACGAATATCAATAGTGTTCCCGCCAAATATCCTATCGAAAAGCTCTCCCTTCACATTGATCTGTGGGCGAAAGCCTTGACTTTCATTAAGAGTTTCAGCCGCAGCCTTCTGTCTCCAGAAGTCCTTCTGACTCTTTTCCATATCGTATTCCAGATACTCATCAAGGGTCATATAGGTTGGACTCCTGTAGTCATTATCACCCATCTTTTGCAAATAGTTATACTGACCGGTTTCCGGATCGTATTCGAACTTCTTATCCACATTGGATGGATCTGAAAGATATAGAGGGCTTCCACCATCGTTTACCCCTTGATTACTTTCATCGTCAAAAGGAAAGATGAGATCTACATCTGCAGAGTCGTCTTCAGTAGAGTCCGGTGAGATGAGAAAAGGATTGAAATTTTCAAGCTCAGGAACATCAATTGGATTTACGGCCAACAGAGAACCGATAAAGGTTCCAACGAGCGCAAAAGGTAAGATACGCCTGCCAATATAATTAGTCGTAAATATCAATTGAGATGGGTTTTATAGCCCTTTAAGAGCCAGCTTGATCACTTCCTCTACGCCGTATTCGCTATTCGTTTTTAGGATTCTACCAATAGTTTTTTCTGCTTGGTTTTTATTAAAACCAAGCATGACCAAAGCTGATAACGCCTCATCTTTAACAGTATTGCCCTCAGATTGAGAAATATTATCTACATCAAAGGCTACTCCCACCTTATCTTTGAGATCGATGATGATCCTCTGAGCAGATTTTGGTCCTATGCCTTTGACACTTTTGAACCAAGCAACGTCTCCACTTATGATAGCTTCCGCTATTTCCTGAGGGTCTCCGGCCGATAAAACCGTAAGTGCAGTTGCCGCTCCAACACCTGAAACAGAGATCAATAATTGAAACAATTGTTTTTCAGACAGATCGTAGAATCCATAGAGCAATTGAGCATCTTCTCTGACGATCAATTGGGTATATAATTTACAATTTTCATCATCTCCCATTTTACTGTAAGTATTCAGTGAGATGTTCAATTGATAGCCTACACCATTGCAATCAATTATGGCATAAGTTGGATTCTTCTCAATCAGTCTTCCCCTAATTTGTGCAATCATTGAATTGAAATTATTTTTTTCTTGTTAGTGCATCCACTGATGCAATTGTAACCATATTCACGATTTCCCTAACACTACTGCCTAATTGCAGTACATGCACCGGTTTTTGAAGACCCAATAGGATTGGACCTATCGCTTCTAATTCACCCATTTCTTGAACTAACTTATAGGCAATATTACCGGCAGATAGATTGGGGAAAATTAGCACATTCACCTTGCGATCTACTAGTTTGGAGAAGGGAAACTTTTCCTTCATCTTAGATGAATTTAGAGCAAAGTTTGCCTGTAACTCTCCGTCTACGATCAAATCCGGATGCTCTTTATGAAGTATAGAAACAGCTTCTCCCACTTTCTTTGCTTGGGCATAATCTGTAGAGCCGAAGTTTGCAAAGGAGAGCATGGCTATTCTGGGACGTATCTTGAACCTTTCAACTGAAGCTGCTGTAAGCACAGCAATATCTGCCAAATCTCTAGCAGTTGGGTCTACATTGATCGTTGTATCAGCAAAGAATACCGGTCCATTCTTAGTGATCAGGATATACATTCCGGCAATTTTCTTCACTCCCTCTTCTGTTCCTATCAATTGCAAAGCAGGTCGAATGGTTTCAGGATAGTTCCTAGTGATGCCACTGATCAATGCATCGGCATCTCCACTTTCAACCATCATGGAACCGAAATAATTTCGATCCCGCATCTTATGTCTTGCTTCGTACTGAGTTACTCCTCTTCTCTGTCTTTTCTTGAAGAAGATATCTCCATAGGCATAGCGTTGATCTTTATTTACTTCATCTTTAGGGTCGATGATCTGAACACCATCCAGCTCAAGTTTATTCTCTTCAATAAGGGCTTTGATCCTGTCCTCGTTTCCAAGCAAGATCGGAATGGCAATATTTTCATCCTTAACGATTTGGGCAGCCTTCAAAACCTTGTAATTGTCGGACTCGACAAAGACCACCCTTTGTGGCTTTCTTTGAGCCCTTTCTGTCATGTTCTTGATCAGCTTATTGTCTAGGCCCAATCTTGTATTTAACTCGATCTTATATTCTTCCCAATCTTCTATCTTATGTTGAGCAACTCCTGAATCCATAGCGGCCTTTGCAACAGCCGGTGCAACTGCAACCAAGAGTCGCGGATCCATTGGTTTTGGAATGATAAAGTCTTTTCCGAAACTCAAATTCCTCGAGCTATATGCTTCGTTTACAACCTCCGGAACAGGTTCTTTGGCAAGGGCTGCAATTGCTTTGACTGCAGCAAGTTTCATCTCTTCGTTAATGGCCGTTGCTCTGACATCTAAAGCCCCTCTAAAGATGAAGGGAAAACCAAGTACATTGTTTACTTGATTTGGATTATCAGACCTTCCGGTTGCCATGATCACATCCTTTCTGGCTGCTTTAGCATCTTTGTAAGCTATCTCCGGATCGGGGTTCGCTAAGGCAAAAACAATAGGATCATTAGCCATGCTCTGAACCATTTTCTTGGAAAGGATATTCCCTTTTGACAAGCCCAGAAAGACATCGGCATCCTTAAGTGCCTCCTCCAAGGTGTTGATATCCCTTGAAGTTGCCAGTTCCTTTTTATACTTATTGAGTTCCTTTCTATCTTTTCTAATCACCCCTTTGCTATCTACCACAACCACATTCTTCTTTTGAACTCCAAGAGCCATATATAGCTTAGTACAGGCCATAGCTGAGGCACCGGCACCATTCACCACCACCTTAACTTCCTTGATCTTTTTCTTTGCGATCTCCAATGCATTGAGCAATGCGGCAGATGAGATAATGGCTGTACCATGCTGATCATCATGCATGACGGGGATGTCTAACTCATTCTTCAGTCTCTCTTCGATCTCAAAACATTCCGGAGCTTTGATATCTTCAAGATTGATCCCCCCAAAGGTTGGAGCTATAGCTTTTACCGTATTAACAAAGGAGTCGATATCCTTATTGTCGACCTCAATATCAAAAACATCGATATCGGCAAATATCTTAAAGAGCAATGCCTTTCCTTCCATTACCGGCTTTGAGGCCAGAGCTCCTATATCTCCCAAGCCAAGCACAGCTGTTCCATTGCTAATTACTGCAACCAGATTTCCTTTGGTAGTGTACTTGAAGGCATTCTCTTTATCTTCTTGGATCTTCAAACAAGGCTCAGCTACTCCGGGTGAGTATGCCAAAGAAAGATCACGCTGAGAACTGTATGGTTTGGTGGGTTTGATCTCTATCTTTCCGGCTCTTCCATCTGAGTGATAATCAAGAGCTTCCAATTTCTTTCTAGAGTCAGGCATTTGCTTAAATTTAGGGTTGATAAATGTAAGCAATACCAAAGGTTAAAAAAACAGTAAATACTGTGTCAGCAAGCAATTCAACAATGGGCAAAAAAGCGAAGATCGTAGTCTTTAGTGGGGCGGGAATGAGCGCAGAGAGTGGCTTGAAGACCTTTCGCGATAATGGAGGCCTTTGGGAAAGTTACAACGTAGAAGAAGTTGCCACCCCTAGTGCCTGGAAAAGAGACCCTAAGCTAGTTCTCGAGTTCTACAATATGAGAAGGTCTCAATTGCTGAAGGCAAAACCAAATAAGGCCCATAAGATCATTGCCAAATGGGAAAAGAACTACGACGTGCAGATCATCACACAGAATATTGACGATCTGCATGAGAGAGCCGGCTCAACAAAAGTTTTGCATCTGCATGGAGAGCTATTGAAAGCTAGAAGTCTGGTTGATTCCAACCTCACCTACGAGTGGAAAAAGGAGATCAAACTTGGAGATAAATGTGAAAAAGGAAGCCAGCTCAGGCCTCATGTTGTTTGGTTTGGAGAATCTGTTCCCCTGATGGACAAGGCTGATGCACTAGTAAATGAGGCAGATATATTCATTACGATCGGGACTTCCTTGAATGTTTACCCGGCAGCCGGCTTAGTAGGTTGTATCAGTCCAAATACCAAATGTTTTCTTGTAGACCCAAAGCTTCCTAAGTATAGCTTTTCTAAAGATTGGACCTTGATCCAAACCACAGCAGCTGATGGGCTGAAGATCATTGAAAAAGAGTTGAAAAAAGAAAAGGAAGCTAATTAGCTTCCTTTTTCATTTATAAGGGTATCGAAGTGTTGAATTACTTCACCACTAATTTGTTCGTTTTCAAGATTTCTCCATCTATAGCATAAGAAACAAAATAAATACCTCCTTGCATCTCCGAGGTAGAGAAATAGAATTTTTCTTGTGCACTTGGGATGTTTTCTCTTCTGATCACCTTACCCAACATATCTCTAATAATTACTTCTTGGTTATCCGCCTTTATTCCGGCATTAAGATCTACTGTAAAATTATCAGCTGCAGGGTTTGGATAAACTTGCATCTTCTGAACGGCATTTGCTATGTCTTCAATTTCAGTAAACAATGAGATTGACCATCTTACATAAACTGATGCAGAGTCAGAAGGATTTTCATTGTTGTAGAAATGATATTGGTATAATGCTTCTCCTACCTGATCGTTGGCGATCAAATAAACCACTAAGCCAGTTCCACCGGCTGTATCACCAGAAGCAACAACTGCTTGATCATCAACATACCAATCAACAGAATCACCTGCATTGTATGCGCCAAAACAAGTGGCTCCCCAACATAGATAATCAGCTGTACCGCTGATTGTCTGATGTTCAATTCTTCTAAGCTTTATGGTCATCGAACCGCCAGATTTGTTAACGATCTTGGCAAAATTATCGTGCTTGAAATCATCCTCTACAACATTAGGAGATACTGCATGCCAAAATATCATAGTATCATTGGTAAGGTTTTCGTTACCACTTGAGTTCCAAATTTCTATATTTTGGGCACTCATGGATAATGAGGCTCCAACTATAAAAACAAATAATAAAAGTTTTTTCATAATCTCTTCATCTATAGTGAATCAACAAATTTAAGAAAATCTGTTTGAATGAATTCGTAATTTAGCCCTTCCCTAAAAACATTAAGCATGAAAATTATCAAAAGCCTATTGATTTGTGCATTGCTTTTCGGTACTAGCCTTAGCTATGCGCAAAATACAAAGAACAAGATCCCTGCTGTAGACGTGAAGAAAATGGACGGATCTAAGTTCAATACCGGTGAGATCAAGAACGATGGCCCCATCATCATCAACTTCTGGGCAACCTGGTGCAGCCCCTGTAAGAGAGAGCTAAACAATATTGCAGAAATGTATGAAGACTGGGTAGATGAAACAGGCGTAAAGTTAGTTGCAATGTCGATAGACGATACAAGGAATTTCGCCAAAGTAGCACCCTACGTTAATGGAAAAGGCTGGGAATATGATGTTTATATTGACCCAAATGGCGACTTTAAAAGAGCCTTAGGTGTCAATAATGTACCTCATACTTTTTTAGTTGACAACAAAGGAAACATCGTATGGCAGCACAATTCATACTCTGAAGGAGATGAGTACGAATTATATGAGCTTGTAAAAAAGCTTGCAGCAGGCGAAAGCATTGAATGATCGAATAATTTAAAGAGCTGATTGGCTCAAGAATTAGATGAAGAATATCTCTCTAACCAAGCTGGCCATTGGCCTAACTATCTCAATTTTTTCAATAAGTAATATCAATGCTCAATCTGTTGATCAGATACTGAGTAATGGAGAAGTAAGGGGAAACTTTCAACTGGATATGCAATATTATCAGGAAGATTCCTTGATCGGGGCGCAAGATGTTCCTGAAAAGATCCTGTCCAATGGATTCTTAAACCTTGTATATACCAATGGGCCCTTCTCTATGGGTGTCAGATACGAGAGTTACCTGAATGCTTTATTAGGTTTTCCAGATGGGTATAAGGGAAATGGATTAACCTACCGCTTTGCCTCCTTCCAGAAGAAAAGATTAAGTGTAACTGTAGGTAATTTCTATGAGCAATTTGGAAACGGACTAATTTTCAGGACCTATGAAGAAAGAGGATTGGGATATGACAATATGATGGATGGAGTTCGAGTTAAGTATTCTTTAGCAAGGGGATTAACTGTTACAGGAGTAACCGGTGTTCAGAGAATATTTTTCGAATATGGGGAAGGAATCGTGAGAGGATTAGATGTTGAATTAAGTCTCAATGAGGCTATCAATGGATTTAGTGAAAGTAAAACTAGGATCATCTTGGGAGCAAGTGGCATTAGCAAATATCAAGCAGATCAAGACTCAAGATATGTGCTCCCTGAAAATGTTGGGGCAGGCGCTGGAAGGATCAATTTAACCCATGGTTATTTTAATGTCAATGCCGAGTATGCATACAAAGCAAATGATCCATCTGCCGACAATGGATATATCTACAAGCCGGGTGAAGCCCTGTTCGTTCAGACCTCCTACTCCAGAAAAGGATTTGGATTGGTCTTGGCAGCCAAAAGAAACGACAATATGAGTTTCCGTTCAGATAGAACTGCTGATCAGCAAAACCTATTGATCAATTATCTACCAGCATTGACCAAACAACACACTTACAATCTTTTAGCAACTCTTTATCCATATGCAGTTCAGTTAAATGGAGAAGTTGCCTATCAAGCTGATCTGATCTACAAATTTGATAAAGGGAGTCTTTTAGGTGGCAAATATGGAATGGATATTCAAGTAAACTATGCTACCGCCAATAACCTGGACACTACCCATCTCAATGATGAACTTACAAAGAGACAAGGTTATGAATCAAAATGGTTCGAAGTAGGAGAAGTTTACTTTAAGGACTTCAATACCCAATTGACCAAAAAGTTCTCTAAAAAGGTGAAAGGTAGGTTTACCTATGCCAACCTCGTCTACAATAAAGACGTCATAGAAGGGAAACCTGGAGAGCCAACTGTATATGCAAACATTGGAATTGCAGATGTTACCTATAAGTTCAATATGAGAAATTCTTTGAGAACGGAAGCTCAAGTATTGTTCACAGAACAAGATCAAGGAGATTGGGCAACACTCCTTTTGGAATATTCTTATTCTCCTCATTGGTTCTTTGCCCTAATGGACCAATACAATTACGGGAATGAGGACAGTAAAAAACAAATTCATTATTATAATGCATCTATTGGTTACAATAATGGGGGTAATAGGATCACCATGAGCTATGGTAGACAAAGAGCAGGTATCTTCTGTGTAGGAGGTGTTTGCAGAGTTGTTCCGGCTTCAAGTGGACTCTACCTTTCTATTACCAGTAGTTTCTAAAATATTGGATATGAAGAAAATAATATTTGCACTTAGTATCATTAGTATTATCATATCTAGCTGTGACAAGATAGATGACCCTATTCCAAAAGATCAAGGAAGCTCTTTTTCCTTAGATGGAGAAACAGAGTACATCACTGACCCTTCTCTGGGCATTAGCAACTCAGAACAGTTATTGGACCTAATTAATTCCAATAGCTGGGATTCCTTAGATGGATACGACAATAGCAATAGAAGATTCATTGTATTGGAAGAATTTACCGGACATACCTGTTTGAATTGTCCGATTGGAGCAGCAGAGGTAATCCGACTAGATACTATTTTAGGAGATCAACTGATTCCTGTTTCAATACATGCAGGAAAATTTGCCGAACCAAAACAAACAGGCGATAAGTACAAAAGCGACCACCGGCCTCCAAGTGGCAAAGCTGAAACTTATGCTACAACATTCAACCCGGGAGATGCTTACCCTAGGGGTATGGTTAGCAGAATAGGTGGTGCTGTCACTCCTGTAAATAGCTGGGAAGGTGCCATCAACGCAATCAAGGATGACAACCCAAAGGCGGTCATTAAGATGAGAAATTTTTACAGTGCGGCTTCAAATCTCCTGAGAATTGATATTGAAATAGAATGGCTTGAGACCCTACAAGAGGACTACAACCTTCAAGTGTTTGTGGCTGAAGACCACATTATAGATTGGCAATTGAACATTACAGTAGATCAACCGGACTATGATCATAGGCATATGCTTAGAAAGATCGTGAATGACACTTGGGGAAAAAGCTTGAACGAAGCTAATCAAGGTGAAACACAAAAGATCCAGTATATTTTACCATTGGACCCTAGCTGGAAAGCAAATGACTTAGAATCTATTGCTTTTATCTATGATAGTGATGTCACCTCTTACGAGATCATTCAGGCAAATGCCGCTCATGTAAGTGAATAGCTTTCAAAGCCATTGCTTACTTTTATATACTAATGAAAAGTAAGTCCTACCTTCTACTCTCATTGCTGATATTTATCGGGTCTTGCCTCTATTCTCAGAGCTTTAATGCCGGTGCTCTCTTTGGTATCAATGCTTCTCAAGTATCAGGAGATGGCTATAGCGGATTTAATAAAGCCGGTATCATTGGCGGATTGTTCTCCAATATAGATATCTCCAAAAAGATCAATTTGCAAATGGAGATCAACTATTCACAGAAAGGTAGCAGAAGAAATCCAAATACCAGTGAAGGAGATACGGAGTTCTTCTTACTCAGAATGAACTACATAGAGATCCCGGTAATGGCAAGAATGGATTATAAGCGTTTTAAATTTGAAGCAGGTGCTTATTATGGTCAGTTGATCGGAACACATCTGGAAGATGAGATAGGCGTCTTTGAAATTCCTCCTGAGTTGAACCAATTCAATAACTACGATGTTGGACTTCTCGGTGGTATTTATTTTCACTTTACAGAAAGCCTCATGATGAACTTTAGATATAGCAGTTCGGTGGTACACTTCAGACAATATGATAGTGAAGCTAGATATTTGTTTGATAGCGGAATGTTTCATCATGTGCTAAGTTTCAATCTCAGATACGTATTCTATGGGGAGCAATAAGAAGATCGTGTTGGCGGTAACCGGCGCTTCCGGCTCCATCTATGCAAAGCTTCTGATGGACGCATTTTCAGAACTAGGAGATCAGATCGATCAAGTTGGTGTGGTGATTTCAGATAATGCCAAATATGTTTGGGAGCACGAACTGGGCAACAAAGATTTTGAGAAGTATCCGTTCCAATTCTATGAAAAGAATGACTTCATGGCACCTTTTGCCTCTGGATCTGCTCAATATGAGAATATGGTGATCGCTCCATGCAGTATGGGCACTTTAGGTAGAATTGCTTCAGGAATTTCCAACGACCTCACAACCAGAGCAGCTGATGTAATTCTCAAAGAAAGAAGAAAGCTAATTTTAGTAGCAAGAGAAACCCCTCTGAGTCTTATCCACCTAGAGAATATGAGCAAGATCACTAGGGCCGGTGGGATCATTTGTCCGGCCATCCCCTCTTTTTACAGTCAACCTCAAACGGTTGAGGAAGCAGCAGGGACTGTTATTTCCAGAGTGGTTGACCTGCTTGGTCTAGAGTATAGAAGC
>JAUIGQ010000142.1 GCA_030429925.1 Bacteroidia bacterium | reverse complement strand
CCAAGAGAACAATGAACCGAAGGTGATAATAAAGAATGGGTTGAAGAATTGGGTCATAGAGGCCGGCATCTCCCAGCCTAAGATCATTCTATCTACATTCCTATCTGCGAAAAGAGTTAGAGAGGTACCCGCTTGCTCAAAACAAGCCCAGAATACAGAGTTAATGACCATAAAGATGATCAAAGCCACCATACGGTCTCTCCAAATAGGAGTAGTGTTGCTCAGTTTTCTGTCTTCCGATCTTCCCGCCATGATCATAGAAATGGCTATGTAAACGAACAATCCGAAAAGCAAAGGCTTCATTAATTCATTGTGGGCGATCAGCAGATAACAAATCGGGATCAAGGCCAATGAACCAACGGTGATAATATGAGCCATATTCAAAGGGCCTGCTACTTTCTTTCTTCCGGCTTCTGTTATTTCCAAGCCGGCTGCTGCTGAATATTTAGCTCTGTTGAGGTAGAAGATGGCAAAACCGGCCAGCATTCCAAAACCTGCCAATCCAAATCCGTACTTGAATCCATAAGTTTCACCCACATAAGCTACGAGGGTAGTTGCAAGCAGGGCTCCGATATTAATTCCAATATAGAAGATGGTAAATCCTGAATCCCTTCTTGGGTCCCCTTCTTTGTAAAGTTTCCCAACGATAGTAGATATATTCGCTTTAAAGTAACCGTTTCCAATGATCAGGGCTCCCATTCCGATCAAGAGGGTGTTTTCAGTACCTCCCAAGATCATGAATTCTCCAATTGCCATCAATACGGCTCCCAACAATACAGCAAAACGATAACCCAGGAATTTGTCGGCCATTCTACCTCCAAGGATTGGAGCGGCGTAGATCAAACCGGTATAGGCTCCGTAGATCAGTGAGGCTTCTGCATCCCCTTTCATTAAAGATTTGACCAAATAAAGGGTCAAGAGGGTTCTCATTCCATAATAGCAGAATCTTTCCCACATTTCTGAGAAGAAGAGGGTCATTAATCCATTTGGATGCCCTGCTGCCAGTCCTGTTTGCTTAGTGTTATCGCTCATTTCTGTTTTAATTTGGGGTTAAATATAGATGATTAGACCGAATATTATAGGTTCTCCAAGACGAAATTCGTCATCTTGTTATAGAGGTGATACCTTGTATTTCCTCCATAAATACCATGATTCTTATCGGGATAAATGAATAGGTCGAATTGTTTATCAGCCTCAACCAAAGCCTGGATCATTTCTGTAGTGTTTTGGAAATGGACGTTATCATCGGCCGTTCCGTGCACTAGCAGGTACTTTCCTTTTAATTTATCTACATGATTGATAGGGGAGTTGTCGTCGTATCCATCGGGATTTTCCTGAGGAGTTTGCATATATCTTTCCGTATAAATAGAGTCGTAGAACCTCCAGTTGGTAACCGGCGCAACGGCAATGGCCATTTTGAATTGATCGGCACCTTTTAGCAAGCAGAGTGAGGACATATAACCGCCATAACTCCAACCTTGAATTCCTATTCTTCCTCCATCAACATAGGGCAGGGTGGCGAAATATTTAGCCGAAGCGATCAGGTCCATCGTTTCGTATTTACCCAGTTGCTTATAGGTCACTTTCTTGAATTTGGCACCTCTTGCTCCAGATCCTCTTACATCCACAGAAACTACAATGTATCCCTTCTGCGCCAAATGTTGGTGCCAGAAGTAATTGCTGCCTCCCCAGCTGTCTTGCACCGTTTGGTAGCCCGGACCGCCATAAATGGTAACGAATACAGGATATTTCTTGCTTTCATCAAAATCTGAAGGTTTGATCATCCAAGCGTTGAATTCTTCTCCTTCAGCCGTTTTGAACTTGAAGAAGGTCTTTTTAGTGATATTGTAATTCTCTAACTTCTTTCTTAGTGAAGCATTGTCTTTCAACACCCTGATCTCTTTGCCGGCTGAGTTGTGTAGACTAATTCTGTAAGGAGTGTTAGCAGAGCTTTGGTAGTTGAGAAAGTAATCGAAAGAACTGCTGAAGGAAGCATTGTTCTGTCCTTTTAAGCTGCTTAGTTTCTCTTTCTTGCCTGTACTCATATTTACTCTATAGACATGTCTTTCCAAAGGATTCACTTCAGCAGATTGGTAATAAACCCAGCCGTCATTGTCATTGGCCCCATAATATTCTGTTACCGGCCAGTCTCCGGTAGTGAGTTGCTTTTTCAATTTGCCATCCATTCCGTAACGGTAGATATGTCTGAAGCCACTTTTCTCGCTGAGAATAATGAAGTCTCTTCCTTCATTTTGAAAATAGATGTGATAGGGCATTTCAATATAAGTGTCGCTTTTCTCTGTATAGATCACCTTGCTGCCTCCGGTTGAAGGATCTACAAGATTGATGTCTGCCTTAGATTGGTGTCTGTTGGAGGAGATAACGATCAGCTCATTGGTTTTATCATTCCACTTGATCAGGGTAATATATTCATAGTCGTTTTCGGTCTTCACTCTTTTGGTCTCTCCCTTCCCAAGATGGTAGATATGAACGCTCACTTTTGAATTCTCTTCACCGGCCTTTGGATATTTGAATCGAGTATGGTCAGGATATAGACCATTGTACATCTTCATGTCCCACTGCTTCACATTGGTCTCGTCAAATCGGTAATAGGCCAATTTCTTTCCATCCGGTGACCAAGCAAAAGCTTGAGAAAGTTCCAATTCTTCTTCATATACCCAGTCTGCAGCCCCATTGGTGATCTTGTTATATACTCCATCAGAAGTAACAATGATGGTTTCCTTCTTTTCTAAATCTTTGTAGAAAAGGTTGTTGTTGCGGACATAGGCCACCATATTTCCCGCCGGGGAGAAGTCGGCATACATCTGCTTACCATTTGCATCCAATTCCTCCAACGTTTTGGATTTAAGATCATAGATGTAGTAATAAGCTTTGGTAGATCTTCTGTAGATGCTTTCAACCTCAGATCCTATCAATACCTTTTTTTCATCGGCAGAGAACTCATAGCTCTCTATGCGGATCTTTTTATCATTGAACATTAGATCTTCAGCCATTACAATAGCTTCAACAAATTCCCCGCTTTTATAACTGTATTTTGAGATCTGCATTTCACCCTCTTTTCTTTCGAGTATGGTGTAATGAGCTCCATCCTTCATGCTTCGGAACCCACTCACATAGTCGGTTCTAAAAGTGCCGTCTTTCCATATATCCGCTATAGTCACCTCTTTCTTTTCAGGAGGGTTGGGGTTATCGGAGGCGAAAGCAACAGTGAATGACAGGAATAGTGCTGCGATCAGGCTAGATCTTCTTAAGAAATTCTTCATGGATGTATATTCTGAAATAAAGATTGCCCAAGATACCAAAAAAGGTCAAATTTGAACTATGCCAAAGCAGAAGGAATACAAGAAAATAGAAGAAGCTGATGTTCATTTCTTTGGGAGCTTTTTGAAGGAGGAACAACTGCTTCAAAGTGAGGAGCAAAAGCAGGAGTACGACCATGATTATACTGAGGATCTTCATTTCCTTCCTGAGATCGTACTGATACCTTACTCAATAGAAGAGATTTCCAAGATCACCGCTTATTGCAATGAAAACAAGATCCCATTAACGGTAAGAGGTGCAGGAACCGGTTTGAGCGGTGGTGCACTTCCTATTATGGGTGGAGTGACCCTGAGCATGCACAAGATGAACAGATTGCTGGAGATCGATCATGAGAACTTTCAGGCTACGGTTGAACCCGGCATGATCACTCAGGAATTCCAAGAGGCAGTGGCCAAGGAAGGACTTTATTATCCTCCCGACCCCGCTAGTAGGGGGAGTTGTTTTATTGGGGGGAACTTGGCAGAGAACTCAGGCGGACCAAGAGCTGTGAAGTATGGAGTGACCAAGGACTTTGTGCTAAACCTGGAGGTAGTGTTGGCCGATGGTAGTGTTATCTGGACAGGCGCCAATGTGCTGAAGAATGCAACAGGCTTGAACATAACCCAATTGATGATCGGTTCAGAAGGAACACTCGGTATTATCACCAAAGTAGTCTTTCGATTGTTGGCTTTGCCTAAATACGATCGTTTGCTCCTGGCGCCCTTTAAAAAGGCTGAAGATGCTTGCGATATTGTAGCCAAGATCTTCCACCTGGGAATTACTCCCTCAGCTCTGGAGTTCATGGAAAGAGATGCTTTGGATTTCGCTCAAAGATATATTCCGGGAATTGAGGTAGCTATAGAAGATGATATTGAGGCACATTTGCTGATAGAAGTGGATGGGAATGACCCTGATCAATTGAATGCAGAAGCTGAAAAGATCTATGAACTGGTTACAACTTACGATACAGGTGAAATTCTCTTTGCAGAATCTGAAGCGGAAAAGGAGAGACTTTGGAAACTCCGCAGAAGCTTGGGAGAAGCAGTGAAGGTGAACTCCATCTATAAGGAAGAAGACACGGTGGTCAAGAGGGCAGAGCTACCTAAACTCTTGAAAGGGGTAAAGGAGATAGGAGAGAAGTACGGTTTCCGCTCGGTTTGCTACGGACACGCAGGAGATGGCAATTTACATGTGAACATTCTGAAAGGAGACCTCTCCGACGAGTTCTGGCAAGAGGGTTTGAAACAACCCATTCGGGAGATCTTTGAACTTTGCAAAAAGCTGGGTGGTACTATTTCCGGTGAGCATGGGATCGGCTTGGTGCAGAAAGAGTTTATGGATGTGGTCTTTTCTGAAACAGAAATTGAACTGCAGAAGAAGATCAAAGCCGTCTTTGATCCAAATGGTATTTTGAATCCGGGGAAGGTCTTTGATTGAAGCAGAATCTATTTTGTTTTCCTCTGTGACGTACTCTGCGTTCCTCTGTGGCACAATTAATTAGATAGTTCCACAGAGTTGCACTGAGAAGCTCAGAGGCTCACAGAGGTGAAAGGTCAATTATACAGCCGCTATTTCGTCTGATTTGTATTCTCCTGCTTCCAGCTTGCCCTTCACCTTGGAGAAGGTTTCAATGGTGTATTTAACATCTTCCATTGTATGCATGGCTGTTGGGATCAATCTCAAGATAATCATTCCCTTAGGAATTACCGGATAAACCACAATAGAGCAGAAGAGGTCGTGATTTTCTCTAAGGTCTAAAGTAAGATTAGTAGCCTCACCTAATCCTCCCTGCAATACCACCGGTGTTACTTGTGAGTTGGTAGTTCCAATGCTAAATCCGGCTTCTTTCAATCCTTTTTGTAGTCCGTTCGCTACTTTCCAAAGCTGTTCTCTCAATTCCGGCATTTCTTTGATCATCTTCAGTCTCTTTCTGGCTCCAACCACAAGTGGCATGGGCAGCGACTTAGCAAAAATCTGTGAACGGGTATTGTATCTGAGGTATTCAATGATGTTCTCATCACCGGCAATGAATGCTCCAATGCTGGCGAAGGATTTTGCAAAGGTTCCGAAGTAGATATCGATCTCGTCCTGACAGCCTTGTTCTTCTCCTGTTCCTGCGCCGGTTGCTCCAAGGGTTCCAATTCCGTGTGCATCATCAACGAACAACCTAAAATTGTACTTCTCCTTCAAAGCAACGATCTCTTTGAGCTTACCTTGATTTCCCGACATACCGAAAACACCTTCTGTGATCACCAGAATAGCACCATTTTGCTCGTCTGCTAATTTGGTTGCTCTCTCAAGCTGCTTCTCAAGGTTTTCAATATCGTTATGCTTGTATACGTACCTTTTTCCTTGGTGCAGTCTAACTCCGTCGATAATACACGCATGCGACTCAGCATCATAAACGATCACATCGTTTCTGTCAACAAGGGCGTCAATGGCCGACATGCAGCCTTGATAACCAAAGTTCAAAAGAATTGAATCCTGTTTGTGGACGAATTCCGCCAGTTCTTTTTCTAACTTTTCGTGCAGGATGGTATTTCCCGACATCATCCTAGCACCCATTGGGTAAGCTAATCCCCACTTCTTGGCAGCTTTCGCATCTGTCTTTCGGATCTCGGGATGATTTCCCAAACCGAGGTAGTTGTTCAAACTCCACTGAAGAACTTCTTTCCCTCTAAAGGTCATTCTGTTCTTGATCTCACCTTCCAACTTAGGGAAGGTAAAATAGCCATGACTTTCTTTTGCGTGCTTGCCGAGTGGACCCGGATTCGCTTCTATCTTGTCAAATAGGTCTTTCATCTACTGTGTGCTAAAATCAAGCGCAAAGTTAGCTTTTATTTAATGCATCACAAAAAATGCTTATTCCTCTGAGACTCTTGTTTTTAGTAAGATGAATTGCTAAAAAGGGGCACGATTTCGCGCCCCCAAGCTGAAGGTCGACATCAGGCTTTTCCCAGCATCAGAATTTCATTGATCACCACTTCGGTAACATACTTCTTCTGACCTTCTTTGTTCTCGTAAGAACGACTGGTCAATTTACCCTCTACGGCAATCTCGCTCCCCTTCTTCAGGTACTTCTCAGCGAGCTCCGCAGTCTTCCCCCA
>JAUIGQ010000141.1 GCA_030429925.1 Bacteroidia bacterium | reverse complement strand
ATTCGCTTTGATATTGTGCTTTTCAACTAAGTCTTGAGTAAACTTATTCTGACCATAAGGAACCAGGATACTGAAACCACCATTCTTCATATTGGCCACCGTTGAAAGTAATTTCCATTTACTTACTAGATTAGTAACCTCTGAGGTCTTTTGAGCAATCTCAAAGTAAAATTTACCTCTATTATTCTTGGCTGTAATATCCGGTTGATAGGTGTTCTCACCCTTCTGCTGAGAAAATGAAAGGGGGTCATCGTAACCGTCAAGCTCAGTTTTTATTTCCTCGAATCCACGAGACTTAACTAATTGAATGCTTTTTTCAAGAAGCTCTTTGTACTTGCTTCCTTTCTTTGATTCTGCTAACATAAAATAATTTGATTTTGGGTAATATACCCAATAATTAGCAGATTTCCAAATAGATAGGAAGGTTATCTACCTAATTGGTAGAGCATTCTTGCGTGAGATGAAAGGGCTCTTCTGAAGGAGTTCTCTGAGAAATAGGGCAAGCCAAATTCTTTTGCAGTTGCCTCCACTATTGGAGCGATCTTCGGATAGTGGATATGAGAAATATTGGGAAAAAGGTGATGTTCTACCTGAAAATTCAATCCACCAATAAACCAAGACAACCATTTATTATCCGCAGCAAAGTTCAAAGTAGTTTGAAGTTGGTGCACAGCCCATTGATTGCTAACACTTCCATCCTCGGGAAGAGGGAAATCAGTGTCTTCCATTACATGTGCCAATTGGAAGACGCAAGCTAAAACAAAGCCTGCAATATAGTGTACGGTAAAGAATCCAACGATCAACTGCCAAATGCTGATATCCATCAACATTAATGGTATAGCCACCATATAGAAAAAGTAAAAGATCCTAGTGGCGAATACCAACCAGAACTCTCTTTTAAGACTAGTCTTCAACTGTTTATAGAGTCCCATTTTCTCGTATCGAAATACATCTTTAAAATCCTTTGTAAAGGTCCATGATAAAGTCATTAAACCATAAAAGAACCAAGCATATAGGAATTGATATTTATGTATTTTTTTCTTCTCTGAATGTGGAGAGAATCTCAATATACCTGCCGGTGCAATATCTTCATCATATCCTTCAATATTGGTATAAGAATGATGCAGAAGGTTATGCTGGGCTTTCCAGTTATTGACATTTCCTCCCAAGAAATTAATAGAGAATCCCAAAAAGTCATTTACCCACTTTTTGCTTGAAAAGCTCCCATGATTAGCATCATGCATAACAGCAAAACCAATTCCTGCCATTCCCAATCCCATAATTCCGCACATTGCCCACATTACCCAAGGATTAGTTATAACTCCTAGGATCATTAGGAAGTAAGGCACTGTATAGATCAACAACATAACCACAGCTTTCAGTTTCAATGAAAACCCGCCGGTTTTTCTTAAGTTATTGCTTTTAAAGTAGTTATCTACTCTTTTCCTTAATGTCTTGACAAAGTCAGCCTGTTCGGCATTCTTGAATCTTATAGGTGTAATCATAATCTCTATAATATCAATTGACAAAGATAAGGATGAATCAAAGTAAATTGGAGGTTAAGTTCATATAAAGATTCAACAAAGCATTAGGAATAACTTATTCAGTATTATTGTAGTTACCCATGGCAAAGGATTTCAAGACATATTCATTGATCATTCTGATCTTCTCATCTTTCCTATACATCAATACCTTAGGTCATGATTACGTATTGGATGATTTCTCCGTGATCAAAGAGAATTTTGTCGTAAAGAAAGGACTTGATGGGGTTGGAGAGATCTTCAAAACACATTATCGATTTGGATATGGATATGTGCAAGCAAATCTATATCGTCCATTAAGTCTTAGCTTATTTGCCCTTCAATGGGAGATTGCTCCAGATGAACCCTGGCTTCCCCACTTTTTCAACTTACTCCTATATGCCTTATCCTGTCTCCTGCTCTTTTACTTTTTGATAAAGCTAATTGGTGAGGAATACGCATTTTTCTCCTTCCTCACCAGCATGATCTATGCAGCACATCCAATACATACAGAAGTTGTTGCCAATATTAAAAGTGTCGATGATATTTTGGTTACCTGCTTTACAATGGGAAGTGGGATTATTTTCTTGAATTATCTGGATCAAAAGAAAAAGTTGCTGCTATTGGCTTCTATTGTGCTTCTTTGGCTAGCCTTTTTGTCAAAGGAGAGTACTTTGGTCTTCTTAGGCATCTTTCCTCTATGTCTCTGGTTATTTAGAGAACAAAGCCTTATCAAGGCCTTCAAAAAATGCTGGTGGATGCTGATCTCTCTTGTTGTCTTTTTGATGATGAGGGTCTCTGTACTTGGAAGTCTTAGTGGTGATAAAACAATTGCCAAGATCGACAACTTATTGATGGCTGCTCCAAATGCTGCAGTTAAGCTAGCAACGGCCATAAAGATCTTGGGACTCTATCTGCAGAAGCTCATTTTCCCACACCCCTTGATGAATGATTATTCCACTCAACAGATTACCCTGACCGACTTTCAGGACTGGAAGGTATGGATATCCTTTCTTCTCTATGCAGGTTTGATCTATCTGTTTTTCAAGCTGAGGAATAAGAAACCTATCTTGGCATTGGGCATTGGTATCTATTTGATTGGGATATCACTCTACTCAAATATTTTTCTGACCATTGGAACATCCTTTGGAGAACGATTACTTTTTATACCCTCAATTGGTTTCTCTATTGCCTTAGCTTGGCTCATAAGTAAGCTAAGTAAACTAAAACTCACTGAATTGAACTTAAAAAATGGTGGGTTGACATTAGGAGTTGCGGGAGTATTACTTGCCTTATATTCTTTTAAGACCATAGATAGAAATAGCGCATGGAAAAACAACTTCACACTCTACTCTACTGATGTTGAGAATTGTGATCGCTCTGCCAGATGCCACTATTACCACGGCCTTGGTTTGATGAAGGAGAAAGCCTTGGAAGAAAAAGACCCAGCGATTAAGAACAAGTTATTGCAAGATGCAATAAAGGCATTCTCCAAGTCGCTTGAGATCCTCCCTACCTACTCAGATGCATACGGACAAAGAGGGTTAGCTTATTATCGACTGAATCAATTGGATCAAGCTGTATATGATTACCAGCAAGCCATTAAGTTCAATCCTCAAAATGTTACCGCCCTTTCCAATTTAGGTACACTCTATTTCCAACAGGGAAAATATCAAGAGGCTAAGTCCTCTTTTGAACAAGCACTTAGATATAACCCAAATTTTGTTGATGCTTTGGCCAACTACGCTTCTACTTTAGGAACATTGGGAGACTATATGGGCTCGATCACTTATTTCAATAGGGCCATT
Source organism: Bacteroidia bacterium (assembly GCA_030429925.1). Classification (GTDB taxonomy): domain Bacteria; phylum Bacteroidota; class Bacteroidia; order Flavobacteriales_E; family Vicingaceae; genus UBA1494. The sequence goes on along the minus strand of JAUIGQ010000141.1, from coordinate 3,112 downwards.
GCCATTAAACCCAACGAACCTACTTACTACCAAATGGTAGGTATCAGCTATCAAAACATGGGTAATCAGCAACAGGCCAATTTCTACTTCAATAAGGCCAAACAGCTTCAAGCCGGTAGATAAATGGATATTCGAGAACAATTGCTATTAGAACATTCTAAGGCAAATAGCTGCTTGATCCGTGATTATATCGGAGAGGACAAGAAGAAATTCGAAGAGTTGCTACAATTATTTCTAGCTGAGGAATACCGTATTTCTCAAAGAGCTGCAATGGTAATTTCTGCTTGTTTCGATGAAAATCCAGTTCTTGTAAACCCATATAGAGCCAAGCTCATAGAGAACCTATTGGATCGTGAAGTGAATATTGCGGTTAAAAGAAACACCATACGCATACTGCAATTCATGGAAATTCCAGAGAAATACAAGGCAAGGATGTATGACTATTGCCTAGCTCAGCTACATTCTGAAAATGAGGCTATAGCAGTCAAAGCATTTGCCATGCAAGTTGCCTATAATCTTTGCGAAGACTTTCCGGAATTAAAGTCGGAACTCATTGAAGCTATTCAGTTAAACCTAGATACCACAGACTCAGCTGGCGTTAGAGCCAGGGGAAAGAACATCCTTAAGAAACTCAATAAGATCTAGTGGTTCTCCTTCAAGAGCTGAGGATATTTTTCTTGGAACTTCTTCAGTCTTGGAATGGAAACACTTCTAACATAAGGGTTTTCCGGATGATTTCTTTCATACTCTTGGTGATACTCTTCGGCCTTATAAAAGACATCAAACTCCTGAACCTGGGTCACAATCGGATTCGAGTAAACCTTCGCTTTATTAAGACTATCAATGTATGCCTCTATGATCTGCTTTTCCATCTCAGTTTTGTAAAAAGCAATGGATCTATACTGTGCTCCTCTGTCGGGTCCTTGTTGATTGGGTGTTGTTGGATCATGTGAACCGAAAAAGACCGTCACTAAGGTCTTAAAGTCAACCTTGTCGGGATCGTACAAAACCTTTACAGCCTCTGCGTGAGTAGTTTTTCCACTACTGACTTCCTCATAAGTAGGATCCTTTTCGCTACCACCTGAATAGCCCGAGATCGCATCCACTACTCCTTCAACACTCTGAAAAACTGCTTCTACACACCAAAAACATCCTGATGCGAAGTAAGCTGTTGACAACCCCTCTCTTTGTTCCGCTTTGAGAGCGTCATCTCCTTTTTGTTCGGGTAGATCTTCACAAGCTATCATAGATGTGCTCAATAAAATTCCGAGCATTAAGCTCATTTTTCTTTTTAATTCCATCATTTCTAGTTTTCAGTTGTAAAGAAGGAAGAAAGCAAGTCGCCAAACTGATAGCTTTTTTCCAATTGTTTTTTACTCAAATGAGAGTATTCAGCCAGGGAATGTAAAAGATACTCCATCATTAAGAACTTTCCGTCCTTCGGTAAGTTAGGGAACTTCTTATCGATAAGTCCTTCCATTCCATCAATTGATTCCAATTTGCTTTGATAGGCTTTGTCAGCCAGATCATTGAAGAGATCCAACCTATTTTCACCAAACCAATTAATAACTTTCTGATAGGCCTCAATATTTTTTCCTTCACCTTTCTTCAGGTCTTTCAATTCAGGAAAGTATTGCAAGGCTTGGGAGCGGATTGCCGAACGAATAAGTGCATAGCTAACATTCACTGCTCCCTCCTGCTCACCTTCATAGACCATTTCTATCTTTCCAATGATTGCAGGAACTACCGACATTAGGTCAGATAGTCTAAGTGTGGTGTTCTTTTCCTCATTGAGCAACATTCTTCTCTCCGCAGCACTCATCATGGTTTCAAAGGCAGAAATGCTCAATCTGGCCGATACCCCTGACTTCTCATCAACATATTCACTCTTTCTGGCTTCAATACTTATCTGTTCTAGCAGATCCTTTATAATCTCTGGTACTTTGATACTTTCAGATTGCACCTTGCTCAACTTTGATTCCTGAGCAGTGATCTCTTTAGCCAATTCTACACTCTTTGGATAATGGGTCATGATCTGACTCTGAATCCTATCTTTCAAAGGTGTTATAATACTCCCTCTATTGGTATAGTCTTCTGGATTGGCAGTAAAGATGAATTGAACATCCAATGGGAAGCGAAACTGAAAGCCTCTGATCTGAATATCTCCCTCTTGAAGGATATTGAATAAGGCTACCTGAATCCTCGCCTGAAGATCAGGCAGTTCATTGATCACGAAGATCCCTCTGTTGGCTCTTGGGATCAGTCCAAAATGAATTACCCTTTCATCTGCATAGGACAACTTAAGATTAGCAGCCTTGATAGGATCTACATCTCCGATCAGGTCAGCAATACTTACATCAGGAGTAGCTAGCTTCTCTACATACCTATCAGACCTGTGAACCCAGGCGATGGGTGTATCATCGCCCATTTCTTTGATCAAATCCCTTGAATAGATAGAAAGTGGTTGAAGTGGATCATCATTAACTTCAGAACCTGCAACTATAGGAATGTATTCATCAAGTAAATTGGTTAGAAGTCGGGCGATCTTTGTTTTAGCTTGTCCTCTTAAACCCAATAGATTGATGTTGTGCTTTGACAGAATTGCTCTCTCAAGATTTGGAACCACAGTATCTTCATATCCATAGATCCCCGGAAATACATCCTCCTTCTTCTTCAGCTTATCTATCAAGTTATCTCTTAACTCTTCCTTCACTGATTTGGATTCATACCCCGACTTTTTTAGGTCTCCTAGTGTTTTAATATTTTCTTTGTTCATACAATTCTTTCATTTATCATAAGTTCGAAGAATGAGTCCGGTTTCTACTGTCCTGTTTTCAGTTTTAAGTTTCTTGCTTCTTACTTCCTACTTCCTACTTCTTGCTTCTTGTTTCTTGTTTCTTGCCTCTTACCTCTTGTTTCTTGCTTCTAGTTACCTACATTCTTCTTCTTTTGTTGTTTTCGTAATCTCTGAATATAAATTCGCCCAAGCCTTCTAATCCGGCATAAAAGGCTTTTCCGTTGTTGGCCTCTGTAAAATCCTCAACAAACTGTTGCAGATAAGGATCTTGAGCGATCATAAAGGTGGTGATCGGTATCTTCAGCTTTCTGCATT
>JAUIGQ010000140.1 GCA_030429925.1 Bacteroidia bacterium | reverse complement strand
GCTAAGGAGCTACAAAAATCGTTGGCGGGAGAGCATTTCAACTATGATCATGAAGGAGGGAAGTTCATCTTTCAAACTACCTCGGAATAGAAGTCTCTTTTGTCCCTAAGCGCTTCTTTCGCCTTTTCACTTCCTTCTTATAGGCTCTTTTAGCCTTTTTGCTCATTTTATCATAATCTTCTTTGATCTCTTGACTGGGAAGCTTGTTCTTCTTCATCCCTTTCTTATCAACTCCGTGAAACCCTCTATATGGATTACAGGCTGAGAGCAGTAAGCTCAAGATCATTATATAACCAAAGAATTTATTCTTCCTCATATTCTTGTGCTAAGATAGAAATGTCTTCAATGAGTTGGTCTACACTTTCTTTAGAAGTACCGTCGTAAAATCCGCGAATGCGTTTATCCTTATCTACCAAGATAAAGTTTTCAGTATGAATAAAGTCGTTGACTCCTCCATCACCTTCAGTGGTGGCAGCAAAATAGGATTTGCGAGCCAGCTCGTAGATCATCTTCTTATCACCGGTTAAGAAAACCCATTTAGAAGGATCTGCATCGTATAATTCTGCATATTCTTTCAGGGTTTCTGCAGAGTCTACCTCCGGCTGAACAGTATGAGAAACGATCATTAGATCCGGATTGTCCATATACTCTTTCTGAACCCTTTGCAATTGAGCACTCATATTAGGACAAATAGTAGGGCAGGTGGTAAAAAAGAAATCGCTGACATAATATTTACCCTTTAGATTATCTTCTGAAAAGCTATTTCCGTCTTGATCGATCAGTTCAAAAGATGCAATCCTATGTCTGACCCTTTCATTTCTCAGGCTTTCATCTACCAATTCCGGATTGATCATAACAGGGGTGTAGATCGGCAAAACCCTGTTCTCTTTGATCATATTGTAAGCAACACCAATTCCAACTGCAAGCAACAAAGCAGGAATGATGATGGCAAGTTTATTTTTCATTGAAATAGTCTATTATATTGAAAGAGGAAGATCCAACTTTAAGTACTCGAAGTAATCTAAATACTTCTTTTCCTAGTTCACTTCTTTCTGACCTTCTTGCTTAAAATAATACTCCAGCATTCTTTCTAGAGATTCTACACTCATTTTCTTAGATAAGATCTTCTTGTTCTCATCTAACAAATAGGTCTGTGGAGTGCTATATACGTCGTAAAGGGTTCTGAAATTACTTCTAAAATCACCTCCATCAGAGCCATTGATCCAATTGAGGTTGTGTTTGATTATGAACTTCTTCCATTCCTCATTTTCAAATTCATTTCCTACTCCAAATACTTCAACTCCTCTTGATTTGTATTTATCATATAGCTTTTTCAGCTTGGGAGTAGCTTCCTTGCAATGACCACATTCAGGCGACCAAATATAGACCACTGTGTATTTTGCTTCAATATCGTAGAGTTGAATGAATTTTTCCATTGCAGTATCCTTCACAATAATGTTGGGAGCTTTTTTACCGATCAATAATGGATCTAATGAGTTTGCTTTCTCCACCAACTTCTTGAGGTTCTTATCTGAAAACCAAGAGGGTCTTTTCTTGATAAAATGTTCTTTAGCTAAGTGAACGAATACGGCATCCATGCCCATTACTTGAGAACGCTCGTATTTTGATGTTAGATAGGAGAGGGCATATTTATAAGTGGCCTCATTGTCTTCTACTTTACCTAAAAAGAAATCAATTGCCTTATTGATAGAGTCTGCTTGCTGGTAGGTCAGCTTGTCAATATAATATTCCATCTTTTCATGAAAGGTGGACGTTCTTAACAGTCTAGGGTCATCCCATGCAAAATTGTCGAAGAAATGCTCTTTGAAGTAGTTAAAGGCAAAGCTGCTATCCTCAACACCGTTCTCATCCTTTGGTGGATCCGGGACTCTTGGATATTCCAGTGCATAGATAAAATTGCTAGTGAAACTTCCGGGATGTTTCTCATGCAGTTCGTTGATAAAAGCTCTTACTTCACCATCAACTCTTTCTATATTGGCCAGATGCTTTTTGTACTCAGCCGATTCTTGATCCAGTCCCTTCATTCTAGCCTTGATGGCTTTAACCTCTGCGTTCTTAAGATCTAAGAACTTCAAGTATTCGAAAAAGATCTCATTCTCTTTACTCCCTTTAACCTTCATATTGGCAATAAGGGAGGAGGTGTCTGACTGAAAGCTAATCTTTTGCTCCGTTACCAAGAAATCGAACATCTTCTTGTTATTGACCAATATTGAATACATACCGTGCTCAAGAGTATCTTCTTCATTCACAAAAGAGAAATTCCCTTCACTATCTACTTCTGTAGTATCTCTGTAAAACTGCCCGGCTCCATAGAAGTAGGATAAATAGACAGTGGTGTCTGAGAAATCCTTGATCTTCATCTGGATGTCGTAGCCTTGAGACAGAGCCAATTGTGGACTGAGAAATAGGAAGCTGAGGATGAAAACTAAATGTTTGAATCTTGGGAAAAATGTCAATTTCATAGGGTGAAAATTTTCACGAACAAATGTAAGTTTTAAAGGTGCATACTTTCGTTAATGCTTGTTAATAGCAGACGTAAATTCTATTCAATGATTGCCTGATGATAACAATTTATTTACACAATCGTTTATCATTTATAGTACCTTGGCAAAGTGGAAGTACTCACCTGGACATTGATCATTCTTATTACCCTTATCGGTATCGTTGCCGGAATCCTCTTTAGCTTTTATTTCCTTCAGGACAAGCTGATATTTTCCCCCATTAGGTTACCTAGAGACTATAAGTTCCCTTTTAAGAATGCAGAGGAAATGTTCTTTCAAGTAGAAGATGGGATCGACCTGAACTGCTTACTGTTCAAAAGCAAGCAAAGCAAAGGATTGATCTTTTATATTCACGGAAATGCGGACAACCTTAGGTATTGGGGAGATTTCGCCCCCTTCTTTACAGATAGAGGTTATGATGTTTTCATGTATGACTTTAGAAGCTTTGGAAAGAGTAGGGGAAGGATCGGGAATGAAAGGATCATGCAAAGAGACAATAAAGTTCTTTACCAGAGAATGGCTGAACAATATGGTGAAGAGAACATCATTGTTTACGGTTTTTCCATTGGTACCGGTTTGGCAGCCAGGGTTGCGCAGAGAAACAATCCAAAGATGCTCATTCTTGAAGCCCCATATGACAACTTCATAAGTTTGATCAAATACCACAAAGCTTATTTACCTGCAAGCTGGATCACTAAATACCACTTTAGGATCAATCGCTATTTGGCTGAGATCAACTGCGAAACCCATATCTTCCATGGAACCGAAGATCGGAAGGTTCCTTTCTATTTGGGTGAGCGATTGAGAGGGATCAGTGAGCAAGTGAACTTTCACGAAGTGAAGGATGCCACCCATTCTGATATGCAATCGATGGAATATTATCAGAAGAAAATGGATCAATTACTCGGCTAGAACCTTCTTGCCTTTGAATTCAGAAGTGAAATGGAATTCAATGTCGGGATAATTGTCTTTTGTGATCTGCAAGATTCCCGGAGTTTGAGCTAAGAAGACCAAATGCTGATCCTTATCCCAAACGATGTAGTTGGATTTAAGTCGGATGAACTCATCTAGCATTTCTTGATTCTCAGAGGTAAACCAACATGCCTTATAGAAATTCAAGGGATGAAAGCTAACAGAAGCATTGTATTCGTGCTTCAGTCGGTATTGGATGACTTCAAACTGCAGTTCTCCAACTGTACCAATGTATTTCTTATTACCCATTCGTGCAGTGAAGAGCTGAGCAACTCCTTCTTCTGTCAGCTGGTGAATACCTTTATCCAGCTGCTTACTTTTCATTGGATCATCGTTCACCACTTCTTTGAATATCTCAGGGGAGAAGCTAGGAATACCTTGGAAGGTAAAATCATCTCCTTCTGTTAGGGTATCACCGATCTTAAAATTGCCCGTATCGTACAATCCGATCACATCACCGGGAAAAGCTTCTTCTATCAAGCTTTTGTCCTTGGCCATAAAAGAGGTAGGGTTGCTAAAGCGCAGATCTTTATCAAGTCGAACATGGTGAAAGAACTTATTTCTCTGAAATTTTCCACTGCAAACTCTCAAGAATGCAATTCTATCTCTGTGGTTGGGATCCAGGTTGGCGTGGATCTTAAAGATGAAGCCGCTGAATTTCTCTTTCTCAGGATCTACAGCGCCTGCGTCTGTTTCTCTTGGTTTTGGAGCAGGAGCGATCTGAACGAACTCATCCAACATTTCATTGATCCCGAAATTATTAACGGCAGAACCAAAGAAGACCGGTGCCAATCTTCCTTCTAAATATTCCTTTTGATCAAATGGGTCATATACACCTTCTATCAGTTCAACATCTTCTCTCAGCTGGTCTGCTTCGCCACCCAATAGCTCATCTAATTCAGGATTGGATAGATCATCAAAAGATTTTATATCGTCGGCCAACTTAGTTTTGGAAGATTCGAACAGATTCAAATTCTTCTTTTCCAGGTTGTATACACCTTTGAAAGTGGCTCCTATACCAATGGGCCAACTCAAGGGTCGCACCTTGATCTGCAGCTTTTCTTCCAGTTCATCAAGTAGTTCAAAGGGATCTCTTCCTTCAAGATCCAGTTTATTGATGAATACGATCACCGGCGTATCTCTCATCCTACAAACCTCCATCAACCTTTCCGTTTGAGCTTCCACACCCTTTACACAGTCGATCACCAAGATCACACTATCTACAGCCGTTAAAGTCCTGTATGTATCTTCAGCAAAGTCCTTGTGACCGGGAGTATCCAACAGATTAATGAGTTTATTCTTGTATTCAAAGCCCATGACAGAAGTGGCTACAGAGATCCCTCTTTGCTTTTCAATTTCCATAAAATCGGAGGTAGCAGTCTTCTTGATCTTGTTGTTCTTTACCGCTCCGGCCGTTTGAATGGCACCACCGAAAAGCAAGAACTTCTCGGTCAAAGTGGTTTTACCCGCATCCGGGTGTGAAATAATGGCAAAGGTCTTCCTTCTACCTATCTCTTCTTTTAATTTCATGGATCCCTGCAAATTGAAGCCTGCAAAGGTAGGAAATCTCTATAGTCTTGAATGATCCACCAGTCAATTAGAAAAGAAATTAAAATGTCTAAAGATTCAGTCGGGAATGAATGGCTCAAACCTTTTATTGTGGGTATTTTTGCAAAACTTTATTATGAGTGAGACCGCCAAAGATTTTGACCTTACGGAAATAGAAGAAAGTGAAGATGGAAAGGACCTCTATCCCTTCCAAACAGAGGCTATTCAGAAGATCTCCGACAAACTTCGCGAATTAAAGGACAATCATAACATCCTCTTTCAATTGCCTACTGGTGGCGGAAAAACAGTGATCTTTTCAGAGATAGCCAGAAGGTATATTTTGGCTACAGGCAAGAAGGTTCTCATTCTTACCCACCGCATTGAGTTGTGCAAGCAAACCTCTAAAATGCTAACCGATTTTGGGGTGCACAACAAGATCATCAACAGTCAAGTAAAGGAAATGCCAGACCAAAACGAATTTATGTGTTTTGTGGCCATGGTAGAGACCTTGAACAACCGACTGCAAGATGAAAAGATCACCTTGAATAACATCGGTCTGGTGATCGTTGATGAGGCACACTACAACAGTTTCAGAAAGCTTTTCAAATACTTTGAGCAAGTCAATATACTGGGAGTTACAGCAACTCCTTTAAGCTCGAGTATCAAGCTGCCCATGAACGAAAACTATCAAGAGTTGGTGATCGGCGAAAGCATCAAGAGCTTGGTGGAAAGTGGCTATCTGGCAAAGGCAACTACTTATAGCTACAATGTTAGACTGGATAGTTTGAAAATAGGCATCAACGGAGATTATACAGTGAAGTCCTCAGAACAGCTATATGGCAATTATCATATGCAAGAGAAGTTGTTAAGAGCTTATGAGGAAAAGTCCTATGGAAAGAAAACATTGATCTTCAATAATGGTATTTCAACCTCTTATGGTGTTTACGACACCTTTAAGAATGCTGGCTACGAGATCAGGCATCTTGATCATCATGCAGGAGAAGGAGAGAGGAGAGATATTCTCAAGTGGTTCAAAGAAACTCCTGATGCCATTCTAACCTCTGTTGGAATTCTAACTACTGGCTTTGATGAGCCCACTGTAGAAACCATTATTCTCAACAGAGCTACCAGGTCCTTGAGTTTATACCATCAAATGATCGGTCGTGGCTCCAGGATCCTTCCCAATAAAGATAAGTTTACCGTGATCGATCTTGGAAATAATCTACATCGATTTGGACTCTGGGATTCACCGGTAGATTGGTATCATATCTTTATTTCTCCACATCAATATTATGACGATCTGAAGTCGGATGAGATCATAGAAAGACAATTCATCTATGAAATGCCTGATGACCTCAAGGCTAAATTCTCTAAATCTGAGGAGATTGCCTTTGATGTGAAGGAAGAGTATAAAAAGACCATGCAGAGAGGAG
>JAUIGQ010000139.1 GCA_030429925.1 Bacteroidia bacterium | reverse complement strand
GTTCAAGTGCACTTGTTGTCCCCATTTATTATAGACATTAACTTCAGAAGATTGAAAAGATTCGATGCCATTGATCACCCATGTATCATTGATCTCGTCTCCATTAGGGGTAAATGCATTGTACGGTTTTATAACATCGGAAAGCTCTCTGTAAGTTAGGTCGGCGCTAAAGCTTGCTGAACAACCGCGAGAATCAACTACTTCTATAGTGTAGATATTCGGACCAAGATCAAAGAAGGCTCCTGTTTGAGTGATCGATGTATCCAATTTATAGGTGTAAGGTGCTGTGCCACCCTTGGTATTCGTAAACAGGATACTGCCATCTGTTCTGTTGCAGTCAGGAATAGTTCTGATTATCCTACTAGTAATCTCAATGTCTTTACACAGTTGTGCTTTTAATCCTGCTGGCAGAAAGAAAAGTAAAATGGCCCCTAAGCTTATTGCTCTCATTAGGGAATAATATTATAAAATAAAATCTATTTAGCGCAATTAATGAATTGCCGAACCTTCTGAAATTTTCTTGTCGGGCCCGATCAAGCTCAAGTTACCTTCTTCATCTTCAGCCATTAAGATCATTCCTTCAGAAAGTTCTCCCATGATCTTTATTGTTTTGCTATACCTGATAGCACTGTTCTTTCCTCTGCACCTAGATCGATCCTGATCCTCAAAAGTTTATTGCTCTTTTCTACCTTTTCAGCCTTTACAACTGTTGCTAATCTTAGGTCTAGTTTTAAGAAGTCCTCAAACTCTATGAGATCTTTCATCTTCAGTTCTTTTTTAGTGCTGTTAGTATTGTTCCCTTCTGTATTCCCCTTCAATCTATCAATTTGCTTTTGTATGAGCTCATCTTCAACCTTTGCAAAAAGCAGTTCCCCCTTGGCAATGGTATCTCCGGCTTTTAGTATTTCTGAAGATCCTAGAGAAAGCCAATCATCTCCATTGATTCCCAAATAGGAAGCTAATTGGGTTGAACTGTCCGGTAAAAATGGTTTAAATGCTATTGCACAATTGGCAGCTATCTGCAAACCGAGATGGATAATTGTTTTTACCTTCTCAGGTTCAGTTTTTATCAGTTTCCAAGGCTCAGAATCTGCTAAGAATTTGTTGCCAAGTCTTGCGATCGACATGGCATCTTGAAGTGCATCTCTGAACTTGAAACTGTTCAGGTTCTTATCGCAATTTGAAGCATGATCCTTTAGAGAAGCTAGAATGTCTGAATACTCTCCAAGATCAGCCTTTTCAGGCAGTATTCCATCATAATATTTTTGGGTTAAGACCAAGATCCTGTTCACAAAGTTGCCATAGATGGCAACCAATTCACTGTTATTCCTAGTTTGAAAATCTCCCCAAGTAAACTCACTATCCTTTGTCTCGGGAGCAATGCTAGTAAGAACATATCTAAAAACATCTTCTTTGTTCTTCAGCTCCCTTAGGTCTTCCATATATTCATGAAGCCAAACGGCCCAATTTCTAGAAGTAGAGATCTTTTTCCCTTCTAGATTTAAAAATTCATTGGCAGGTACATTTTCTGGAAGTATATATTCTCCTTGATTCTTCAACAATATGGGGAAGATGATACAGTGGAAAACAATATTGTCTTTCCCTATGAAATGGATCAATCTGCTTTCATCACTTTTCCAATAATCCTCCCAGTTCTTTCCATTATTTGCTGCCCACTCTTTTGTTGCAGAGATATATCCAATTGGAGCATCCAGCCATACATACAATACTTTCCCTTCAGCAGATTCCAAAGGAACTTTCACTCCCCAATCCAAGTCTCTTGTCATGGCTCTAGATTGTAAACCTCCATCGATCCAGGACTTACATTGTCCAATGACCGGTTTCCTCCAAGCTGCCGGATCATGATGAAACTTGCCATTCAGTTTGCCATTCACCAACCATTCTCTCAACCAACCTTCTTCTTTTTGCATTGGCAAGTACCAGTGTTTGGTCTTCTTCAACCGAGGCTCTTTTCCACTAAGGGTGGAAACAGGGTTGATCAAGTCGGTTGGACTCAATGAGCTGCCACATTTTTCACACTGATCTCCATAGGCGGCATCGTGTCCGCATTTTGGACAAGTACCCTGAACATAGCGATCGGCTAAAAATTGTCCGTATTCTTCATCGTAAAACTGCTCACTTTCTTTCTCCTCAAAGACTCCTTTTTCATAAAGATCTAAGAAGAATTCCTGAGCTGTTTTGTGGTGCAGTTCAGAGCTCGTTCTATGAAAATAGTCGAAGGAGATCCCAAAGTCTTCAAAGGCCTTTTTGTTCAGTTCATGATAAGTATCAACAATATCCTTCGGCTCTTTATTCTCTTTCTTAGCTCTAAGGGTAATGGCTGCTCCATGTTCATCGGATCCACAAATAAAAGCAACGTCCTTCCCAGTTGATCGCATATAGCGAACATAGATATCTGCCGGTAAATATGCTCCGGCTAAATGACCAATATGTATTGGACCGTTTGCATAGGGCAATGCAGAGGTTACAATGGTTCTTTTCTTGGAATGACTTTCTGACATATGCTAGAATGAGGCTACAAATATAAGCAGTCTGCTAGGCCTGAGTGAGCTTCTTACTTCTTCTTTCTGCCTTTCTTTTTTCAAACTTTTTCCACCAGACATTTAAAAAGATAGAAAGCAAGATCACTAAGGTGCCTGCATAGAACCCTCCTGACATTTGTTCGCTATCTCCAAAAAAGATCACGGCTAAAATAATCCCGTAAATAGGTTCTAAATTGATGCTTAAGCTTACAGTAAAAGGACTTAGTTCTTTCATGACTTCAACGCTTGCCACAAAAGCAAAAGCCGTGCATATGATTCCCAAAAGCAGGATATAGAATAGATCATCTACAGGAAGTGACAAAGTCAATTTGGTATCTGAAATTCCGCTTAAGAAATAAATACTGATCAAGATCACTCCTCCAAGCATTTCATACATGGAGATCCTTTCAGCATCGTACTCCTTGATCAGTTTCCCATTCAAAACGGTAAAAAGGGAAGCTAAGAATGCTGAGGCTACACCTAAGATTATTCCCAAGGCATTGTCAGTTTCAAACTGAAAGATGAAGTAGAGTCCTATTAATACAAGAATTCCAAGTAAGACCTCATAGAGGTGAAATTTTCTCTTGAAAAAAATAGGCTCAAGAAAGGCAGTAAATATGGAAGCTGTTGCCAATGCAGCCAAGGTTATGGATACATTGGATTGTTTAATGGCTTCAAAGAAAAGGATCCAATGTGCAGCTATGATAAAACCTACCAAGATCAGCTTCCAAGCTCCTTTTTTCCTCAGCTTCAAAGATTTGCCCTGGATCAGCAGATAGAGAGCTAAGGAAATAAATGCGATCAACATTCTATGCCAAACCAATATTTCTGATTGTACGCTGATTAATTTCCCCAAGATCCCGGTAAATCCAAAAATTAGAACCACTAAGTGCAGCAATAGCAAGTATTTAAATCGGGAGTTGAGAGTGTTCACTTAATTGTCAGACTTTCAATTATTTCATTTATTTTAGTGCCGAACCAAATCTATCAGAGTGAGCAAAAGTAAACACAGGCAGAACCATCTTCAGCTGCTTGCCCTATTTCTGTTTTCATTTATTTTTCTTAATCCGTTCAATACTTCAGCTCAGCTTAGCTTAAAAGGTCAAATGTACTACGATGTAGAAGAGGGCTGGAGCGATGTGGCAGACATTAGAGTGCTGCAAGACAACAAAGAATTTGAAACTCTGCAAACAAAAAAGAATGGAAAATTCAAGCTTTTCCTGCCCCTTGGACATGATTATTTGATCGAAATATCAAAGAAGTACCATTTTACAACACGATTTGTCTTTAGCACCAAGATGCCTCCTGAGAAACTTGCTGAAAAACCTTTTGTCACCTACGATCTGGTTGGAGATCTGATCAGAAATTTTGAGGGATTGGATGGTTCCATTATGGACAAGCCTATCTTGATCTATAGGTATATTGAAGCAGAAGAAACTTTTGCCATAGATGATAGCCACCTCAAAGCGATCAGAGATAGGGTAGAACGATTGATGGCAGAGTCTGAAAAATTAAAAAGTAAAGGTGCTGCTCCTGTCGCAAAGCCCCTTCCAAAACAAGCTAAGAAGGTGGAAGAGAAAAAGCCCGAAATTGCCGAGAAGCCGGTAATTGAGAAGGAAGAGATGATCAGTGGCACTGCTCATGAAGAAGAAAAGAAAACAATACCACCACCGCCACCACGGGTTGTTAAGAAGGAGCCTGTTAAGCCTTTAAAGGAAGAGCCAAAAAAGGAGATAGTAGAGAAAGTTGAAGAAGAGAAAGAAGATCTGAACGAAACCTACGAGATGCAATTGAGGCGTCAAAGATTGGAAAGAGAAAAGAAGAAAAAAGAGAACCTGGCGCTTAAGCGCGGCTATGAAAGTAGTTTGATCAGACAAGTAGCTGAGGAAAACAGGAAAATGAGTCAGGCTGAACTTCAAAAGAAGACACAAGAAAAGGAAGATTCTTCATTGGTTGAAAAGGCAAGGAAAGAAGCAGAATTGAAGAAGGCCAGAAATGCACAAAGAGAGGAAGAGAAAGTTAGAGAGCTTCAAGCAAGCGAGAACAAACAGGCTAAATCAAAGATGGAAAGCGGCATGATCAGAGAGGTTGCCGCATCTACTAGAGTTATCCAAGCCCAAGCTGTAGCAAGCTCCAAACCCAAAGGTGAAGAAACAGCAGAAGGGAAGAAATATATTTTGGAACCTAAGGTAAGAGAGAATACTGAAACAGATGATTTCAAAAAAGTAGAGAACCTCTGTTTCGATTATCCCTCCTATAGCACCATCTACAGTAAAGAGACCTACAATTTCGGAATGATCAATTATTACATAGATAATCAGGCAGTTGAAAAAGCGGAGTTCTGCAAGCGCCTCGATGATCTCAAGTCATATAAATTCAAGCTAAAATGCGATTAAGAATTAAGCTTTTCAGTCTGCTGATAGTCTGCATTTCAGGATTACAAGCACAGCAATACAGTTTCATCCACCATGGAGTGGAAGAAGGGTTGTCACAATCGGTGGTCAATACCATGGTACAAGATGATGCCGGTTACCTATGGGTTGGCACTATGTCGGGTCTTAACCGTTTCGATGGTAAGGAATTCACTCTCTACGATCAAAAGGACAGCCTTGCAGAGAACTGGATCTCTGCATCTTTCAAGGATAGCCAAGGGAATCTGTGGTTTGGTCATTGGGCCGGTGGTTTAAGTGTATTCAACTGGGAAAGACAACATATTACCAATTATGAATTTGCGCAATATTCAGATTTCAAGTCGATTACCTCCTTTGTAGAAGATTCTAAAGGGAACTTATACATCGGAACAGATGGAAATGGACTGATGTACTTGGATACTAAGACCAATGAAGTATATACCTTCAATAAGGAAGGAAGGCTTTCGAGCAATTTTGTCTTGGATCTTGCCATTGATGAAAGCGACCGATTGTGGATCGCAACTGACAGAGGCGTTACCATCAAGAACAATGATGAGGAAAATACATTTGAAGTATTAAACCATACGAATGGTTTGAAAAGTTCTTTGGTGAATCAGATCGAGGATCTTGGCAATGGCATGATGGCAGTAGGATACTACAATGATGGCATTAGTTTGATCGACTATTCAGGTTCAGCTTTTGAGTTCGATCATTATCCCATTCAGAGAGACTCAGTTTCCGGAACAGAATGTCAATCCCTCTATAAGGATAGGCTAGGTAATCTATGGATTGGAACCGCAACAAGAGGTGTTTTCAAGATGAACCTCGTAAGTAAATCTATCAAGCAGTTCGGCACTGATCAAGGCTTGAACTATTTCAGTGTAAAAGATATTTATGAAGATAGAGAGAGCAATATTTGGATTGGCACTGATCTAGGCCTAAACCTTTTTACTGGAGAAGTATTTAGATTGTTCAATGAGGATCATGGTCTAAGTAACAATATCGTATGGTCCATTGACAATAGCCAATATGAAGGATTGTGGATCGGAACTAATGGTGGGATGGATTACTTCAATGGAAAGACCTTTACTAAGATAAAAGGTACAGAAGAGCTCATCATTATCACTCTTTACGAAGACTCTAGAGGAATTGTATGGGCTGGAACTCCGGGAGAAGGATTGTTGAGGTATGATCCTATTGAGAAGACCTTATCTGCATTGAACAGCGATAGCCTGCTTCCAGATAGAACCGTCTATAGCATTACAGAAGATGATGGTGGAAATCTTTGGATCGGTACTAAGAAGGGTGCTGTAAAGTATAATCCAATTAATGGGAATCATCAATTGTTCACAACAGCAGATGGACTGGGAGGTAACAATATATACCGAATCTTCATTGACAGCAAAAAGCAGATCTGGTTTGCTTCTCTTGGCGGAGACCTCAGTATGTATGCAGATGGGAAGTTCAGAAGATTTGGAGAAGAGGATGGAATAGACCAACGATTTATCATTACGGTTTCAGAAGATCATG
>JAUIGQ010000138.1 GCA_030429925.1 Bacteroidia bacterium | reverse complement strand
AAAATCATGCTTCAAACTATAGTAGCCGAGGTGATCACCGAAGGGACCCTCCGGTTTGTTCTCACCAGGAAAAACCTTTCCTGTTATGACGAAATCGGCATCTGAGGAGATCAGTTGCTCCCCTACTCTTTTATACCTAAACCTTCTACCACCCAAGGCTCCTGCAAAGGTCAGTTCTGAAAGACCTTCCGGAAGCGGCATTACGGCAGCAAAAGTGTGAGAGGGAGGTCCACCAACAAAGATGGAAACATTCAAAGGTTTCCCCACTGCGTTTGCTTTAGTCTGATGCACCCCAATTCCTCTGTGGATCTGATAATGAAGACCGATCTCTTTGTTTTGCTCGTATTCATTCCCACTCAATTGAATGCGATACATTCCTAGATTGGAGCTCATCACACCCGGCTTTTGAATATCCTCGGTATAAACAATTGGGAGTGTTACATAAGCCCCACCATCCATTGGCCAATGAATGATCTGAGGCAGGTCTGAGATACTGCATTCTGAATACATTGAAGGAGCTGAACCTAATGTCTTCCTCGGAAGGGCTTTAAAAGCGGCAAAAGGAAGTGAAAGGTTTTGTAAAGGTTTCTTCAGGGCTTCTAAGGGATTCCCCTTTAGTCTAACCATTTTCTCTACTTGTGGTAAAGTAGTGCGAAAAATGAACTTGCTTCTTTCAAGAGTACCAAAGAGATTGGAGATTGCCGGAAACTTTGAACCTTTTACGTTCTCATAAAAAATTGCCGGGCCATTGTTCTCGTGAACTCTCAAATGTATAGATGCCATTTGCAGATATGGATCTACCTCCTCCTTGATCCTTATCAAATGACCATTCTTTTCAAGGTCGCTCACACATTCTTCAAGGGATCTATAGTTCATAAGGCAATTTTAATACTATACTCCAAAAGAACAATTAAATTCTATAAAAGATCAAACCCTAAAGTGAGCTAGCTCTGCTTTAGGGTTTGAAAAAGTTTTTAAGGCAAAAATGAGATTATCTCTTCTCTATCGGGATAAAATCTCTTTTGTTATCTCCGGTGTAGACTTGTCTAGGTCTGCCGATCGGCTCCTTGTTCTCTCTCATTTCTTTCCACTGAGCGATCCAACCCGGTAGTCTTCCCATGGCAAACATCACTGTAAACATGGATGTTGGAATTCCCAATGCTCTGTAGATTATACCCGAGTAGAAATCAACGTTTGGATAAAGCTTTCTTTCAACGAAATACTTAGCTCTTGGATCGAAATTTTTATATACTCTATGCCCGAATCCCATCAATCTGAAAGGATCGTTCTTATCTTTTGCTTTGGCCATGTACTTGTTCACATCACCACCATCTCTCTTGATTCCTTCAAGCATTTCGATCACTGCCTGGTTAGCACCTCCATGAAGTGGCCCCCAAAGAGCAGAGATACCTGCTGCGATAGAAGCATACAAGCTAGCATGAGAAGAACCAACGATTCTAACAGTTGAGGTTGAACAGTTTTGCTCATGATCAGCGTGTAAGATCAATAGTTTATCCAATGCATTGGCAACAACCGGATCAACTTCATACTCTTCTGAAGGAACAGCAAACATCATTTTCAAGAAGTTGCTGCAATAATCCAATCGATTGTCAGGGTAGTTTGCAGGATGTCCGATCTCGTTCTTATATGCCCAAGCAGCCATAGTTGGCAACTTAGCTAGAAGTCGGTTGATGCTTAAGTTAACACCGCTGATAGATCTGTTTGGATCCAATGATTCAGGATAGAAAGCCGTTAGGGAAGAAACCAAAGAAGAAAGAACTCCCATAGGATGAGAATTTGATGGAAATCCATCTAAAATATTCTTGATATCCTCATGGATAAGTGTGTGCTTCGTGATCTCATTAGTAAACTGAGCAAAGGTCTCCTTGTTAGGAAGCTCACCATAGATCAAAAGGTATGAAACTTCCAGAAAAGATGACTTTTCAGCAAGATCCTCGATCGAATAACCTCTATATCTTAATATTCCTTGCTCCCCATTTAAGAAGGTAATAGAAGAAGAAGTTGAACCTGTGTTCTTATACCCGGGATCTAGGGTGATCAGACCCGTATCTCCTCTAAGTGAGCTAATATCAATAGCTTTTTCATTCTCAGAACCAATAACGATGGGTAGTTCATAGGTTTCATCTCCGACCTTCAATATTGCTGTTTCTGCCATTTCTTCTAGATTTTAGGTATAATTAAACAAGGATCCATGATAAATTGATCGATATGCTCACATCTATCAGGATTGCAAAAGTATTTAAACAACACAGCTTTTCAAAATACTGTTGTTGAATAAATTAATAAGATAGAGAAGAAATGCAAATTTACTTGCCGAAATGCTTCAAAAGACGCTCACCACCAAATTCTGCATTGGCTCCTAACTGCTCCTCAATTCTGAGCAATTGGTTGTACTTGGCCATGCGATCAGATCGAGAGGCTGAACCGGTTTTTATCTGGCCCGTATTCAATGCTACCGCAAGATCTGCAATTGTATTATCTTCTGTTTCACCAGATCTATGGCTCATTACAGAGGTATACATATTCCTTTGGGCAAGATCAACTGCTTGAATTGTTTCGGTTAGCGTTCCGATCTGGTTTACCTTGATCAAAATAGAGTTAGCAATATGCTCTTCAATTCCTCTGCCTAATCTTTTCACATTGGTCACAAATAGATCATCTCCTACCAGTTGAACATCTTTCCCAATTTTATTGGTCAAAAGTTCCCAACCCTTCCAATCATCTTCATCCAATCCATCTTCAATGGAAAGGATCGGATATTTCTTGGTCCAATCTGCCCAATATTCAACCATTTCTTCAGCAGTTCTCTTCTTTCCATCTGATTTATGAAAATGATAGACTTTCTCCTCCTTAAGATAGAATTCAGAGCTTGCTGCATCCATTGCAATGTAAACCTCTTCTCCGGCTTTATATCCGGCCTTTTCTATGGCTTTAAGAACAAACTCGATCGCTTCTTCATTCGATTTGAGATTTGGAGCAAAGCCACCTTCATCTCCAACATTGGTAGAATACCCACCTGCCTTTAACACGGCTTTCAAATGGTGGAAGATCTCTGTTCCCATTCTCAATGAATGCGCAAAATTATCGGCCTTCACCGGCATTACCATGAACTCTTGAAAGTCTATGCTATTGTCGGCATGCGAGCCACCATTCAATATATTCATCATTGGAACAGGAAGAATATTGGCATTCACTCCCCCAATGTATCTATATAGAGGCATTCCCAAAGATTCAGCTGCAGCCTTTGCGATGGCAAGTGATACCCCCAAAATGGCATTGGCGCCTAGATTCGACTTATCCTCACTTCCATCTAATTGGATCAAGAAATTGTCAATAGCCTTTTGATCGAAAACATTTACACCTTGTAACTCTTCGTTAATACTCGTATTAACGTTTTGTACGGCTTTTAAGACTCCTTTACCTAGATAATGGCCTTTGTCACCATCTCTTAGTTCAACAGCCTCATAAATGCCCGTAGAGGCTCCTGATGGAACTGCAGCTCTACCCATAACCCCATCGATGGTATAAACATCAACCTCAACTGTTGGATTTCCTCTGGAATCCAGGATCTGACGTGCGAAAATTGAACCTATGGAACTCATGCATTTACTTTTTTATGTTCAGCTATCATTTCAATGAATTGATCAAAGAGGTATCTTGAATCGTGTGGTCCGGGAGATGCTTCCGGATGGTATTGTACCGAAAAAGCAGGTTTGTTCTTTAATCTTATTCCTGCAACCGTATCATCGTTCAAGTGAAGGTGAGTTAGTTCTACATTTGAGTTGGCATCAACAGACTTTCTGTCAACCACAAATCCGTGATTCTGAGAAGTCACTTCACCCTTACCGCTGATCAGATTGATCACAGGATGATTGATTCCTCTGTGTCCGTTAAACATCTTGATCGTTTTCAAGCCCGAAGCAAGAGATAAAAGCTGATGTCCTAAACAGATCCCAAATACCGGAATATCATGCTCTAACATCTTTTTGATGTTCTCAATTGCCGTTCCCATGGAAGAAGGATCTCCGGGTCCATTGCTAAGCATGATCCCATCAGGCTCCCATGCCAACACCTCTTCTGCAGGGGTATCCATTGGGAATACCTTTAAATAGGCTCCTCTTTCGGTAAGGTTTCTAAGGATATTGAACTTTGTACCGTAATCCATAACTGCAATCTTATGCTCCGAAGCGGGATCACCTTGAGTAAAAGGCTCTTTGATGCAGACTTTAGAAGAAAGTTCTAAGCCTTGCATGGAAGGAACTTGATCCAATTGAGCCTTTAGTTTTTCCAGATCAAATTCAACAGATGAAATGATCACATTCATTGCTCCTTTGTCTCGGATATGTCTTACAAGCGCTCTTGAGTCAACATCTGTAACAGCTACTATATTATGCTTCTCAAAATAGGCTTGCAGAGAGCCGTCTGCCATTGGACGAGAATAGGTTTCAGAGAACTTCTTGCAGATCAGGCCTGCTATCTTTACTGAATCTGATTCTATTTCATCATCATCAACACCATAGTTACCAATATGGGCAGTTGCACAAACCATGATCTGTCCGTAGTAAGAAGGATCGGTGTATATCTCTTGATAACCGGTCATTCCGGTATTGAAGCAGATCTCTCCTGTACTCGTTCCCAATATTCCCGCTGAAAGTCCATGGAATACAGTTCCATCTTCCAGCATAACAATTCCTTTTGCTTTAGTATGATATTTCACGGCTCAAATTTTAGGGCAAAAAAAAGGATAAAACCTCTGGCTTTATCCCCTTTTTGATAACTTTTAATAAGTTGTTCAAGACTAATCTTTCTTCTCTTCTTCGCTTTCAGATGAGTCTTCTTTCTTTTCAGCTTTTGGCTCTTCAACCTTCGTTGAAGCTTCAGTTGACTCCTCTTCTTTCTTAGCTTCAACTTTCTCTTCAGCTTTTTCTTCTTTTGCAGGAGCTTCCGCTTTTGGAGCTTCAACCTTTGCAGTTGCTTCGGTTGACTCTTCTTTCACTTCTTCAGCCACAGCAGTCTCTGCTTTAGCCTCAGTTGCAGTAGTTTCAGTCTTCGCTGTAGCTTCAGTTGATGAATCAGCTTTTGCTTTTCCACTTCCGCCTCTTCTTCTTCTCGTCTTCTTCTTCGTAGCTTCTTTCTCTGAAGTGTAAATTTCATTGAAGTCAACCAACTCCATCATGCACATCTCAGCGTTGTCACCTAATCTGTTTCCGGTCTTGATGATACGAGTATATCCACCCGGACGGTCTGCTACCTTAGGAGCAACTTCTCTGAAAAGCTCTGATACAGCGAACTTATCGTTCAAGTAAGAAAACACTACCCTTCTTGAGTGAGTATTATCAGTCTTTGACTTAGTGATCAATGGCTCTACAAAACCTCTAAGGGCTTTTGCTTTAGCCAATGTAGTATTGATCCTTTTGTGCTGGATCAATGAACAAGCCATATTCGACAGCATTGCTTGTCTGTGTGGCTTTGTTCTGCCTAAATGATTGATTTTCTTTCCGTGTCTCATAGCTCTTAGTCCTTATCAAGTTTATACTTGGATACGTTCATTCCAAAGCTTAAATTCTTACTCTCAACAAGCTCATCTAGTTCTGTCAATGACTTCTTTCCGAAGTTTCTGAATTTCAATAGATCGTTCTTATTGAATTGTACCAATTCTCCCAATGTTTCTACATCAGCAGCCTTCAAACAATTCAAAGCTCTCACTGATAGATCCATATCTACCAATTTTGTCTTCAACAACTGACGCATGTGCAATGAATCCTCATCAAACTCCTCAACTGCCGACTTAACTTCAGTTTCCAAAGCGATCTTCTCATCAGAGAACAACATGAAGTGCTGGATCAAGATAGTAGCTGCTTCTTTCAATGCTTCTTTTGGGTGAATTGAACCATCAGAAGTAATATCAATGATCAACTTCTCATAATCGGTCTTTTGCTCTACCCTGTAGTTTTCAATACTGTAGTTCACATTCTTGATGGGGGTGTAGATAGCATCAATTGGAATAAATCCGATAGGTGCATCTTCTACTTTGTTCTCTTCAGATGGAACATATCCTCTACCCTTGTTGATAGTCATTTCCATTTGAAGCTTCACAGATCTTTCCATGGTACAGATCAAATGATCCGGATTCAACACTTGGAAAGCAGAAGTGAAGTTCCCTATATCTCCAGCAGTGAAAGTATCCTTGCCTGATACGGTGACTTTCAACTTCTCAGAATTGGTTCCATCGATCTGCTGCTTGAACCTGACTTGCTTCAAGTTGAGTACGATCTCGGTCACATCCTCTACTACACCTTTGATAGTAGAGAACTCATGCTCTACACCTTCTATTCTTACTGATGTGATGGCAAATCCTTCCAATGAAGAGAGGAGGATCCTTCTAAGAGCATTACCTACGGTAACACCATAACCTGGCTCGAGTGGGCGGAATTCGAATGAACCGCTTCGCTCGTCCGATTCTATCATTATGACTTTA
>JAUIGQ010000137.1 GCA_030429925.1 Bacteroidia bacterium | reverse complement strand
TAGAAATCCTTTTATCATGTGTATTATTGGTGGATTTTATCTTTTCTTTATCCGTTTTCGTTTACCTCAAAAAGGAGATGATTTAACGACAAGAAAAAACCTTACAATCACTTCGCTTTTCGTTTTGGGATATTTATCACTTTGTTCTTTTCGTTCTCAATATACAGCCTTTAATTTTTTTAGCCAACTAGCTAAGCTTACAAATCCCACAACACTAATAGAACTTACCGGCATTAGAATAGCCGCGATCACAGGTGATAGAAGGCCTTGAACAGCAAATGACAAGCCGATAAGGTTGTACAAAAAGGAGATTCCAAAACTTATCCAAATGATATTACGACTATACTTGGCAAGCTTCATTAGGGAGGGTAGGTAGCCAAAACTTTTACCGTCAAGAATGATATCAGAGGCTGGGGAAAAAGCATGGACATCATCGGCGATACTAATTCCTACATCGGCAGTTTGAAGAGCTGCAGAATCATTTAAACCGTCACCTACCATAGCAACCTTATGCTTTTTGTTTTTGAGATTTTCAATAAAGAGCACCTTCTCCTCCGGACTTTGCTCAAATAGCAATTGGCTATGTGCAGGAAAAATTTTCATGATATTTTCTTGTCCGCCTTTTCTATCACCTGAGATCATTGACAATTCATGATCATGACCCAGTTCATCAACAATCTCTTTCAAATGGGACCGGAATGAGTTCTTGATCTTGAAGTATCCTATAACTTCTTTTTCGAATGCAAAGACAACTATTGAGGAGCCATCATTTTCAATCTCAGTGTTCAGCCATTTTGCAGAACCAATTTGAAATAATTTACCATCAATGATCCCAAGAATTCCCTTGCCTTCTATTTCTTCAAAGTGATCGATCTCAGCTTCCTTATCCGGAACTAATTCCGTTGATAATACTTTGCTTAATGGGTGTGTACTTTGTGCAAGCAATGACCCAAATGCTGTTTTTTCATAATCATTTAATTGGGTTCCAACATATTGAAATCGTGCACTTTCCTTTAAGGTCAGGGTTCCGGTTTTATCAAATACTATATGGCTGATCGAAGCCAGGTTTTCCATTACTGCTGAATCTCTGAAATAGCAGGCCTTCCTACCGGCCTTTCTTATTGCATGGCCCAAAGTAAAAGGTGCTGCAAGAGCCAGAGCACATGGACAAGCTACAATAAGCACAGAAGTAACAACTTCAATGGCTTCTGACCATCCGGAACTCAGATGGAAATAAGCTGAAAAAATTGCGATAAGTAAAATGATGGGAGTGAACCATTCTGAGATCTTATCGGTGCGTTTTGAAAAATGAGACTCGTATTTTTCTTTTTTCATCCCTGCATACCGATTCCATAAGGAAGTAAGTCTGCTCTGATCCAACGGCTTTAGAACTTCTAAATAGATCGACCCTCCCACTTGCTTTCCGCCGGCAAAGATCTTTTCGCCAAGCTGCTTTTCAATCAAGCGAGATTCACCACTTATAAATGAGTTGTCAATTTTTGCATTGCCCTTGATCAATCTGGCATCTACAGGGATCAATTCTCCGTTTCTCACAAAGATCTTATCTCCCTTTTTCAGATTCTTTAGCGGAACACTCTTTCTTTGTCCCTCTTCAACCCTGCTTACAGCAATTGGGAAATAGGATTGATAATCTCTTTCAAAAGACAATTGATGATAGACCTTTTGCTGAAAAAGTCTTCCGAGTAACAAGAAGAACAAGAGTCCGCACAATGAGTCAAAGTATCCGCTTCCACTTTGTGCAACGATCTCATAGGTGCTTCTTAAGTATAAAACAAGAACACCTACTGCAATAGGAACATCAATGTTCAAGCGCTTTTGTTTAAGGCTATGCCAGGCAGACTTAAAATAATCTTGGCCGCTGTATATAGCAACAGGAGTAGCGAGAAGTAAATTGAGCCAATTGAACCATCTGCTTAGATTTTGATCAGCACCTTCTGTAATTCCGAAATATTCAGGCAAACTTAGTAGCATGATATTGCCAAAAGCAAAACCGGCCAAACCTACTTGATAAGCAATCTTCCGATCGATCTTTTTTCTTTTCTTTTTGGCAGTGGTGTTTGATAGATTGATATTAGGCTCATAGCCTATAGATTGAAGCAGTCCTGCAAGTTCCTTTAGGCTGATCTTTTGATGTTCAAATAGAATGGTCACTTCTCTTCTTAGGAAGTTCACCTTGCTTTCGATCACCCCTTGATGAAATTTGTATAGTCGCTCTAAGAGCCATATACAGGCGCTGCAATGGATCTGTGGCAATTCAAATTTTACAGAAGAGATCTTATCATCCTTGAAGAGCAATAATTCCTCCTCAACCTTTCGGTCGTCTAAGTAGTCGAATTTACCAAACTGTGCTGCCTTTTGGCGAGTGCCAGCCTGAGCTTCTATTTGATAGTACTGGTCTAATTTGTTGTTTCTGAGGACGTTGTAAACCGTTTTGCAGCCTAAGCAACAA
The DNA here is from genome assembly GCA_030429925.1 of Bacteroidia bacterium. Classification (GTDB taxonomy): domain Bacteria; phylum Bacteroidota; class Bacteroidia; order Flavobacteriales_E; family Vicingaceae; genus UBA1494. Next base: position 4,036 of record JAUIGQ010000137.1, on the reverse strand, counting down.
AAGGTTTTGTCATCTTGCCGGATCTGCTCATCCCTGCAAGCTTCTCCGCAATGGTAACAACTTATGTTCTGATCAATAGTAGACCCTTTCATATTGAAGCAAATTTGCTTTTATATCAAGTTGATAAGTATGATATTTGTCATATTCCACCTCTAAGATGAGCAAAAGGGTTCCAAATCCAAAGTGTGCCAGCTGTGGCTCCAGACATAAATCAGTATTCTGTTCCTTGAATTCAGAGCAATTGATCGAGCTTGATGAGGAGAAAAGCTGTGATATTTATTCAAAGGGCGAGGCAATTTTTAAGGAAGGGTCTTATCCAAGAGGTTTATTCTGCGTGAACAAAGGGAAGGTTAAATTGAGCAGAACAGGTGCTGAAGGAAAAGAACAGATCTTGCGTTTTGCAAAGGCTGGAGATGTTATGGGTTATAACTCCATGTTGAGCAACAAGCCATTGGCGGCCACAGCTACAGCATTGGAAGATGCTTCAATTTGCTTTATTCCTGCCAAAGAGTTCTTTTCACTTTTGAAGGATGATCCTCGCTTTAGCTTGAATATGCTTGAGCTTACCGCAAAGAATTGGCATACAGCCTCCAGGCTCCTGACAGATATGGCCCAAAAATCATCCAAGCAACGATTAGCGGAAATGCTCTTGTGGCTGAAGGAGACATTCGGATTAGACGAAGATGATTGTATAGATGTAAAACTTAGTCGTGAAGAGATCGCAAGTATGGTGGGAACTGCTACAGAGGCTGTTATACGATTGCTTTCAGATCTTAAGAAGAAAGGGCTGATCCATTTAGATGGGAAGAAGATCCAATTGGTTGATATTCACGGTTTGGCCACCCTTGCTGAATTGAATGACTGATTGTTAACCGCTTACCGGCATTTTATTTTTCCTTGCCCTTTTCTATCTGGTCCATAAGCTCTTCTGCCTCCGCTCTTAACAGGTCTGACCTTTTTCTATCAGTGGATGCGAATTTGAAAGACTCCTCCATTAGCTTCTTGTATTTCTTTCTGAGCTTTTCTTCTTCAGTACTTTTTTTAAATAGTGAGAACATATTTTTTATGAAGAGGAACAGTTATCTGCCAATCTAGTTCAAGCAAGCTTAAGAGTTACTTTCCCGAATAAAAAAGCTTATGACTTTCTCTTAGTCTTTCTCCTGATACAAATTGAAGAAGATAAACTCCTCTTTCCATGCTTGGAAGACTTATGCTGCAATAGCTTGAGCACTCTTGTTCAACTACAGTTCTGCCTTGAAGATCTAGGCATTTTACTGAGAAGCCATCATTGCCTGCAACTTCTAATTGATTATTGAGCAGGTTGAAATTGAATTCTGAGGGAAGCTTCTTTTCGATAATGCCAGTTGAGGTATTCATTCTGATCCGCAAGGCATTAGGTCGAATCAATCCACCTGCACTAGGCGCTACTATGTTTCCAATATATGTTCCGGTACTATCATATTCTCTAACAGATCCATTTCCTCCGTTGCCAATGATCAAATGCCCGTTGGGCAAGAATTCAATTCCTTCACTTTGGCTCAATCCCATTGCGAAAATTCCGAGGTAGGTGCCTGCAGAGCTAAATCGTTTTATTGCTCCTCCATCATAGTCGGATACCATTAATTCTCCTGCAGCATTGAACCATATATTGGTTGGCCCGGCCAGGTTAGCGGAAATGAACAAGCCCATATCGGTTCCGGAAGTATCAAACTTTCGAACGTGGTCGCCATTGTATGATGATACATATAGATTTCCGGATGAATCCCAGTCGAGGCCAATGGCCTGACTAACACCTACTGTGGTGAAATCGCCCAGAAAATTTCCTACAAGATCAAATCTTTTAACTCTGCCATTCCCCGACCATTGTAAAACATACAATGCTGAATCGGGACCGATCTTCATTCTGGTAGTGCCTGATATACCACTAGCAAAAACTCCGAGATATGCGCCGGTGGTAGCATTGTATTTGGTGATGTTATTGGTGGTAAGGTTAGAGACCAGCATTAGATTTGAGTCTTCTAAGAATAAGATATCTTGCGGCCATCCAAGGTTTGAGTTCGTTACCCTTTGAGGATTTCCTCCATTGGCATCATACTTTAGAATTTGCCAAGGACCATTATTAAAGTTTCCGGCGTCAGAAACGTAAATATCAAAACTTTGAGAAAATCCAATTTGAAATACAAAGAGGAGAATAGGAAGGATAATTCTTTTCATGCCCAGACCATTTGTTTGATAGACAACTACTTATGAATAAATGCTGCCTAAGCTTCTTCACCAGAAAACTTATGGATCTAATACCAGGCTAATTCCCGTTGAGACAACGAAAGCTTTAAAATTTATATTCCTCTCGTAGTAGCTAAAATTGAGATCAAGGGCCTTTATAGCAAAGATTGAAATATGTTTTTCACCAAGTAGGTCATTGTATCTAAATCCGAGACTATATTGGTTGGAGTTAAAGTCAGAGAGATCATAGTCTGATGTATAATATCTTTGACTTGAAAGATGTTGATCATATGGTGCGAAATAATCAGCTGCCGTTTGGCTGTAATATCTATAGGCAGGGTAAATGGTATATTTTCCAAAAAGCTTAATTGGCAATTCGAATTGAGCAGTATAAGAAGTTATTCCCCAATCATCTTGATAATATCTCATATAGGATCTGAGAACCAGGAATTCATTGATATAGGTATTCAGACGACCACCAAAGGCCATTTTTAATCTATTACCGGGTAGTCTTTCAATATCATCTGCTAAATGGAAATTGTCGATATAAGAGTTAGAAACATCTGCAAAATATACTCTATGAAAAGGTGTAGACAGCAAGCCCGACTGATAGATCAGATCAAATAATAATGAACCTTGCATGCTCCTACTTAGGATCTGACTTAAGATTATACCACCCGATATGGAATTTCTCTTGTCACTGTTCAAGGTATTGAAATTCGGTTGGTAGGCAGAATAGCCGGTTATTGTATAAGAGTCTCCAATTGATGCCTTGCTGGCTGATCCCAGTTCTTCATAATATCGAAGCTCATAAGGATAAATGATTCTCCATTGGTCGAAGAATGCATTGGCAGAGATCCCGATCTCAGTGTTCTTCTCATTGAACAATCTGCTGGTAGACCCCCCAATACCGATAGAAGAGTAATCAAACTCATTGGAAATAGAAACCTTCAATGAATGGATCTTATTCCGATCGTCTGAGTACTTTGTGTAGGAAAGGTTGGAATTGAACCAAAGATCATTTGAAGAGGCACCGGTAGATGCAACAAATGGGTCTGCTTTGCCCTTGCCATCAAACGGATTAATATTACTTGAAGATGCCGAGGTATAGGCAGAAACAGTTGCATCGATCCTTAATATCTCATCAGCACTTAGAGGAACAGAAACAATAATAGAAGGACTGATGTCAGTGAGCCTCTCTTCTCCTAGTCCACCAGAAACAGCTGCATGATTCCCATCTTGCTCATAATAACCCATTAAGATATCAACCTCTGTGCTTTCAAGAACACGCTTTGTATATTCTTGAGTAAAGGCTCCTATGCTCCATGTAGATAAGAGCAGTAAAAAAAGGAGATATTTCAAATTAGTTACAGCCACAACCTCCTCCGGTTTTTCCTTCATTGGCGCCTGATGCCGCCTCTCTGTATGAATGAAAATTTGATTCGAACTTATTTGATTTACGAGAGGAAAGATCCATATCCGGATCATTCAAATTCACCTTCTCGTATTCTTTTACCACTGTGCAAGAGAATAAGCTAAAGAGTAAAATGAGATAGAATATTCTTTTCATTCTGAAAATTTGATGTTAATCCCATTGGATTGATGAATGGTTCCTTCTGAATCTACAATAAGACAATCGACCCCTTCTAGCTGCTCAACCATGTTGATGGCTACATCGATCCCCATTACAAAAATGGCTGTTGCCAAGGCATCGGCGAGCTCAGCTTTTGGAGCAAATACAGTAACACTTATGATGCCTTCTGCCGGATATCCGGTTCTAGGGTCAATAATGTGCGAATACCTATGCCCATCA
>JAUIGQ010000009.1 GCA_030429925.1 Bacteroidia bacterium | reverse complement strand
TTAAATTGAGAGCTCAATCTCGGAATCACTTCATTGCTCATGATCCCTTTCATCTCATAGGGAACTCCGGGCATACTCACATATATGGTATTCTCTTTTTCAAACCACATCCCGCTTGCCGTGCCTAACAAATTGGGCAAAATAGTGGCATTCTCCGGCAGGTCCGCTTGCATCCTATTGGTTTCTAAGATATCCCTTCCCCTTTGAATAAAATAGTCCTCAATTCGGTCAAGGATCTCAGAATTCCTTTTAAGTTCTGTATTGAAATAATCAGCCAAGACCTTCTTAGTGATATCATCCTTTGTCGGACCTAATCCTCCGGTCATTATTACTAGAGAGCTTTCCGGAAAAACTGAATCCAATGCCTGAATGATACTATCTCTTTTGTCTTGAATAGATCTTATCTGAAGCAGGGATATACCTATCCTGTTCAGCTCCTTTGCTATCCAAGCGGAATTTGTATCAACGGTTTGGCCAATTAAGATTTCATCACCAATGGTGATAATTTCTGCAAGCATGCCTTGCCTTTATTTTAAGATCAGATATAAAAAGGTCTATAGTCGCCTCCAAGATCAGACTGAGAGAAATGGTCAACAATTTCAAAAGGAGTAACACTCAAAACGGGAATTTTTGAATGATTTACGATCCTTTGAGCATATTCTCCAACGAATAGTCCTGTTCTGGCTTCTTGTTCCGTCATAATAGAGATCAGATCAGCATTTACGTCCTTGGCTTTGTCCATGACCATTTCTGCTATGTCATCTCCGTGAACCTCATCATGTTCGAACTCAACACCTTGATGTTCCAAATATTCCATGATCTGTTTGATCTTTATATTGAAGATCTTTCCTTCTTCCTCATGTGTTTCAGTAACAAGGGCAGAAACGTGAACCTTAGATCCAAAAGCTTTTGCGATAGCAGCAACATGTGATACTTTATCTCTGGTATGAGTTGAACTATCAATGCCAATGAATATTTTTTTGTAAACACCGTCATTGACTGGTTTTTGAACTGTTAAGACAGGCAATTCTGAAGAGTTCACTACTCGGTAAGCATTGCTACCCATGAAGAACTCTTCTATACCACTTGTACCATGCGTACCCATAATGATCATGCTGGCTTCAGCTTCTCTAGCTGCCAAAGTAATTTCCTTGGCCACACTTCCTTCCCTAACTTCAACAGTTGAAGCAACATTGAACTTTGAAGCAATACTGTTCAGTTCATTTCCAATCCTCTTCTTTAGTTCATCTTGATCGGTTCGTGGAGTGGTGACATCAGGTAAAATATCTATATCTCTCCCTTTATATACATGCAATAGATGCAAGCTCGCATTGAATTTAGAGCAAAATAAAGCTGCATGCTCAAGAGCGATATGAGAGGTAGGTGAAAAATCAAGTGGAACTAAAATTTTATTGACTTCAAATGCTTTCTTCATGGTTGTATTTATTTGCCTCGAATTTATCGAAATTATTCCTTTTGGGACAAAAAATAGGAGTCTTATATACTGTGATTCGTAGATTAGCAAAAATTATTTCAATGATCCACCCATCAGAGCTAATACTAAATGATGACGGTTCTATCTACCATCTAAAGCTTCATCCAGATCAGATCGCTAAGGACATAATCGTTGTAGGAGATCCGGGTAGAGTAAAATTGATCTCTTCTTATTTCAACACTATAGAACATACTGTTGAGAATAGAGAGTTCATCACCCATACCGGCACTTTGAATGGCAAGCGCCTAACCGTTATGGCAACAGGCATTGGCACAGACAATATCGATATTGTCATGAACGAACTGGATGCTCTGGTCAATGTGGATCTGAAGAAGAGGGTACCTAAAAAGATCCACACGAAACTGAACATTCTTAGGATCGGAACCTGCGGATCTATCCAAAAGGATGTACCTGCTGATCAATTCGTACTTTCATCTCATGCCATAGGCATGGATGGACTGCTAAACTTCTATCAGTTTAGTATGAACAAAGATGAAGAAGAGCTGATGAAGGCTTTTATCTCTCAAACCAATTGGAAAAATCTGAACAGACCCTATTTGGTAAGTGGCTCTGCTGAAATGAAAGAAAAATTCATGCAAATTGAGGGTATAAGGACAGGGATCACCCTAACAGCTCCGGGTTTCTATGCTCCACAAGGCAGATCTATCAGATTGCAGCCAGCCATGAAGGATCAAAATACTGCATTTGCTAATTTCTCACATAATGGAATGAGGGTGATCAACTATGAGATGGAAACCTCTGCCCTTTACGGTTTATCTAGCTTATTAGGCCATGATGCATGTACCATTTGTCTTGTAGTAGCCAATCGTTCTGCTAATTCATTTAGCAAGAATTACAAGGCTTCTATGAAGGAGCTGATCGAGAATGTATTAGCCAAGATCTGATCAATATTCCATCAGATTGAACAAATGGCGGTGAATAACTAAATTTTCTCAAAGAATATCTGAAAAGTCAAGTTCTATCTTTGTTCATAGATGGCAAAAAGATCAAAACTTGACGCTCTCATAAGTCTTCTAGATGATCCTGATCAATTCATATTTGATCAGATCAAAGGAGAGATCCTGCAATTTGGAAATGATATCGTTCCCATTTTAGAAGAAAAATGGGAAAAATCATACGATCAGAATATTCAAAGCAGAGTTGAGAACCTCATACATAGGATCCAGATCTCAGATGTTGGAGCCCAGCTCATGCGATGGAAAAAGGAAGAAGGAAGTTATCTGGACGCTGCCATTATTATTGCCAAATATCAATACCCCGATTTGGATGAGGGAAGAGTTCGCGATTTTATAGATCAGCTTACTCAAGACATCTGGATAGAACTCAACCCCAACTATACTGCCATGGAAAAGGCGGGGATCATCAATAAGATCTTCTTCTCTATCTATGGCTTCAAAGGCAATAAGAATGATTACTATCATCCAAAGAATGCCTATATCAATCAGGTATTGGATAGCAGAAGAGGTAGTCCGATCAGCTTGGCGATCATTTATCTTGAAATTGCAGAGAGGCTGAAGATCCCAATATACGGAGTGAATCTTCCTGAACATTTTGTATTGGCTTATGCTGACCTGCCTCTGCCCTTTGGAGATAAGAACGACCCTGACAATATTCTCTTTTATATAAACCTATTTAATCAGGGGAGCTTCTTTCAAATGGAAGACATTGATGAGTTCTTAGAACAATTGAAGCTAGAAGTAAAATCGCATTTCTATTTGCCTTGTTCTAAAGTTGATGTTGTCAACCGCTTGATCAACAATTTGATCTATTCATACAACCAGATCAAGGAGGAAGATAAGGTCAATGACCTACTAGATATCCGTAAGAACTTATTGTAAGAGAGAAATACTAGACCTCAGATATTTCTAGTTGTATTGCTTAATAAATCGTGGATTTTAGCTTACCCTCACTTATCGCTTTCTTCTCTTCACCTCCCTTGCAGTTACAATATAATACTGCAATTCATCATTATGATCTATCACCGGACTTAAGGTCATTCGATTATAAAACACCTCTCCATTCTTCTTCTTGCTATAGATCCTTCCTTGAAACTTCCTTCTGTTCTTTAAGGCTTTGAGAAAACGTTCGATCTCTTTGGCATCAGTCTGCTCGTCAAAAAGCATCTCTGAGTAAGGTGATTTAAAAAGATCCAACTTTCCGCCCATCACTTCAGATTTTGTAAACCCACTCAATTCGTAGAATGCCTTATTCGCAAAAACGAACTTTTTCATTCCCGGATCTACAATGATCACTGCATCCTTAATGGTTTCAATAGCAAGGTCGTGCAGACTCAATTTCTGCTCTAATCTTTTTACCCTGCTGATCTTATGGGCATGGATAATATATCCTTCAATAAGAGGATGATGCCTATGATCAACGACAGAAAGACTGAAACTATGTCTTTTATCATTGATATCTATAAAGCCACAATCAATGATAATAGGTTCAGAAGAGTCCTCTTCACTTGCCCTCAAAGCTGCTCTAAAAGCAACCCATTGCTGCACAGGGATCAATTCTTTGATATTATTACCGATCATGCGAGATGCATCGTAACCCAGCTGATCCTTAATAGCCGGACTACAATACTTGATCCTACCCTCAAGATTGAGGACGATGCAGATCTCTCTTGAATGTTGATTTAAAATTTTGAGAAGGTGATCATCTTTTCCGGAGCTGTCAGACGAGGAAACAGCCTTTTCATCGGGCATGGTTGTTCTTGAGATCCTCAATCCACCACCTTTGTTGGCTGCTCCTGACTCTGACCCTTCTCTTTTTTGCTCCATTAAACTAGCTTGTCTACTTTGCATTGCGAATACCTTGAATTCATCTTTACGAAAAAGATGAATAAAGGTTTATTATTCCTATTTTGTCCTACTAAATTGAAGTCAAAAACTATTGTAAACTAAGGCTATGGAAGGAAGTATGGAGACTCAAGCAGTCTTTACAAATGATGCAACAGTAATTGGTATTTTGATCGGATTATTGGCTTTGGTATTTTATACTGCCAGTTTAAAAAGCAATTTCTGGGTAAAGTTCTACAAGATCATCCCCGCCCTCTTGCTATGTTACTTCTTACCATCTTTATTGAACTCATTTGGACTGATTTCCGGGGAGTCTTCCAATTTGTATTTTGTTGCCTCCAGGTATTTACTCCCTAGCAGTTTGGTATTGCTTTGTTTGAGCATCGATCTCAAGGGAATTTTAAGATTAGGCCCCAAAGCATTGATCATGTTCTTTGCCGGTACAATTGGTATTGTAGCAGGCGGACCTATAGCCATTTTAGCCATTTCGGCCTTTGCTCCCGATATTGTTGGAGGAAGCGGTCCTGATGAAGTATGGAGAGGATTAGCCACAGTAGCGGGAAGCTGGATCGGTGGAGGTGCCAACCAGACAGCCATGAAAGAGATCTATGGAGCCAGCGATGAACTTTTCTCTGCAATGATCACAGTGGATGTAATAGTTGCTAATATATGGATGGCTTTCCTATTGATCGGGGCAGGGATGGCAGAAAAGATCGATGGTTTCTTTAAAGGTGACACCTCAGCAATTACAGAGTTAAAAGAAAAAGTTCAAAATTATCATGCATCAATTGCCAAGGTAACTACCTTAACTGATATTATGATCATTTGCGCCATTGGTTTTGGGGGAACTGCCATTGCTCATTTAATAGCAGACCTGGTTACTCCATTCATGGAAAGTAAGAAAGAGATATTGGAAGCATATCGCTTGACCTCTATGGCTAGTCATTTCTTTTGGATAGTAGTGGTTGCAACCGTAATGGGAGTAGCCTTCTCTTTTACCAAACTAAAGCAGTATGAAGGTGCAGGGGCTTCAAAATTCGGATCAGCTTTCCTATATATTCTAGTAGCTACTATAGGGATGAAAATGGACATTATGGCTATCTTCGATAATATTGGATTATTTTTGGTTGGCTTGGTTTGGATGTTAGTTCATGTGATCATTTTACTAACTGTAGCCAAATTGATCAAAGCTCCATTCTTCTTTGTTGCTGTTGGCTCTCAAGCCAATGTCGGAGGAGCTGCATCTGCTCCCATTGTTGCCTCGGCATTTAGTTCTGCCCTTGCACCGGTTGGAGTTCTGCTGGCAGTCTTTGGATATGCAGTTGGAACCTTTGGAGCAATCCTTTGTGCGCAATTGATGCAAGTTGTTTCACCTTAATAATTTAGAATATGAATTGGTTAACAAAACTATTTCTCACAACTATATTGGTGGTCTTTTTAGCTTATGTGATACCGGGAGTTGAAGTCAAGAGCTTATGGTCGGCATTGGGTGTTGCCATTGTTCTCGGACTTTTGAACACCTTCCTAAAACCATTGCTGATAATCATTACCATTCCTTTTACCATCCTCACCTTTGGATTATTTCTTTTGGTGATCAATGCCTTTATCATCATTCTGGCTGATTCACTTATTGATGGATTTGTTGTGGATGGATTTTGGTGGGCATTACTATTTAGTCTGGTCCTTTCTTTCATGACCTCACTTTTTACCAAGAACAATAAGAAAGAGGAGGAATTCTAATATGAGTACTCAAGAAAAATATTCAAAACCCATGTTCAAAGACAATGAACTCAAGGGTAAAACGATCTTAGTAACAGGTGGCGGAACCGGATTGGGAAAATCCATGACCAAGTACTTTATGGAATTGGGTGCTAATTTGATCATTTGCAGCAGGAAGCAAGATGTATTGGATGCAACCGTAAAAGAGCTTCAAGAAGCAACCGGAGGAAACATCATTGGAATTGCATGTGATGTTCGCAAACCAATAGAGGTTGAGAATGTAATTGCAAAAGGCATTGAAGAATATGGAGAGATCAATGGATTGGTCAACAATGCTGCAGGAAATTTTATCAGTCCCACGGAAAGGTTGTCTCCAAAAGCCTTTGATGTGATCGTTGACATTGTTTTAAAGGGTAGTTACAATTGCACTCTTTTGATGGGAAAATACTGGATCGAAAAGAAGATTCCCGCCAATATTCTAAATATTGTAACAACTTATAGTTGGACGGGCTCCGGCTTTGTAGTTCCTTCTGCCATAGCAAAGGCAGGAGTTCTAACCTTAACTCGATCATTAGCTGCAGAGTGGGCCAAATACAAGATCAGGTCTAACGCCATTGCCCCCGGACCATTTCCAACACAAGGTGCCTTTAGTCGCCTATTTCCAGAGGGGTTAAAGGAGAAATTAGACCCATTAAACAGAATTCCCTTGAAACGATATGGCGTTCATCAAGAACTAGCCAACCTGGCTGCCTATTTGATGTCAGATTTCTCAGCCTATGTAAATGGAGAAGTGGTGACCATCGACGGAGGTGAATGGATCTACAATGCCGGAGAGTTTACCGGTTTGGATGCAATACCATCTGAGATGTGGGATATGATAGAGAAGCAAGTTAGAGGGAAGAAATAGGATTTGGTTCTTTAGACTCCCTGCACTCCTGTCGCCAAGAGTACCCAGCAAGGATGACTGGTCTGGGTGACAAATCTAGAGTAATAAATCTGAACAATTACAGTCTTTTTGCTTCCTTAAGCAAAATGTATTTCGTCTTGCAAACACAAGTAAGAAGATGGTTTCAATAATGAATGACCTTACTCTTTCAACCATTCAATTCTCCTACTCTTAAGATCCTCGTAAAGAGTTGACCTAAACTCAACAGCAATATCATGAATAGAGCAAGGGTTATTGGCATTGCATTCTCTCCTACCTAGGTAGCATTCATTAAATCTGGTGTCACCATCTATACAAAGTACAACATCCCAAAGAGTTTTATCTCTATTCTGACTACTTATAAAAAAGCCACCAGTTGGCCCTTTTAGGGAAGTTACTAAACCTCCTTTGCTTAGATCTTGTAGAATTTTAGATAGGAAAGGTTGAGGGACTTCAATACTAGCAGCTATCTCTGCCGATCTGAACTTACTCTCTTGGTTTGAGTTAGCAACAAGAAATTCCATCGCCCTAATGGCATATTTTGCGGACTTCGAAAGCATAGTAATCTAAAAATCTTTTGTTCTGGCTCTATTAAGAAATGCAAGAACCGGAACAATTACCCACAATAACAAAGAAAACAGAGAAATGATCATTCCTAATGATGTACCAAGAAAATTTTTAAACACTGCACCTGTATAACCCATTAAAGCGGAGATGTCTAGTTTTAGTAGAATTAATGTTCTAGAAAGGTCTACTGGGTTTAAGAGAGTTCCTATTAGGGAAAATCTATCCAGTGGGTAGTCCTCAAAAATAATCAATGACATTAGGAATAATCCATCATATACAACTGCCATAAAAAGCCACAATAAAACAGCATACCCAAATCCTTTGATCTTGTTCTCATTCCTAAGCGAAAGATAAAAGGCTAATGCTACGAAAATGAAGGTTAAAAAGACACCACTGATTAATAAAAAAATGAAATCAAAAACTACTGTAGATTTGAAAATACCATAGAGCAAGAACGGAATCCCAATACCCAAAAAGAGACTTAGTGAAAGTGATATTGATATTCCTAAATATTGCCCTAGGAAGATGTTTCTTCTCTTTATGGGTTGAGCTAAGAGTAATTCGGTAAACTCTAGTGAGTTGTAGTAATACATCACTCCGAAAATGGTACCGATCAAGGGAACTAAGATGATAATCACATTCATTAATGTAATGACTGCTTTTGCCAAATCGTTATTCAGGAAGAGTAAGACCGATCCTAAGAGCAAATAAAAGAGAAAATAGATATAACTCCATCTGCTCCTTCCCAAGTCATAAAAACTATATTTTAATACTTTATGCATGTCTATCTTCTAAAAAGGTTGCAATTGCATGTTCAAGATCTTCCTGTTTTGTTTGATCTTTTATTTCTGTCATACTACCATTGAAATAGCTCTTACCTTCCAAAAGAAAAATGATCTTGGTTGCTACTTCCTCAACAAAACTCATTATATGCGAGGTCACCAATATGGTTTTACCTTTTGTCTTTTCTTCATTTATCAATGATTTCAGTTTAATAAGAGCTAGCGGATCTAAGCCGGTTGTTGGTTCATCTAGTATGAGAATTGGACTATCAAACATGAACGCCATTACAATATTGACCTTTTGTTTTGTTCCACCTGATAGATTGTTCAGACGCTTACTGAGAAATTTTTCAATGCCAAATAATTCGATTAATTCCACCTCTCTGGCACTACCACCTCTTATGTCATTGATCATTTTCAACAATTCACTTACCTTTAAGTTGGATGGGAAGTTGGCTATTTGTGGAAGATAATCGATCTGGTTCCTATATAAAGGTGATGAATTTATATCTTCGCCATTGATAGTAATTTGTCCATTATCAGGGATGACCATACCAAGAATAGATTTAATTCAGGTAGTTTTTCCAGATCCATTAGGTCCAAGAATGGCCACAACATCCCCTCTATTTATGGTTGCGTCCAAGCCTGATAATACTGTGTTTTTATTGAATTGCTTTGATATACCCTTAATTTCTATCATAACGGTCGCATTAAAGGTTGTTCATCTTTTAATTCATCGGGAGTAAAGACTGGTGATACTCTTTCAGAGAAGTCAATGATATCAATGAATAAGCTTCTCAATAAAACGATTGCCTCTGGAGTACGATTAACAATATATGAAAAGAGCTTTACCGGTCGGTAGGGCACATCCCCTATTCCATCTTTGTCTAGATCATACCCGCTGTAATCACTCCAATAATTCTTCTTGAAGACATTGTCATTCATTCTACTATTATATGATAGATCGAATGAATTATTTAAAAATTGATTCTTGATAAATAAATTAGAATAACAAGCTCCTCTCACCTTGATTGCCCAGCCATTGCCTTTCAATATGTTACCTGAGTAAAGCACTCTATTGGCCCCCTCAACACTTATGGCAATAGTGTTATCTTCAAAAAGATTATCAATCACCTCAAGATCATTGATCTCTTTCAGCAGTAAACCAAAAGAGGCAGTTCCCCAATTATGTTTAAAAACATTTGCATTCATTTTGATGAACTTTGAAAACATTACAGCTACTCCTGCTCCATTATTTTCAAAGACATTATTGTTATAGTTGCTATGATTCGAAAACATAAAGTGCAATCCATATCGCAGATTATTCCTACTAGCATTATTAATTACCCATACAGAGTCTGCAAATTCTAAATAAATTCCATCCCTTACCCCTTCTACTAAATTATCTTCTATCCTAATATTCTTTGAATACCATAGGTGAATTCCATTTCCGGAATTATACTCACTCTTAGCAAGCCCATGGATCTGATTATTTCGAATTGTACCATGGGAAGACTTTTCAATCAAGAACCCAAAGAACAGTTTTTCTAGCTGTACATCTTCTATTATGAAGTCTCTACTTCTATACACACGAATTGCTGCATGGTCACTTGTAAAACTTACACCAACATTAATGATCCTTAGACCCTGTATACAAACACTATCTGCCTCAATCCTAAACACACCACCTTTCTCTTCTCCATCAATGGTTGGAAGGTCAGTACCTATTATAGTAAGAGGTTTATCAATTAACAAGTCATGTTCTTTGTATACTCCAGAAGCTAATTGGATCGTATCACCTCTTGAACACACTTTCAGTGCTTCCTCAATGGAGCTAATTGGACAGCTTTCACAAACATTTATGGAAAATAAATTTCCGAAATGGAGAAGTGCAAATAGGAATGAAATGGTTCGTAAACCTCTAGCCATGAATTCTTATAGGATACTATATTTCAACCCTAAAGTAAAACTATATTCTTCATTCATTTGATATCCATTGACCTCTTGAGCTAAAGGAACACCTGCCTCTGCTCCAAGTCTGAATCTGCTCCAATAACTTCCTTCATTGAAGGCAAAGTTAACTCCGAGGAATGATCGCAAATATTCACCTCCATAATTATTAGGATTGGCTGGTGTAGCCATCATTGGGTTTAGATCAGGGTCTGATCCTTGGATTTTATCCTCTATTGCACCTTGAACCCTTGCCGACAAACTAAATTTCTTGCTCAGCAGATAGGCTCCCCATAGATTACCAATGGCATAATTTCCCAATCGATATCTTTCTGTATTCTTTCCTGTTCTCAGTGTACCAATTAACTGACAACCAAGAGAAAATTTATTATATATCCTTTTATAAGTAGCGCCAAAGGAATAATCATAAGTACCAGATCCCAATTGCATCTTATAGGGGAGTTTTATATCCTCATTCATGGGAGTATCTCCTTTCTCTTTAATTGAGCCTAATGGAAAACTTACCGTAGAATTTAAGTGAAGAGATGAGTTTTTCTTTTGGACTAGTCCAACAAGGGCAGATAGTTTCAAATCTCCAAATCCATTGGAGGAGGTGCTAAACTCCCTCTCCATGGTCCTCGTTTCCATCATACCATTCATCATACCTCCCATTTGACTTCCCATATTCATCATCATTCTCATCCTTGCGTTCAGATTCATATTATTTTCAACAATATTCTGCATGGCCATCAAGGTCAATCTATCTGTTGGTGCATACATTACCCCAATCATATACATGTGCATATCCATGGATTGGGGAGCAACCATATAATCATCATAGATCTTTTCATCATCTACCATTCCTCCTTTGTCCCGAAGGCCATTCATATTCATACCCATATATCTAAATGAAAGCATTAGCCCACCTTTATGATGAAGATGATCACCCATGACCCCAATAGGTGCGTGGGAATCTGGACGACTGTGTTGATGATGATGGTCTCCATTAATGTCCCCAAAATCAGATTCCTCAAATCTCTTCTTCAGTTGATCCCAATTATAGATCTCTCCTCCTTTTAATACCTTCATCTTTTCAGCTTCATTCTTGCTCTTAAAAGCTGAAAGGTTAGCACCCATTGGGCTTGGTATTCCTTTGCTTTTTAGATAATAGGAAGATATAGCATCTGCATACTCGCCTGAAGTGTAGTCTATAACTTTCATTTCAGTTAGATCAGCTTCCTTCTTTAGGAAATTAAAAAGGCACTCAATAGCATCAAAATCGAGATTCTTTCCTTCAAGTACTGCCTGTGCCTTGTGCAGATCATCTCCGATGATCATATTGCAATGAACACAGTATTCCTTTGTTTGAGCTGATAACTCTTGGCCAACGATCATGGCAAAGATGATGAGTAATAATTCTAATCTTTTCATCATATTAATCTTTAAATTTTTCTTTCATTTCTAAAAAAGTTGAGATTACTCCACCCTTTTCTTCTCTGATTTCTATTGCTTTTTGCTTCGATCTAAAAGCAGTTAAAAAGGCACCCATTGGACTAGGTAAGTTTTCACTTTGTAAATACATTGCTTCCTTCATTGGTATCAATTCTCCAGGATTTTCAAAATGGTTGGTTAAGAACAAGTGCTTTTCTCCAACTTCTATATCATTCATATACCTAAACAAACATTCTGCTGCATCGAACTTGAAGATCTTTCCTTTGTCTGTAACCATCTCTGCCCCATGGATCTTATCTACTATTGTCATCCTGCAGAAATGACAAGCATCAACCCCATAATCTATTGGCTTTGGCTCTTGTTTACAAGATACCAGCAACATTAGGGTCATTAGTAGATAAAATGTACTAACTAGCTTCATCTCTATTTGTAATTACAAGACTGTCTTCCCACAAAGTATGAAGCTAGGGTAAGCATCATACCTATCCAGAGAAGAACACCTCCAATATGGGGGTAAGAATAGGCATCAAAGTTCAATAGTTTCTTATGCCCAAATAAAGGAGGATTATACTTCATAGGTGTACCATCAGGATTTTGCAGTTTCATAATGGCATTTGGATCGAGATCTGTACCATAATCATAAAGCCATTGACTAAAATCATATACACCCAATACTCCAAGAATACTCATCAATACAAACCAATATAAAAACCATTGTGGTTTTAACTTATCCATAAAGGCCAGAATTCCAACTAATATCCCCATTAAGCCCATACTAAGAGCTACTATTGGAAAAACAGTGAACTCCCACATATCTTCAGGCTTTGGCAAAGTTTTCATTCCAATATAGTGATTTAAACCATCAATATTTTGGATATCAAATTCGCTTTGCCCTTGCAATCCGTTGATATAGATATTTATTCCTAAGGGTTCGGGATATTGCGGTGCTCCTAGCATTATATTCCACATGGGAAATACAAATAGACTGAGTACCATAAGTGATCCAATAATCATTAAAACACTTGCCTTCTTCATGTTCCTAGCTTTAAAAATGAGATTATCTATTAGCTCTATTATGGCTTAGTGAAAGGGATGGAAAGGGTTCCCTTTCCATCCCACCACAATTGAAACGACTTTAGAGATTACTCTCCCAAGTCCCCTCCAACAGTCCAGGACAATTCAATATCCGAACTTGCTGGAGATACCCTCACATATCCCTGCATCTCTTGATGCAATGCAGAGCAGAAGTCTGTACAATAAAATGGCCATACACCAACTCTTTTGGGCTCCCAAAGGAAAGATTTGGTCTGACCAGGCATAATCAATAGTTCAGAGGTTTGTGCACCTATCATAGAAATTCCATGAGGCACATCAAAATCTTGTTCATGATTTGTAACATGGAAGTACACCTTATCTCCAACCTTGACTCCTTCAATATTATCTGGTGTAAAGTGGCTGCGGATGGTTGCCATATATATATGGACTACATTCCCATCTCTCTCTACTCTAGCATCAGCAGGATTTGTTACGGCATAAGGGTGCTTATTGGCATCGAGCCTGTAGATCTTCTTAGAATTATCTCTTAAGAGATCAGCAGAACAGCCGGCTGCATAATGAGGCTCACCATGCGTTGGGAAATCATATAGCAATTCCATCTTTTCCCCTGATATGTCATAGATTTGAGCTGAGTGCTCCATTTCAGGACCGGTTGGTAAGTACCTGTCTTTAGTAATCTTGTTCATTGCCACCAAGTATTTTCCGTATGGTTTTCTTGAATTACCTCCCGGAATCATCAAGTGACCTACAGAGTAAAATGTAGGTTGACGATCAACAACCTCCCAGGTTCCGAGCTTCCATTTAACAACCTCAGAAGAAATAAAGAAAGTAGTATAAGCGTTTCCATTGTTATCAAATTCTGTATGCAATGGACCTAATCCACCACTTTTCACAGTCCCTTCCATTACATCCTCGAAAGCTAAAATTGGTATTCCATAAGCTTCTCCTGCAAATTTTTCTGCCTCTATGGCTGCAATCATCTTATCAAAGGAGTGAACGGTAATATCAGCTGAGAGTTTTCCACTCCCTATAATGTATTGTCCGGAAGGATCTACATCACATCCATGTGGTGATTTTGGAGTTGGAAGCAGATAAATGGCTCCAGGCACCATGGTAGGATCAACTGTAAGCACCTCCTTTTTCAGGGTAGATGTGGCTGTATGCGTTGACTCATCATATACATTATGTGCATAGCTAGCAGTCACCATTTCTCCACCACCATTATTTACATATTCCTCAATCTTTTTCCAATTAACTGCCGCGATAAAATCTTTATCATTTTGAGAAGCATTTACCTCTAACAAAGTATTTGCTTCTTCTGTATTATAGGTTGAGAAAAAGAACCATCCATGAGATTTGTTTCTACCGGGTCTAGATAGGTCATAATTAAATCCTGGCATGATCAATTGGAATTTAATATCCAAATGTCCATGCTCAGGCTCTACAGAGATAAAGGTCAAAGCACCTTTAAAGTTTCCTTTATAATCGCTGATTGGAATATCTCTCTGGGGAACAGGAACAGCAAATCGAGTACCTGCAACAACATATTCAGTGTTCTCTGTAATAAAGGAAGAACTATGATTCCCAGCACTATTAGGGATCTCAATAATTTCCTCAGTCTCAAAAGTGCTTAAACTAACCCTTGCAATCCTTGGAGTATTGTTACCATTTACAAAGATCCATCTACCATCTAGTTCCCCTTTGGTTTGAGATATATCAGGGTGATGGAGATCATCCCATGGAATGAATCCAAAAGAAGTATTTAGCATTGGCTGTGTTTCTTCAGAGTAGCCATATCCTGAAGTTGGAAACTGTGAAAATACAGGTATCTCCTTAAACATTCTTCCAGATGGTAGACCATATACAGTTAGGTTACCACTATATCCCCCGGACAAGAATGCATAATAATCGTCTTGCTCACCTGGAGCTATATAAACTTTCTCTGCAACGTTTGCTGACAAAGCACCATTGCTCTTTTTACCTTTATTTATTTCCCCGCCGCAACCTGCAAGCAGTAAACCAGCAGCGGTAAATATGGCAATCTTTATTTTTAATTTATTCATTGTTTTATGTGTTTGTTATTATAAGACTATTTACTTGGTGGGAGTATTACGGCATCAACTACATGTATTATTCCGTTACTTGCCTTTACACTTGCAATGATCTTAGCTCCCCCAACATAAACATCATCCCCTTTCACCTCAACCATCACATTCTGATCATTTGCTTGTCCTAGCTTCTTAAAATTTTTCAAGAAATCCTTTGAATAATTTCCAGGAGTCACATGATATTTTAAGATGTTCGCCAACTGATCTTTGTTCTCTGGTTTAAGCAAACCCTCAACTGTTCCTTCAGGCAATGCATCAAAAGCTGCATTTACTGGTGCAAACACCATTAATGGCCCTGCATTTACCAGTGCATTTTCAAGATCAGCAGCTTGAACAGCGGCAACTAGTGTACTGTGATCATCTGATTTAATAGCAATCTGTAGTATGTTCGGATTGGACACATCATCCTCAATAAATGCTTGTCCACTAGTTTTACTAAGGCTAGTAGCCTCTGCAATATCCGCTTCTTGAGTGGGAGATGTTCCGCAGGATGCAGATAGTATCAGTCCAATACTTGCTGCAAGAATTTTAAACTGTTTCATGATAATGAAATTTGTAGTTAGATATTTATCTTATTCTAATGTCCTGAAGTACTCCAAGATATCTCTTGCTTGTTCTTCTGTCATGTTTTGGTTTGCCATTGCTGCACCGTTAAATTCAACAAGCAAATCCTTTGCGCATCTATCTTGTTCCACCATCAACTGTGGGTCTAAGATCATGTTCATTATCCATTCCGGACTTCTTCTTTTCATGATACCTTTTGGTGATGGTCCAATGAATCTTTTATCGACTTTATGGCAAGCTGAGCAATTGGTTTTAAAGAGCTCCATGCCCCTTTTTACCATTTCTTCATCAATTTGCGCACTTAACTCAATGTTCTTAATTGGACCAACTCCTTTATTATCAAGAGTGATCCTTTCAGATGCCGGCACCTTGGATTCTTCCTCAACTTCGGCCTTTTTTTGTGCCACCCTTTCTTTAGTGGCTTTTTGATAATCACTTTCACAAGCAAAAAGTACGAGTGAAACTAATAGGACAGGTATTGTAAATCGCTTCATGGTTTTGTGTATTTATGGTCAAAAGTATAGACCCTAAAGTCATTGAAAAATGATAATTATCATGAATTTAAGATTTTAAGGTCTTTTTATATATTATGGCTAAGATAAAAGATAATTTAAGTCTTGCAAGACTGTGGATGATGAAAAAAGAAGTGATTCTTAAAATGTACAGGAAGTTTGGCCAGGAGGTAGCCCAATATGATAGAGAAGCAAGTTAGAGGGAAGAAATAGAGTTAGGAATCTGGACTCTAGAATCTGGATATCCCATTTTCTTTTCTCTTTGTTCTTTATTCTTTGTTCTTTATTCTTTGTTCTTACATAAAACAAAGCCCCGCATTTCTGCGAGGCCCTGTTAGAAACAATCTACTAACCAATTAACTATTCCCACCCTTAAAACGACTATGGGTTTTATATATTATAGTGACTGCTCTTTTTAACATTTCTTGACATTTAAATAGTCTCTGTAGAAAGTATAATTTTGCGCCCCTATGGAATCTTATTTGAGTTTTGCCCTTTTGTGTTTTACCTCTTTCATCACCTTGATGAATCCTCTTGGGATCATGCCGGTATTTATGAGCATGACTTCTGCTTTGAGTGCTGAAGAAAAGAGAATAACCGCACAAAAAGCCAATTTGGTAGCTTTTCTAACACTGATCGCTTTTGCCTTTTCAGGTCAACTACTCTTCAAATTCTTCGGGATCTCTGTAGATAGTTTCAGAATGGTAGGTGGAATCATCTTCTTTATGATGGGGTACGATATGCTTCAGGCAAGACTTTCTAAGGTGAAATTGAGTAAAAGTGCTGCAAGAAAAGAATATGTCAGTGATATTTCTATTACTCCACTCGCAATTCCTATGATCTGCGGACCCGGAGCCATCACCAATTCAATTGTCCTGATGGCTGATTCTGAAACAGCAGTTCATAAGGCCATACTAATCTCTACTATCTTTATTGTTTGCCTTATCTCTTATCTAGTTCTTTGGGGTTCAAGCAAAGTGAGCAATTGGTTAGGCGAAACAGGAAACAAGGTAATGATGCGCTTGATGGGCTTGATCGTTATGGTAATTGCTGTTGAATTCTTCTTTTCGGGTTTAAAACCCATCTTACTGGACATACTTGCTGAAGCCGGGAAATAATGAAAAAATGGATCATAGGCATTTTAGTTCTCCTTGCAGCCTATTTGATCTATCACCATCGATCAGTTTCTTATGGGATTGGACAAGCCATTGGGCAGATCAAGGTATTGAATGCGGCAGTTCCCCTGGATGAATATCTTGAAGATAATGATATTCCCAACTCTCTTCTGAGAAAAATTAGGCTGATACGATCCGTAAAACAATATGCTGAAGATAGTCTGGGACTAAAAGAAACTTCCTCTTATAATAGCATCTATGATCAAAAAGGGAAAGCTATACTTTGGATGTTAACTGCAAGTCCAGAATTTGAGCTAACTCCCTACCGGTGGTCCTTTCCCATTGCCGGGAAATTTGAATACAAAGGATTCTTCGACCATGAAAAAGCAAGAGAAGAAGCTGATGAATTGAAGTCGAGGGGATATGATATTGATATTGGAGAAGTAAGTGCTTGGTCTACCTTGGGCATCTTCAGCGATCCGATCCTAACTTCAATGTTGGAAAAGGACAGTGCCAGACTAGCCGATCTGATCATACATGAATTATGTCATGCAAGCATTTATCTAAAAGACTCCGTTGAACTCAATGAAAATCTAGCAAGCTTTATTGGAAAGAAAGGTGCTGAAAGATTCCTGCTTTCAATTGGAGATACTCTTTCCATCAAGCGAATGGAAGAGAAAAAAGATAGAAGAAATAAATGGGGAAAGATCATTCACAAAGGAGCTTTGAAACTAGATTCTCTTTACAAGAGCTTTGATCCGAATATGGATGTTCAAACAAAGCGAAATCTAAAGAATAAAATGATAGATGCCATAAGAATAGAAATTGCCAGTAGCATCTATGAAGAAGATTCCATCAAGGTCCAAGAGCAATTTGATAGGTTTCAACCTAACAATGCATTCTTCACCGGCTATCTAACCTATCGGTCGAAATCCTATTACTTTGAAGATGAGCTTACTGAGAAGTTCAATGGAAACCTTGTAGATTTTATAGAGTATTATAGACAGGAATACGGGAAATAACTGAAGGAATATGGAAAAGAACACAACTGAATCTGAATCCAAGTACAATGACCTTGAAAAGATGTCTGTAGAGACCATTCTGCACAGCATCAATAAAGAAGACAAGATAGTTCCCTATGCAATAGAAGAAGCTATCCCCGAGATCAGTCTTATTATTCCAATGATCGTTAAAAAGCTTCAAGATGGAGGAAGATTGATCTACATTGGAGCCGGAACAAGCGGCAGGCTGGGGATAGTAGATGCTTCAGAATGCCCTCCAACCTTTGGAGTAAGTCATGATCTTGTGATCGGAATAATGGCAGGTGGTGACCAGGCTATTCGCAAAGCTGTAGAATTTGCAGAAGACGATGAAGAACAAGGTTGGAAGGATCTTCAAAATCTACACATAACGGAAGCTGATTTCGTAATCGGAATAGCCGCATCCGGAACCACACCTTATGTAGTTGGAGCTATCAAAAGGTGTAGAGAGAACAATATTTTAACCTCCTGTATTACCTGCAACGAAGGTTCCCCATTGGCAGCGACAGCTGAGTTCCCCATTGAGGTGATTGTAGGACCTGAATTCGTAACGGGCAGCACAAGAATGAAAGCGGGTACTGCACAAAAGCTAGTCTTGAACATGATCTCAACTGCAGTAATGGTTAGGTTGGGAAGGGTTAAAGGCAATAGAATGGTTGACATGCAATTAAGCAACCACAAGCTTGTAAAAAGGGGCATCCAAATGTTGGTTGAAGAACTGGAAATCAGTTATGAAGAGGCCAGGGAATTATTGAATAAATATGGCTCCGTTCGATCTGCGATTCGACATTACTAATTAACTTTGATAGTGCATGCACACTATTGAACCACACTATACTTGGAGAGACTATTACATAGCTTCAGAAGATGAACGCTCTCCTTTTTTCGGAAGGATCTATAGTGAGTTTGAATTCACTCATGCTATCTACGATCACTGCATTCATCCTCAATGGGATGAGATCGAGTCTCCTACTCTATTTGTGAAGGTTCTCATGGCCGATTATGACGAAGGCTATGCCATCATAGAAATGATTGGCGAATGGAACGATCTCCTCTACAATGACATCATGTTCTTCAAAAGAAATCTGATCGATGAGCTAATAGCTGAAGGGATCAATAAGTTCATTCTTATCGGCGAGAACATCTTCAACTTTCACTATTCAGATGATTCTTATTACGAAGAGTGGTTTGAGGATGTAGAAGATGGTTGGATCGCCTTTCTCAATTTTAGAGATCATGTCTTAGATGATATCAAGGCGGGGAACATCGATTACTATATTGCCTCGGGAGGACAATTGAACGATTTCAATTGGCGTACTTACAGTCCGCAAAATATGTTCGAGAAGGTGAAAGGAACGATGACCTTGAGGCTAGGAGCGGTCTAGAATCTAGAATCTGGAATCTGGAATCTGGAATCTGGAATCTGGAATCTGGAATCTGGAATCTGGAATCTGGAATCTGGAATCTGGAATCTGGAATCTGGAATCTGGAATCTGGAATCTGGCTATTAAGTTTAAAATTCTTAATTAATTCCAGTAACAACAAGACTTTCCTTCTCGATTAGAATACCATCAAAGTCCAATGGAGATTCTTGAAATTGATTTGATCTAATGTTTGAAAACCCTGCCTTTGCCATAAGTTCTTCAACTTCCTTTAGGGAATAGAGATTGAAATTATATTTTGTCACAGGGATCTTTGCCATATTTTCTTTGGGACGGAATGAGATTAGAAGTCTGCCGGAATTTCTTAAAACCCTTTTCAATTCTTCCAGAGTTTTTATCGGATCATTCCAAAAATACAAGGTGTTAACGGTGAAGATTGCCGAAAATGAGTTATCGTCAAATGGCAGATCATCAATATCACCATGAGTAAAGTCAGCTCTTGCAAGATCGATCCACTTCTGGTTCATTTTGATGGATTCTTCTACCATCAATTCACTATAATCTATCCCTGTGTAATGTATCTCCTCATGATGCTCTAAAATATTGGAAACAAAAGCTCCATTTCCCATTCCTATTTCAAGGATCTTATCTGTGCTTTGAGGATTTAATATCTTTAGTGCATTCAGGTTCATTTCGCGGTTTCCTTGATTCATTCCGCTAGCAACCTCAAGCCCAAACTCTCCTTCGGGTTTTCTTAAATTCTTTGCTAATTCAATTATCTGTTCTTTTTCCACACTTGGCAAACTTAACTGCAACTACAATCCTTACCTAACTGTTGAATAGCAATCAGCTCTGCTTTCTCATCACTCTCACAAACCTGCCAGATTAGCTTAAACTCTTGCTTTTCAAATTTGCTGCTAAGCTGATAAACAGGGCAAGGTTTCTTTCTGGTATTACTTTCAGAAAAGTTTACACTGGCATTTGACTGGATTTCCATAAGCCCCAGAGAATCAAGTTCCAGACATTTCAGCTGACAAATAGCCCTTTCAGAGAATGACTGATCAGAACTATCAATGAATAACAATACTCTTCCTTCAGGAGTCCAGGAAGGTCTTTCGCTTTGACTGAACATGACCCAAACAGCGATCAGGCCCAGTCCTACTCCAATTAAGTACAATTTAAATCTTCTCCAAAAGGTCATCAGTCAATTAACAATTATGAATTACAAATATGGTAAATGGATTAGAGCCCTTTGCTCAATACTCGCACTCAAACTTCCTATATGGCTGCCAACAATAAGTCAAGATCTTTATAAGGCAGCTTGAAGTTCTCTGCCAAATATTTATTGGTTAGCATGCCTTTGTATAAATATATACCTGAACGAATAGACAACATTTCCTTGATACTTGGGTCTACTCCACCACCCTCTCCAACGGAAAGGATCACCGGAGCGAAAATATTACTTAGTACATAGGAAGCAGTTCTTGCAACCCTTGATGCAATATTCGGCACACAATAATGGATCACTCCATGCTCAGTATAAACAGGATTAGCATGATTGGTTACTCTGGAGGTTTCAAAACAACCGCCTTGATCAATACTCACATCAACGATAACAGAACCATCCTGCATTTTCCTCACCATATTCTCTGTCACAATAACTGGTGATCTTCCTGTTTCAGAGCGAACTGCACCAATGGCAACATCAGCTGTTTCCATGGCTCTTTCCAATACTTTGGGTTGAAAAGTAGAGGTATAGATCCTACAGCCCACACCTTCCTGAAGTCTTCTGAGCTTAGAAGTATTGTTGCTAAACACCTTTACAGTGGCACCTAGTCCAATTGCAGCTCTAGCTGCAAATTCAGCAACTGCTCCTGCACCTATGATCACTACCTCTGTAGGTTTCACACCGGAGATCCCACCCAGCATCATTCCTTGACCTTCGTTCACATTGCTCAGATATTCAGCGGCGATCAAGACAGCTGTATTTCCGGCAATCTCGCTCATCGCACGTATGATCGGAAGTCTGCCTTCAATATCTTGCACAAAATCATAAGCAATGGCAGTGATCCTCTTATCGATCATTTTTTGCAAGAAGTTCTTTGGCTGAACGGGAAGCTGCAGAGCTGAGATCAAGGTTTGCCCTCTCTTCATCATGTCTATCTCATCATGGGAAAGTGGCTCAACCTTCAAGATGATATCCGCTTTGAACACCTCTTCTCTGGAAGGAACAACACTTGCCCCTGCTTCACTATAGTCATTATCGCTAAAGTTGGCTTTCTCACCTGCCTTACTTTCAATATAGACCTCATGCCCATTATTGACCAATAACTCTACATCATTTGGCACCAATGGCACTCTCCTCTCTTGCAAAGAGGTTTCTTTAGGCACACCAATGAACAGTGAGCTTTTCTTTCTTTTCACCCCGGCGAGTTCTTCCTGAGGCAACATCTTTGTGGCAGATTGGGCCAGTGATTTAATTACATCATCTGACATTGGAATTCTTGTTGATGTTAAACGATCTTTTACTTCCCTTTAATTCGATGAGCACCTCTATCCTATTTTCAGGTATGATCTCCATTGCAACTTCCGGCCATTCTATCAAGCACAATTCACCGCTGTTAAAATACTCTTCACAACCGATATCAAATGCTTCTTCTATGCCTTCCAGCCTATAAAGATCAAAGTGGTACACCTTTTTTCCCGATTCAGTTTCATACTGATTGATCAAGGAGAAAGTAGGCGAGCTTACCTCATCTTTTACATTAAGCAAGTTACAAATAAATTTGGTTAGGGTGGTTTTACCGGTGCCTAACTCTCCCTTTAGTAAGATCAGATTGCAGTCGGCACTTTCCTTAACCAATAATTCTGCAATTTCTTGAAGATCTGTTTGCTCAGTTACTTCAAATTTCCATTCTTTCATTTGGGAAACTATCTAGGAGACAAATGAACCAAAGGTACGATCATCTCTTCCATTGAGATACCACCGTGCTGGAATGTATTTCGATAATAATTCACATAGTGGTTATAATTGTTTGGATAAACAAAGAAGGAGCTGCCTCTGGTAAATACGTAAGACTGACTAACATTTACTTTAGGCAAGAAAGCATCTTTTGGGTTCTTAATGGCAAAAACTTCATTCTCATCATAGCTCAAATTCTTTCCTTGCTTGTAACGAAGATTGGAATTCACCGACTTATCTCCTATTACCTTCACAGGGTCGGTCACTTTAATGGATCCATGATCGGTGGTGATGATCACCTTCCCCCCTTTTTGAGCGATCTCCTTTAAAGCGTCTTTCAAGGGAGAATGGTCGAACCAAGAAACCGTTAACGATCTATATGCAGACTCATCCTCCGCAAGTTCCTTAATGATATCTGTATCGGTCCGTGCATGTGATAGCATATCAATAAAATTATAAACGATCACATTGAAAGCATTATTCATTTGATTATTGATATCCCCAACTACTTTCCGGCCAAATGAGGGATTCAACACCTTGTTGTAACTGAACCTGGTCTCTTTGCCCAAACGCTTCAATTGATTGGCAATGAGCTCTTCTTCATGTAAATTCTTCCCCCCATCATCTTCATCGTTCAACCATAGGTCCGGATACAATTTCTCTATGTCTGATGGTAACAAACCTGCAAAGAAGGAATTCCTTGCATATTGAGTGGTGGTTGGGAGAATACTCAAATAAGTAGACTCTTTATCTACCCAAAAGATCTCTTCTATCTGTGGTTTCAACAATTGCCATTGATCCAGTCTTAGATTATCGATCATAACCAAGAAAGTAGTCCCATCTCTTTGAATATGAGGTGCCACTTCTGATTTGAATACGGATTGAGACATCAGTGGGGAATCCTCTTCATCATTTAACCAAGAGGTGTAATTCTCTTCAATGAATCTGGCGAATAGATTGTTCGCCTCATCCTTTTGATCGTTCAGTATCTCTCCCATTCCACTATCATTGGACTTCTCCAATTCAAGCTCCCAGTAGATCAATTTCTTATAGACATCTTCCCACTCATCGAAGCTCATATTGTTATGCAAACTCATACCAATATTCCTAAAAGCTTGTTGGTAACCTATGGTTGTCTTTTCACTTTGGATCCGAGCTGTATCCAAGTGCTTTTTAAGAGTAAGCAGTATCTGGTTGGGATTTACAGGTTTGATCAAATAATCAGAGATCTTGGCACCGATGGCTTCTTCCATAATGGATTCTTCCTCGCTTTTGGTGATCATGATCACCGGTAGAGATGGCGAAATACCTTTAATGCTTGTTAAAGTCTCCAAGCCTGATAATCCGGGCATATTCTCATCCAGGAATACAATATCAAATCTCGATTCTTTGATCAGATCCAATGCTTCACCTCCGCTTGTCGCCGATTCAACTTCATATCCCTTTTCACTAAGAAAAATGATATGAGGTTTCAGCAATTCGATCTCATCATCTGCCCACAGTATTCTTATCTTCGTCATCTAAATTTCATTTTTTTCGAAAGTAAGTGTATTCTTAATTGTGAGAATGCCTTTAGTCATAAAATTACTTAAATCAAGAGTTGGACAACCCTCAGTACAATAAGAAGAAGCTATTTAACGATCCGGTCTATGGCTTTATTTCACTGCCCTTTGATATCATCTTCGATATTATAGAACACCCCTACTTTCAGCGACTTAGAAGGATCAAGCAGCTTGGACTGACTCATTTGGTATACCCGGGAGCCCTTCATACTCGCTTTCACCATGCCTTAGGTGCTATGCATTTGTGCATGAAGGCCATTGAAGTGATCCGATCAAAAGGTCATGAGATCAGCAAAGAAGAAGCTAAGGCAACTACCATTGGAATACTACTGCACGATATTGGACATGGTCCCTTTTCCCATGCATTGGAATACAGCATAGTTAAGAATGTAACCCATGAACATATTTCCACCTATTTCATGGAAGCCTTGAATCAACAATTCGATGGCAAACTTGATCTTGCTCTTAAGATCTTCCGCAACCAGTATGAGAAACCCTTCTTACACCAATTGATCTCATCGCAATTGGATATGGACCGATTGGATTATTTGAAAAGGGACAGTTTCTTCACCGGTGTTTCCGAAGGGGTAGTTAATTCCGATCGGATCATTTCTATGTTGAACGTTAAGGATGGGCAATTATGTGTTGAGGCAAAGGGCATCTATTCTATTGAGAAATTCATCATTGCTCGCAGGCTAATGTATTGGCAGGTATATCTGCATAAAACAGTTCTTTCTGCAGAGAATCTGATCGTCAAGATCCTTAAAAGAGCTAAATACCTTGTTGAAAAAGGGCATAAGCTAAACGCTACCATTCCCCTCAATTACTTTCTTCAAAATGAAGTGGATGAAAACAAATTTAAAAATGACCCCCAAGTATTAAAATTCTTTTCTCAACTGGATGACTTTGATATTACAGCTGCCATCAAAGAGTGGCAGTATTCAGATGATAGAGTTCTATCAACTCTTTGTCAGTCTATGCTAGACCGAAATCTTTACAAGATCAAGATCACAGAGGAAGGTCCGAATACTGAGCAAATAAAGTTAGACCAAGAAGCCTTTGCCAAAGAGCACAACCTAAGTTTGAATGAGGCTGAATATTTCTATTTTAGCGGAGCGATCGCCAACAATGCATACAATCCTGAAATGGATAAGATCAACCTGATTTACAGAGACGGAAGTATCCGTGATATTGCCAACGCAGCCGACCAGCTGAATATCAGCGTTTTATCAAAAGAAGTGAAGAAATATTTCCATTGTTATCCCAAACAAGGGATGGTTGAAAAGTTAAAAAATTCTCAAGGGTAGCAAGGCTTAAATAATTACTATTTTTGAAACATGAAATTTTCGGCGCTTCAAATCTCTGAAATACTTGATGGCACTATTGAAGGCGACCCTGAAGCAAGTGTTTCTGAGGTTGCCAAGATCGAGGAAGGCAAAAGCGGATCTATTAGTTTCTTAGCCAATCCAAAGTATGCCGAATACATTTACGACACCGGAGCTAGCATTGTAATTCTAAACAGGGACTTTCAACTGGAAAGAAAGGTAGCAGATCATATCACCCTGATAAGGGTTGATGATGCTTATGCATCTTTTGCCAAGCTCTTGGAAATGTACAATCAGGTAAAGAGTGCCAAGAGCGGAATAGGAGCTAGCGCCATTATTGCAGATTCAGCCGAGATCGGGAAGGACGTTTACATTGGTGAAGGTGTGGTTATAGGCGAGAATGTGAAGATTGGAGATGGAGCGAAAATCTATCCTCAAACATTTGTAGGCGACAATTCTTCAGTGGGAAGCAACACCACTATTTATGCAGGCTGCAACATCTATTCTGAGACCCAAATTGGCAATGAGTGTGTGATCCATGCAGGTGTAACCTTAGGTGCCGATGGATTTGGCTTTGCCCCCAATCAAGAGAATAACTATCAAAAGGTGGCACAGATAGGAAATGTGATCATTGAAGACCATGTTGAAGTTGGTGCAAATAGCTGTATTGATAGAGCTACCTTGGGATCCACTATTATCAAAAAAGGTGTGAAGTTGGACAATTTGATACAGATTGCCCATAATGTGGAGATCGGAGAGAATACGGTAATTGCCGCTCAGACTGGAATTGCAGGTTCAACGAAAATTGGTAAGAACTGCATGATCGGTGGTCAAGTTGGAATTGTAGGCCACATTAAGATAGCAGATGGAGTGAAGATCGCTGCCCAAAGTGGAATCGGTCAGACCATCGAAGAAGAAAATTCAATTGTTCAGGGATCCCCTGCCATCTCCATTGGAGATTATAAGAGGTCATATGTTCTATTCAGAAAGCTTCCTGCTTTGAACAATACCTTGAATGAGATCAAGAAGAAGCTAGACCAAATTAAAACCTCAGTCTCAGAGTAAAATGAGTACGAAGCAAAAAACCATCTCCAAGGAAATTAGTCTTAGCGGTGTTGGATTGCACACCGGAGAAAAGGCAAAAGTCACTTTCAAACCTGCCGAAGAAGGCCATGGTTATGTATTTCAAAGAGTTGACATTGAAGGCAGTCCAACCATTAAAGCCGATGCTGATCTTGTAGTAGACACCTCCAGAGGCACTACACTTGAGCAGAATGGCGCCAGGGTTCACACAACCGAACATTTACTGGCAGCGGCCTATGGATTAGAAATCGACAATTTATTGATCGAGATCGACGGTCCGGAAGTTCCAATATTGGATGGAAGTTCTCACTTTTTTGTTGAGGCGCTAAAGGAT
The DNA here is from genome assembly GCA_030429925.1 of Bacteroidia bacterium. GTDB lineage: Bacteria > Bacteroidota > Bacteroidia > Flavobacteriales_E > Vicingaceae > UBA1494. The sequence goes on along the minus strand of JAUIGQ010000009.1, from coordinate 11,615 downwards.
GCCGGCATCATAGATCAAGAAGCTGAAAAGAATTACTTTGAGATCACTGAGAACCTAACCTATGAGGATCTGGAAAGGCAAACAGAAATGCTAGCCGTTCCCCAAGATGACTTCAGAGTTACCGTAATGGTTGATTATAACTCTAAGGTCTTAGGAACCCAGCATGCTCAAATGTATCAATTGGGAGAATTTGAATCAGATATTTCCAAATGCAGAACCTTCGTTTTCCTTAGAGAACTAGAATACTTAGCAAAGAACAACTTGATCAAAGGAGGAGACTTGGACAATGCTATTGTTTTGGTCGATACAGTTCTTCCTCAAGAGAAATTGGATGAATTGGCTGAGCTCCTCAACAAGCCAAAGGTTGAAGTCAAAGGAGTGGGTGTATTAAACAATGTTGAACTGCATTTTCAAAATGAACCGGCTAGACATAAACTACTGGACATTGTTGGAGACCTTGCTTTAGTTGGCAGACCTATTAAAGGGCATATCTTGGCTGGAAGACCGGGCCACAAGGGAAATGTTGATTTTGCCAAGATCATCAAAGAAGAGATCAAGAGACAAGAGAAAGCCCCTCCTTCATTTGACCTGGAGAAGGAACCTATTCACGATATTAATTCCATAGAAAAGATCCTCCCGCATCGTTATCCAATGTTGTTGATCGACAAAGTGATCGAGCTTAGCGAAACGCATGTAGTTGGGGTGAAGAATGTGACCATGAACGAGCAGTTCTTTCAAGGTCATTTTCCAGGAGCACCCGTAATGCCGGGAGTGCTTCAGATCGAGGCCATGGCTCAGACCGGGGGAATCTTAGCACTTAATACAGTTGACGATCCGGAAAAATATTTAACCTATTTCCTGAAAATAGATAAGGTAAAGTTCAAAAAGAAGGTGGTACCCGGAGACACCTTGATCTTCAGATTAGACCTATTAGGTCCTATCAGAAGAGGGATAGTCAATATGGAAGCCAAAGCTTATGTGAATGGTCAGGTTGTGGCCGAAGGAGAGTTAATGGCACAAATTGTAAAAGAAAAATAGCAGATGGATCAAGCTTTTGTTCATAAGGATGCCAAGATCGGCTCGAATGTCACCATAGAACCCTTCTCTTATATCGCAGGAGATGTAGAAATTGGAGATGGAACATGGATCGGACCGAATGTAACGATCATGGACGGTGCAAGGATTGGCAAAAATTGCAGGATCTTCCCTGGTGCCGTGATCTCTGCCATACCACAAGATCTAAAGTTTGATGGAGAAGTGACCACAGCCGAAGTTGGTGACAATACAACCATCCGTGAATGTGTTACCATCAATAGAGGAACAAAGGACAGAAATACCACCAAGGTTGGAAAGAACTGTTTGTTGATGGCTTATGTGCACATTGCCCATGATGTTTTTGTCGGCAATAATGTAATACTTGCCAATACAGCTAATATAGCAGGACATGTAACCATTGAAGACTTTGTGATCTTAGAGGGTGTGGTTGCGGTACAGCAATTCGTTACAATTGGAGCTCATTCCTTTATTGCAGGTGGCTCACTAGTAAGAAAGAATGTTCCTCCCTTTATAAAGGCAGCAAGAGAACCGCTTACTTATGCCGGCATCAATTCAGTAGGATTGAGAAGAAGACAATTTGACCCGGAAGTGATCAAGCAGATCGAAGATGTTTATCGCTTCATTTTTGTCAAAGGCACTAATGTTAGTAATGCGCTGGATCAGATCAAAGCTGAAGTACCTGAATCTCCTGAGAGAGAGCAGATCATTTCATTTATCGAGAACTCTGAAAAAGGAATCATCAGAGGCCCCCTTCAATAGTTATGAAGATCCAACTTTCGGATATTGGCAAACGCTATGGCAAACATTGGCTGTTTCGTCATATAAGCGAAGAATTCGGAAATGGTGATAGAATAGGGATCAAAGGGATCAATGGTAGTGGTAAATCAACTCTTCTGCAATTGATTGCCGGGATCTGTCTGCCAACTGAAGGAAAACTCACCTATGTAGATGATAAAGAGAAGGAATTAGACCTTAATGGACTAGCTACCCACATCTCTATTGTTTCCCCTTATATGGACGTACCGGAACAGTTGACCGTAAGAGAGATCTACCAATTCCAATCAAATTTTAGTCCCTTCAAACAAGAGATCGATCTGAAAAAATTTCTGGAGGTCACCTTGCTGGAAGAACAAGAGAACAGTTTTATCAAGCAATTTTCCTCCGGAATGAAACAACGCTTGAAGTTGGGACTTTGCTTTCTCAGTGAATCACAAGTACTATTTCTGGACGAACCTTGCTCGAACCTTGACACTACTGGAAAGGAGCTGTACAAACAGCTATTAGAAAAGTATTCAACCAACCGACTTATCTTCATAGCATCCAATGAAGAAAATACTGAATTGATAGACTGCGACCGGACATTTGATCTAAACGCTTTGAAGAATGGATAGGAAAAGCGCCAATAAGCTTATCTTTGAATAAACAGAGAGTAACCAACAACTCTAAAATAATACAGAACACACATTTGCAGACAATAGAATTATATGGCAACTACAGCAGATTTTAAGAACGGACTATGTATCAAATACAACAACGATCTATATCAGATCATTGAATTTCAACACGTTAAACCGGGAAAAGGGCCCGCTTTCGTAAGAACGAAACTGAAAAGCTTAACCAGTGGAAAGATCATCGACAATACCTTCAACTCTGGAGTTAAGATAGACATCGTTAGAATTGAAAATAGAACCTATCAATATCTATACAATGATGATAGCGGTTACCACTTTATGAATACAGAAAATTATGAGCAGACCTTCCTGCCGAAGGAGATGATCAACGCACCGCAATTTTTAAAGGAAGGTAATTCAGTTGATATCATGTTCCATGCAGATGAAGAAAGAGCACTTTCATGTGACCTTCCTCCCTTTGTAGAGATGGAGATCACCTATACTGAGCCGGGAATCAAGGGTGATACTGCAACAAATACAACAAAGCCAGCAAAAATTGAGACAGGAGCAGAGATCAAGGTGCCGTTGTTCATCAATGAGGGAGATAAAGTAAAGATCGACACAAGAACAGGAGCTTACTCAGAAAGAGTTAAAGAATAATATTCGTCAGGCAAAATGAAGTTTGACAAGACCTACCATCTAAAGGATTTTGCATCTGAACTCCAACTGGAATTCAGAGGTAATGAGCAAGCTGAGATCAGCGGAATCAACGAAATACATGTTGTTGAAAGAGGTGACATTGTATTTGTCGATCACCCAAAATATTACGACAAAGCATTAGGTTCATTAGCCTCCGTGATCATCATCAACAAAGAAGATGTTGAGATCCCAGCTGGGAAAGGTATCATCTTGTCAGATGAACCCTTCACTTTGTTCAATGAGATCCTGAGAAAGTTTTCAGAAGTAGAGTTTCCGGCGGAGGGCAAAAAGCCAAGCGACTTCCCCAACTGTAAGATCCATCCTACAGCCTTTATTGATCAATGGGTTGAAATTGGGGAAGGAAGTATGATCTATCCAGGAGTTCAATTATTAGGTAAGGTCAAGATAGGTAAGAATGTGGTGATCCAGGCAGGAACTGTTATTGGTTCTCAAGGATTCTACTACAAGAAAAGACCCAATAGCTTTGAAAGATTGGGTTCTGAAGGAAGCGTATTTATTGATGATTACACTGAGATAGGTGCCAATTGCACCATTGATAGAGGAGTGACTTCTGAAACCTATGTGGGCAAGAATACCGTAATAGATAATCTAGTGCAGATCGGACATGATACAAGGGTTGGTGATCGCTGTTTGATAGCAGCTCAATGCGGAATAGCCGGATGTACGATCATTGAGGACGGAGTAACCCTTTGGGGACAAGTTGGAATCTCCAGTGGTATTACCATCGGGGAGAATGCAGTGCTCTATGCACAAAGTGGTGTAGGAAAATCATTGGCACCCAACAATGTGTATTTTGGGTCTCCGGCCATAGACAGTAAAACAAAGATGAGAGAAATGGCAAGCATTAGGGCTTTGCCAAAATTTCTTGAGAAAGCAAATAAAGATGGTAAGTGACAAGGAGAGTCGGGTTAAAGGCAGGTTAGCGCTTTCCAACACAAAGTTGAACACTTTGTTGGAGATCACTAATGCCATTAACAATAATTCCAGCTCTGAGGAACTCTATGATATCCTGAGGGAGGTTCTTACTGAACAGCTTCTAATAGACAAGTTCGCTCTCTTTGTATTTGAGGATAGATGGAATCTTGCATTGACTGAGAAGATCCAAAAGAAAAGCCTTGCTAAATTCCCGATCGCTTCTGTTGTTGAGGAGTTCAAAGAGATAGCAACAGTTAGTTCTGCCAAGATCAGTGGCACAGAACAGTTTGATATAGTGGTACCAGTATACCATAAGAACAAACCATTGGCCTACCTCCTATTAGCTGACCTAGAGGAAGAGAAGATCGAGATCAGTCCTATCATCAAACATTTGAAGTTTATTCAAACCTTGGCCAACATTATCGTTGTGGCTTTGGAGAATAAGCGTTTGAATAAGGAGTACATCAAACAGATCGCGGTAAAAAAAGAGCTTGAGCTTGCACAAAATATGCAGAGCCTGCTCTTTCCACGAAAACTTCCCAAGAATGAGAATATTGAGGTTCAAGCCTACTACGAACCACATTCAGAGGTAGGAGGTGATTATTATGATATTGTTGATCTGGGTGAAGGAAGGATTGCGATCTGTATAGCAGATGTTTCGGGAAAGGGAATGCCGGCAGCCCTGCTTATGGCCAACTTTCAAGCTAATCTTAGGGCTTTACTTAATGTTACTCAAGATCTAGAACAACTGATCCGGCTTACCAATCAGAAAGTAATTGAATCAGCTCAATATGAGAAGTTCATTACTCTGTTCATTGCTATTTATGATACCAAGAAAAAGCAACTAGAGTATTTGAATGCCGGTCATCATCCGGCCATACTTAAGAACGGCAATGAGTACGACCTGCTCAAGAAAGGTTGTACGGTACTGGGCATGTTCGATGAACTTCCTGCAGTTGAAGCCGGAAAAGTAAAGATCAAAGAAAACTCGGTAATGCTCTGCTTTACAGATGGACTTTCAGAACTGGAAGATCTGAAGGGAAATCAGTTGGACGTTGAAGGAGTTCAAGCCATTATTGAAGAGCATCAAAATCTCGATGATATCAACAAGGCCCTTGTAAAGAAGATCGATTCCCTAAAACAAGACAGTGGGATCAACGATGATATTACTTTTGTAGGTCTTTCTTTTCTTCGCTAAGCATTTTATCTTTCCACAGATCTATACTTACGATTATTGCAATAAAGGCCCAAAAAGGTACGCTTGCTTTATCTGTATCCAAGAAATTGTTCAAAGTGCCATTGATGATGTAGGAAGTGAATGCCAAAGTAACCCAGAATACTATTGATCTAACCTCACTCTTAGGTAAGGTATAATAAAGGTTGGCAGATTTCTTATAAAATAGGAAGATGATGATAATGAAAGTGATCGGACCGAGCACTCCCATCTCAGCTAAAGGTCCTATAAACTCCGAGTGGGCATTACCCATATCACCGGCATTGGTGCTGATGATGGTAAGATCTTCAGATGACTGAAAAGGAGCATACTGAAATGAATAAGTTCCCGGGCCCCAACCCAAGAGAGGCTTCTCTTCAAACATTCTCAATGCCGAATTCCATCTATTGATCCTTTCCAAGTTCGAAGCATCCGTTGAGATATTGGTAATTGACTGAACATGTTCTGTTAAGTTCTCACTAGTGGAATCCTGCTCGTTCTTTTCAAGAACATTGATAATGTCTACCCAAAAAAGTCCGGCAAAGATCAGCACCAGTCCGGATACAGAAAGAATGAAAGAGCGCTTCAACTTGAAAATATAGATCAAGGAAACTGCAAAAGCAGCTACCAAACTGATCCAAGCTGCCCTACCGTATGAGAAAATAATTCCTAATAGTAAGACCACTGTCATCATGGAAGTGATTAATCTATATTTTGCATACCTCTTGGCAGTAAGCAAGAAAAGAAGGATTGGGAACATCATGGCAAGCACGGCCCCATAGACAGTATGGTCTTTAAAAAAGGGTTGCATTACCCAGTGGGCAGGTCGTTCAGCAAACCCATATGTGCTGTGATGCACAAAAGTATAGATGGCAACCATACTTAGAGGTATCAAATAGACCCAAAAGAAGGTTCTAATGTTTTTCAGGTTCTTGAACAATTGGGAGGCTATAAAGTAAAAGGCAACAATGAACCAGGCTCTGGCAAGAAAGAATTTGACAGAAACCAGTGGCAATGTGCTCGTAATTACGGTAATAAGGATCCACGCCAAGTGGAAGTATATACTTTTGCTAACCACATGAAAAGTAACTTCTTTATCGAACTGCTTCTCATAAATGAGCTTTAAGAAAAAGATCAAGAGAATTCCAAACAATAAAGGTTCAGTAGGTAAGAACATACCAACCCCGCCAAATTCCAGCTCTTCAAGGTTTAGAGACAAAGGCGTAGTAAACACGATGAACCACATTAGTTTATCCATGGCTACAAAAGCCAGGATCACCAAAACCAATGCAAAAGGAACCAATGAAAACCAATACTGCTCCAATGCGATCAAGGCGCTGTTCGCCATGATGAAGAGGAAGGTCAGAATTAAGACCCAGCTTGATTTTAATGCATTATCCATCCTAGAAGGATATATACTCTCTCAAAGAGATCACTACAAATGTGAATAAGGTGGCGGCAATCATTGCACTTAAAACAATTAACCACCTAATGGGTGAAGACTTTTTATCAGGAACTTCAGGACTCACCAATACGTTCGAATACGTTTGATATTTCTCAAAGTCCTTCTTTGCATGCTCATAGTTGTGCAGTCTGCTCATATACTCTGCATTGACAACATTTAGTTGAGCATGCCAATTGTGGAATTTCCTACCATGCTCTTCCAGATTATCGTACAGCTTGCGCGCTTCCTCAAAGTCACCACCCTTTCTTCCCTCCAAAAGGAAGTTCATATACCCTTCTGTAACTTCTTCAGACTGAGTAATATAATCTAAGAGACCATACTTAACACTGTATTCTTTGATCAAATCCTCTAGACTATCCAATTGATGGCGTTTCTCCAGCATCATTTTTTCATTGATAACTAGAATCTCCTTGTATTTCTGCCTTTCTGTTCTTCTAACAGTTTCGTTCAATTGATCAATGATCTCCGCGACAATATCTCTGGCCTTAACCGGATCAGTTGAGCTTGCAGTAATTCTGATCGACTCAAATTTGGTTTCATCAAAACCAATATGCTCACCATATACTTCGATCATCATATTCTTTGAGGAAGGATACTTCTTATCGATCTCATACTCATCCCAAAGATTGAACTTCTCAATGATAGAATCTCTAATGGCATTAGACTCTAAATACTGTTGCATCTGCTCTAGCCTTGTCTCACCTGAGTAAACCCCAAGGTTAGCCGGATAGATCACTGCTTTAGAAGTAAACTTTGGTGAGATGAAGTTCGGACCTGAGAAGACAGCAGCTAAAACACCGGCAACCAATGCAACTGATCCTAAAATCTTCCAATTCCTAAAGGCAAATACGAAAATGTTCACATTTGACCTAAAATAGCTATTCCCTTTTCTTTCTTCCATCTTATCTTGGATCAATTATGATCAGAATGATCATGGTGAACAAAAAGGTTGCAAGTGTAGAAACACATACGATCAACCATCTTAATGGATATGTAGCCTTCTCTGCTACCTCAGCTCTGTTTACAATGAACTTCTGATCAATGGTAGATTGAGCGTTGACCTTTGCCTCGGAGTAGATTTTCCTGAGATCACTGAGCTTCTCTCTTTCGTACTCTAACTGTTGAACCAGGCTTAGATACTTTCCTCCGTACTTAGAAAGAGTATCCAATCTGTTCTTGATGATATCGGCAGCTTTGTAATTATTATTGACAAGTGCAGCTCCATATTGATCTGAAAGCACTTCAACTTGGGTTTCATAATCCTGAACACCTAAAGATCTGATCATATTCAAGGTATCTTCCATTCTATTGATCTCGGAAGACAGTTGGTTGAATTGACCTTCTACAATACCCAAAGCCTGCACAGCCACTTTATTGAGCATTCTATTTCGAACCTTATCGTACATCTCAGCGATCTCATTGGCAATGTTGGCAGCATACTCTGCATCCTTATCCATTACCTCGATCTTCACAGACATGAACTTGGTTCTGAAGAAATCAATATTCTTATCATACTCTCTGTTGAGTTTTGTTCTTCTGAACTCACTTTCAGGATTGATAGAATAGTGATTCATCAGATCGAACTTCTGAATAATGTGCTGTTTGATCTCATCAGATTTTAAGATCTGGATCATTTGTTCAGCTTCCTCTTCCTCTCCAAACTCAAGAAAGTCTTTTTCCTTGTAGTTCTCATCATTTAAAAGTGCTCTTGAAATAGAGGTTGTTGTAGAGGGGAATAGAATCACTGAGGATTCAAACTTATCCTCTATAAAAAAAGAGAATACCAAAGAACTGATAAAGGCAAGAAGGGAGGTGGTCAATAACACTTTCCTCCATCTTCTCATATAAGCCAATATGCCCTTTGAGTTAATGTCGTAGTTAGCTTCTGTCATCTAGTAGGGATGAATTTTAAGGAGTCAAAATTATGCAAAATCAAGCTGAATCTCCTCTCTTCAGAATTTTGACAACATCTGAAGGGTTTATAAGTCTAAAAATCAATGGAAGAGCTGCAGTAAGTGCAAAGATGATAAATACGCTCAAGTACATGCTATCAAAGAGTGAATTGGTTAGTAATCCGCCCGCTATTATAATTGCAATGACAATTATATTTCTGAGCAAAAAGGAAAAACGGATATTGATAGAAAATATTTTCCAAACGAAGAAAATTTGGCAAGCAATCACCAACATCTGTGTAAGCAAGGTTGCTATTGCAGCCCCTCTTGCTCCATAAATAGGTATCAGCCAAAAATTCATGAGAAGATTGAGCATGAGACCAATTGCAGATATGAAGTTAAGCTCTTTCAGGCTTCCGTTAGCGGTTAGCAGTGTTCCATAAATATAACTTAGGGCAATTGCTATAAAAGATAACATGAGAATGCTGTAAATCTCTGCGGATACTTCAATATTCTCAACATACAACAGGTCCATGATCTCTTTTGCAAAAAGGAAGGAAACAAAGGCAACTGTAACAGATGGAATAAAGATCAAGTTGAAGGAAGTTCTCAGCAATTTAGAGATCGACTCATTCTCTTTGATCATTCTGGAGAAAATGGGCAATAGCAAGCCGGCAAAGAGATATCCAAACATATTAAAGCCTTCCAGGATCCTGTAAGCTTGGGCATAGATCCCGGCCTGGTAGTTTCCATCTACTAATAACCTTTCTATCATCACTGAATCTAATCGGTAGTAGAAGGACATCAAGAGAACAAGTAAGGCAAAAGGTAGGCTCTCTCTCAAGATCAAACGAACAACCAAGAGATCAAAGCGGGGTTTAAAGAACTCGGCCTTCTTCAGCACAATGAAAAATGCTAGCAATGCAGTAAAGAAGTAGGCGGCAAACTGAGCATAGACAAACCATTCGATCTTAAATACCCCTTCAAATTTGTCGGACCATAATAAATACCCACAAATCCCTATCATCAATACTCTATCGGTAATAGAGAGGATCCCTTCTGTTTTAAAAAGGTGTAGTCCGCTAATATTTGACCTCAGATACAAGATCATAGAAGCAAGGAACTGGTTTGCGCTGAGTATCAGTAGCAGGTAGATCTCCTTCTCTCCATAACCGATCAACCAACCCATGAGAAGGGTTAAGGTTAAATAAACAAAGCCCAGTAGCAACTTAACTCCAAAGATGCCCGAGAAATACCTTCCAAGCATATGAGAGTGCTGGGCAATATTCCTATTGTTATAATTGGTTATCCCGAAATCAAGTAGGATGTTGAGTAAAATAGAGAATCCGAAGATGGGGTAATACAATCCGTATTCCTCTGCACCTACTCTATTTTGTACAGCTACATCTATACCCAATATCCAAAAGGGCTTAACCAAAAGGTTAAGTAATAGAACGAACAGAAGATTGCCTACGAATTTTCTTTGCATCAAGACCGATTGCCTTTGCAAATTAAAGGAAAGTGTTGGAAAGAACAGTTTTGAATAGCCTATGTATATTTGCGCTTTTATAAGGTATAAATGGGGATGACGGTTGAGGAATTCTTCGGACATTTTGTTGAAGAGTTAAAAGAGAATGAAGATCTTAGGTATTACTACAAATACCTGGAAGATGAATCGCGCTTCGAGTATAGAAAGGCATACTTCTGTCAGCGACTTCAATACATCATAGATCACATAGAAAAAGAGCCCAATCTGCGCATCTGGGATTGCGGATGTGGCTTTGGAACAACAGCTATTTTCTTAGCAATCAACGGCATTAGTTCTCATGGAACTACCCTGGAACATTACATCAAGCAATTACCAAAAAGGTTGGAGTATTGGTCGAAGTTCGGTGATATGAGCAAATTCACTTACTCTTATGAGAATATATTCGACCATCAGTTCGAGCCTTCTTCCTATGACCTCATAATCATTCAGGACACTCTTCACCATCTAGAGCCATTGCAAGATGCCTTGAAGATCCTTAATCATGTGCTTAGCAAGGACGGCCAGCTGCTTATCATTGAGGAAAACGGTAACAATGTAATTCAGAATGCCAAATTGTTCCTGCAAAGGGGAAACAAAAGGATCATTGAGATCTACGATGAAAAGCTTAAAAAGAACATCTTATTGGGAAATGAGAACATTCGCAGCCTAGGCAAGTGGCAAGATGAATTCAAGAAGCAAGGATTGGAGATCATTGATTCCTCAGTACAATATATTAGGTACTACCTTCCGTTTACGTTTCCCAATGAAAAAGCCGAAGAAAGAGTTCAGAAAGAACAAGAACTTTGGAAAAAGAATAGCTTCTTAAAAGAATACTTTTTCTTTGGAATCAATTTCCTAGTTAAAAAAACTTCCTAATCTATGCGGATCGCGGTCAATAGTCGTCTACTTATTCCCAATAAGACCGACGGAATTGCACGATTCACTATAGAAACATTCAAGAGAATTTGCAGCTCGCATCCGGAAGTTGAATTCACTTTTATTTTTGATAGAGAGATCAATGATTTCCATTTTGGAGCGAACAGCAAGAAGGTTAGTCTTTTTCCACCGGCTCGACATCCAATTCTCTGGTACATCTGGTTTGAGATCCGATTGAAGAACTATCTGAACAAGCAGAACTTTGATCTTTTCGTCTCTCCGGAAGGATGGATTCCCGGTGGGCTGAAAATGCCTGCTTTGGCTGTGATACATGACCTTAACTTCATTCATCTCCCTGAGAATGTAGCTCCCTCCCATAGAAAGTTCCTTCAGAAATACTTTCCAAAATATGCTGAAAGGGCAGATAGGATTGCAACTGTTTCAGCCTACTCAAAGCAGGACCTGATTGAATCCTTATCAGTTGATGAGAACAAGATTGATCTTGTTTACAATGGAGTAAATGAAGTTTTTCAACCCTTGGAGAAAAATGAAATCAATG
>JAUIGQ010000136.1 GCA_030429925.1 Bacteroidia bacterium | reverse complement strand
TGAAGAAGGCACAAGAGTCGAGTTGTTCTTCCCCTTGCAATACTCCTAGTTTTCACTGAGTTAGACTCAAAAGAATTAAATTCTATAGTCATTTAAAGGAGCCAGAGCAAAAGGTTTTAGTTATTTTTATGGCTTGAACACCGACTTGGTTCGCAATCAGTTGATTAGTTAGGAATAGCAGTAACTATCTACCCAAGAATTATTGAATTTATGGAACTTAGACGGCTTGAAAAATTAGTCTTTGAGTCGATCATATGCTTATTCTCATCGCATGCTGAGTAATTTCTTAAACAATATTTTCGGAGAGAAACGGATCAATACTGTTTTACTGTCGCTCATCGCTTTTTCCCTTGCCTTTGATTTTAGGGTCACCACCCTTTCTATCTTGCTTTTTGCGGTTTTCACCCTCTACAATCGGTTAAAGGAACCCATAAAAGTGAATCCTGCATCGATCATGAAGGTGGCACCCTTTATTACTTTCTATGCTTGGTTTGCCATCGGTTTCTTTTATAGTGAGGATAAGGCTGGAAGTTTCAAGGACCTAGAGACCAAGTTCAGCTTATTGGCCTTACCCCTATTGATCACTCTCTTTACCAAATTTGAAAGATCAGCTGCAAACTTCATCTACTCCGCCTTTATCATTGGACTGATCATTATGGAATTGATCTGCTTGGGTGATGCAACTATGCACTATTTAGAAGATGGAGAAAAGGGATATTTCTTCTATCATCAATTGGTTAGTCTATCAGATAGCAATGCAGCCTACTTCTCTTGGCTGGTGCTATTTTCACTAGTTCTATTGCTCTTTCATAATTTCTCTATGAGTAATATGCTTAAACCATTACTTCTGATCTTTCAGATCGTATTCCTTATCCTATTATCATCCAGAGCCTCTCAATTGGTTTTCTTCTTCCTTATACTGCCTTTTGCATTCTACTATTACCGAAGTAGGCATAGAGAATTAAAATACCGGATCTCCTTTCTCTTTGCTTTTTCTATCATTCTAGTTGTACTGGCTCAACCTGCCTTGATCAATAGTCGGTTTGAAGTATTGAAAGTGCAAAAAGCTAAGCAAGCTTTCTTGCCGGAGTACGATCATTACTCTTATGAGTTCAACGATTTGAGCACACGACTTTTCTTTTGGAGGGTTGGAATAGAGAATATACAATCGGCCAATTTGCTGTTCGGTGTGGGCAATGGGGATGTCAATCAAGTACAAAATAAAAAGATGGATGAACTGGGGATCAAGGATCTTTACAGAGAAGATCAACCCTCAGATTTTCTGAATATGAACCTTCACAATATGTATCTACAATCCCTTCTAGCATCCGGCTTGATTGGCTTATTCTTGCTATTGGGCATGCTGATCGTTCCTTTGCTAGATGCACTTCGAACAAAAAGCTATTCCTTTCTTCTTTTTCAGCTAATTGTGATTGTATTTATGCTTCATGAATCTGCTCTACAAACCCAAGCAGGAACAGTCTTCTATAGCTTCTTCTCTGCCGTTCTCATTGCTCAGTCAAAGGATTTTGAACTAAGTGGTAGCAGTGCAGCAGCAGAGCGCATTGGTAAAGGTATTAGTGATGGGATCAAGAGGTTATTTGACATATTCTTTTCACTCCTATTCCTTTTGCCTTTCACCCTCTTTATACTGCCAATATGTGCTTTGATCATCAAATTGGTTTCTCCCGGACCAGTCTTCTTTATTCAAGAGAGAACGGGAAAAGACAACAAAACATTTCGTTGTTATAAACTGAGAACCATGCGTTTGAATAAGGAAGCAGATACAAGACAAGCCAGCAAGAACGACCATAGGATCACCCCTTTTGGATACTTTCTAAGGGTCATGCATATTGATGAATTTCCTCAATTGTTCAATGTACTGAAAGGTGATATGAGCATCATTGGGCCCCGTCCGCATATGCTTTACCACACTTCTATCTACAGCGAAGAGTTGCCCTATTATGGTCGAAGATTAAAGGTTAAACCCGGACTTACAGGCTTGGCACAGATCAAAGGCTACGTTGGGGAAATCAATAACGCTTCTGATCTTAAAAAGAGAGTATTGAACGATATCTATTATGTAAAGCATGCATCCATTAACTTAGACCTTTATATTTTCATAATGACCATCAAGAACCTGATCGGCAAAATATTCCTTTTCAAGACTAGAAAGAATGAGTCTTAAGATCGGCATCTTGGGGACAAGAGGCATTCCCAATAACTATGGTGGTTTCGAGCAATGTGCAGCTCAGATATCAAAACGTCTCGTTCTGAATGGACATGAGGTTTTTGTCTATTGCACCCATCATCATCCTTATCAAGATTCGGAATGGGAAGGTGTACGACTGATCCATAAATACGAACCACAGTCTCTAGGGACTTTTGGACAGTTCATCTATGATAGAAATTGTCTGAGGGATGCCACTAAGCAATCCTTTGACGTCCTCTTGCAATTAGGTTATACCAGCAATGCCATCTGGTATTCCATCTGGCCATCTAATTGCCCCAACGTTTTCAATATGGACGGACTTGAATGGAAAAGAAGTAAGTATCATCCTTTGATAAGGAAGTTCCTAATGTTTTCTGAAGGGATCGCCGCCCAAAAAGCCGATTCCTTGATTTCAGATTCAATTGGTATTCAAGACTATCTGAAAAACAAATATAAAAAAGCATCAACCTATATACCCTATGGTGCCATTCCCTTTGAAAATGCCAATCCTTCTCTCTTACCTAAAAACCTAAAAGCAACTGCATACCATCTTCTGATTGCCCGAATGGAAAAAGAAAACAATATTGAATTAGTACTAGAAGGCTTTTTAAAAAGCAGTTCGAAGAAAAGCTTGGTATTGGTTGGCAATGTCGACAAAAGCTATGGAAGACAGTTACATAAAAAGTATTCAGCTCATGACCAAATAGTGTTCACAGGTGGTATCTACGATGAAGCATTGCTCAATAACCTTAGATATTATTCGCATCTCTATTTTCATGGACATTCAGTTGGAGGCACGAACCCTTCCTTGCTAGAGGCCATGGCTTCTCGTTGTATGATCATCGCTCATCAAAACCCTTTCAATGAGAAGATACTGGGAACTGATGCACATTATTTTAATAGCAGGGCTGACCTGAGCAATCTCATCGACAAACTTGAGAATGAAGAAAAAAATAGCAGTTTTGTCGAAAACAACCTAGAAAAGATCAAAGAGATATACAGTTGGGAGGCTGTTACACAAGAATATGAAAGCGCCTTGATCCAAGCTACAGAAGAGTTCAAGACCAAAAAGAAATAAGAAGACTAAATCATTAAACATGAACGACTACTCACCTATTGAACGTAAGGATGTAAAAGAAACTCTGAGTGAGATCCTCCTTTACTTCAAGTTGCTATTCACCTTTTGCATAGGTTCCATCAGACGCTTTCTTTTGCTATTCTTGTTTCTATTCCTAGGAATGGCCAGTGGATCCTATTATTTTAACGAGGGCAAGAAAAGTAGTTATTACTCAGCTAAGATGGTCTGCACTTATAATTACCTGCACAAGAAGGTCTATGGGGAGATGTTGGAAAGAGCAAATTATCTGGCTGCCACTCACTCTTTTCCCACCTTGGCTGAAGAGTTTGAACTTCCTGTGAGCACAGTTGAAAAGATCATTAGTATTCAAGCTACGAACATTGTTGGTAGTCCGTTACATGAAGATATAACTGAAGATAAACTCCCCTTCTACATTACAGTGAATGTCAACGATAAGGCAATTTACCCTCATATCCAAGAAGCCATTCTCAATTACTTGAACAATAGCATTCCCTATCACAACAAGAGAAGAGAATTAGAAGAAGACCGACTGAAGAACAACATCAAATTCTACAATGCCACTTTGGATCAGGTAGATCGATTGATCAATAATTACACAGACAATGTAAATCGATTAGAATCCAAGAATGATTCACTTACTGTTCTGACTGAGATCAATTCACTCTTCTATCAAAAACAGGATCTTAATACCAAGCTTTTGAGCGATCAAAAGATGTTGGAGATGCAGATGGCAGTGGAGCTATTGTATGGATTTGCTCCAACCACCTATCCGAATGTCCAGACAGGGATCTCTACCAGCAAATTGATCCTTATTTCATTGGGCATTGCTTTTTGCATCGTTGTCCTCTTCAACCTGATGATGCCTAAGAAGAGCAATTCATGAAGAAGGAGCTCGGAAATTCTTTCTGGGGGATTGTAGACACAGCTGTCTATCCGGTTATTTATATGGCAGTGGTTCCATTGCTGATGAAAAACCTGGGCAATGATGGGTTTGGACTATGGATCCTGATCAATTCATTGATGGTGATCTTTCAGCTCTTCAATCTGAACATAGGAATTACCGCTATGAAAGAATTGGCCGGTCAGGACAATGCAACTGCCATTAAGCGGTTGAATGCCTTACTGAGCATTGTACTGTTGATGTTCTTGATCGTAAGTCTAGTAGGTGCTCTATGTGGAGTCTTTTCTGAGCAGTTCGAATATTCAGGTTTTTCAAATGCTCCTGTTCGTTCCGTCTTTGAATGCTTAGCCTTGGCAGGCTTCATAGCCGGACTGCGTTTTATAGATCAGCTCTTTCACGGAGCTCTTAAAGCCAAGGAACTGATTAGAGTCTCTGCACTTTTAAAGATCATTAATAAAGTGGGACTACTAGCCATCTTGGTTTATTTGGCTGTTGAGGGTTTTGATATCACTTCGCTTCTCTATGGCAATGTGGTCTTTAGCCTTCTCAACTTGATCATCATGTATGTAGTGATCGCAAACTACTACCCGAATTATATACCTGGGCTGAGCAGCGACAAAGAGCTCATGAAAGGGTTGTTTAGGTTCAGTTTATGGCCATGGCTTCAATCCCTTTTTGTGGTCATTGCCTTTCAAACCGATCGATTTTGGGTTTCTTCTTATGCGGGCTTGGATGAAGTAGCCAATTATGGATTGATCGCCACCATCTTCAACCATATACATTTGATATTTAGCACCATGTTCATTTGGGTACTGCCCAGAGTTTCGGCTATGAAAACTAGATCCATTGACCCATTTCCTTTTTACCAAAAAATCAGAGAGGCCTTTTCAACCTTTGTTTTGCTCAGCTTATTGGGTTTTTATTTTCTATCTCCATTTATTATCCCACTTTGGATTGGGAGTGAGCATTATTTAGACATGAAGGATTATCTAAAGCTTTTCATTGTCTTTGAATTGCTCTTTGCCCATACCATCATGCCTTTCTTCTATATGAATGCTACGGGAAAGGAAAGGCAGATCACATATCTCACTGCATTGTTTTGTTTCCTCTCCTACTCCTTCATGCTGGCTGTTTTAATTAGCACACAAAACATTAGTTGGATGATCGGAGGTATGGCCCTAAGCATGGTGATCTCCATGCCTATTCTAAATTATTATGGATTGGAGAATGCTACCAGAAGATCAAGATACATAGAAGCGATTAAGGATATGCTGCCCTCCTACTGTGCTGTTGGGCTGATAATGCTTCCTATGCCCTGGTCACTAATTTTATTGATCCCGATACTTTACTGGGTAACTCGATCCATGAATGTATTTTATCAAATGAGTAAGAATGCCAAGATCTTTAACTTCAATAAATAGTAGTTACTTCCTATTGTTGGCTAGCTTGCTGTTTTTTTTCAACTCAGCAATCTGGGGAGGAAAGCTATCCTTGATCCTATTATTAACTCCTTTGTGGCTCTTTTTAAGTCAGAATAGTAAGGCAGGAATAAGCAAATGGACTTTGCTGACAGGATTCATCCTTCTACTCTATTTCCCTATACACTATTGGCTTGGAATAGCATCTCTAATGGATTATGGAAAATCACTATTAATGCTATTCAGCTTGCTGCTGTTCATTAATGTAGCTTCCTACTATACCCCTCAGAATGAACAGCTATTGGATAAACTGTTTAGAAAATTATTGATCATCAATGGACTATTGATCCTAGTATCTATTCCCTTGCTATGGATAGATGAGTTGAAAGGTTTCGTTTGGTATATCATGTCGATTTCTGATGATATGCAACCCATTCCTAGATTGAAGCTCTTTACACCTGAAGCATCTCATTACAGCTTGATCTTTAGTCCGATCTTCATATACTTCTGGATACGTTTATTGATGTTCAAGGTGAAGAATAGTTGGCTGATCGTTCTTCTTACAACCATTCCTCTCTTACTCTCCTTTTCCCTTGGCGTATTGGCTGCTTTGTGCATCTCCTTCTTAATCCTCTTGATCCTGAAATACAGGCAGGGGTTCATGGAAATGCTTCCTCCTAGAAAGTTGATCTATATAGGAGTTGTCGTCCTTATAGGACTTGTACTGTTGTATTATTTCTATCCAGATAATCCTCTTTACCATAGAATACAGAATCTCTTTGAAGGAAAGGACACCTCCGGAAGAGGGAGAACCTATGAAGCCTTTATTTTGGGAGATAAAATAGCAGCATTGAAAGACCGATTTTGGGGAATTGGTCCGGGACAATTGAAATTGATCGGAAGGGATACCATTGTGCAGTACTATTTCTACTTTAATATACCGGAGGTTATTAGGATCCCGAATGCTACTGCAGAAACCCTTGCCTATTATGGTTATTCTGGATTGGCATTAAGGATCTTACTTGAACTCTTTCTCTTTTTCAAGACCCAAGT
>JAUIGQ010000135.1 GCA_030429925.1 Bacteroidia bacterium | reverse complement strand
TTTCAGCTTTTCAACAATGTTGAGAATACCAGTCTCTATGCTCAGTTTGTTAAGTATGAATCTTTCTCTGTTTTCAACTTTTACAGACATGAGTTTGAAGTGAACTATCAGAGGCTGCATTCACCTGATGAGTTCGTGAATTTTGCAGTTTCATGGTTTACCGTATACAGGCTGAAAAGTTTTCATGCCTTGAGCTTGAATGCTGGAGCTGAACCTATTAATACCAATGATTTCTTTGAAACCAGAACCTTTGATCAATCCTATGATTATCCTAAGAACTTTTGGGTAGGCGGATTCTTTTCCTCTGATTATAGTCGGCCCTTTGCTTTGGATGTTCGTACCAACAACCGCTGGTTCGATGAGCCGGGGAGAAGGTATAATTTCTTGAATGTCTCACCTCGTATCAGACCCAATGATAAGTTCTTTATTGTATTGGGTCATTCTATCGGTCATAACTTCAATGATATTGGTTTTGTCAATAATATCAATGATACCATCTATTTTGGAAGAAGGGAGTTTGTAGAACACGAATCCTCCATTGAAGGGAATTACATTCTGAACAATAAGATGGCCATCAATCTTACCTTCAGACATTATTGGTCAGTGGTGGAATACGATCGGTTCTATATTGTTGACCCGAATGATGGGCATTTGATCGATTCGGATTATGATGCATTCAAAGAAGATGGTTCTACCATTCACGATATTAGTTTCAATGCCTTCAATATAGATCTTGCCTACAACTGGAGATTTGCTCCCGGAAGTGAGATCAGTGTGGTGTGGAAGAACATTATTTTGCAGAATGGAGAGCCTATGGACCTTAATTACTATAGAAACTTAGAGGAAACATTGAATGGTCCTCAGCTCAACAACTTCTCTATCAAGGTTCTATATTTTATAGACTATTTAAGCCTTAAAAGGTTGTGATTGTCACAACCTTCAGAACTTCCATGAGATAAGATTACTTGCATTGATGGATTATCTCACTATATTTCAAGATTATAACCAATATCTACCACCTATGAAAGTCTTTAAATTCAGAACACCTCCCACATTTTACCTATTAACCTTCTTCGCTATCTTCAGTATGTCCGGATGCGAGATCGAAGAAGAAAAACCTGCAGATCCTTGCGAAGGGGTTAGTTGTCAAACCGGATATGTTTGCTACAACGGTAGCTGCGTGTATAATTCTTCTTCTCAACTTCTAGATCCCTGTGCTGATGTTGTTTGCCTAAATGGCGGAAATTGTGTGAATGGTGTTTGTGATTGCCCTCCAGGATATGATGGAGATGATTGCAGTAACAAGCTAACGCCATCTAAAGTGTCTATAGAAAGAATAACCATTACAAGGTTCCCGGCAAAAAGAAGCAACGGAAGCGATTGGGACAATACTTCCACAGGCCTGCCGGATCTTTGGATGGTCATTGGAAGAGATGGGCTTACAGGTTATGTTCACAGGCAGCCGGAATCTTCAGCTATAAGCAATGCAAGCCCTTCCAGTACGCATGTTTATACGCCAACAAGTCCTATTGTTCTTAGTAATTTCACTATAAATCATACCATTACTCTCTATGATTATGATGGAGACCCAGCCTCAAATGCACCGGATTTAATGGGAGATGCCGACTTTGTGCCATTCATGCTTTCCAGGCTTGGGTTTCCAGTATTGCTGAATGTTGATAATGGAGGAAACGTTGCATTTCAAGTTAGATTCGCCTATGAATTCGACTAATGCTAATTTTAAGTTTAAAAGGGTTGATTGTTGGTTTCGTCGTTACTTATCCTTAAACTGTCGAAAAGTTGATAAGAAGGTAGTGCTACTCAAGGAATGGGTGGTTTGAACCGCTTACATTCGTAGATGAATTTTTCTAAGGTATCGCAATGCTGAAAAGTTTCTTGAAGAGCAATCTCAATTACTATCTTTCTAAGAATGAGTACTATGATTCCGTAGTTACTGAAAATGGATTTCTCAATAAGATCTCTTCAGAGCTATTCATCAATGCAGAACGGGTATTGCACACAGATCAAAGGATCTTGTTTAACAATAAGGTCGATATCAATGCCTCATTGAATCAGGTGGTTGCAAAACTGGGCAGGTACAATTATCTGCTTGAAAAGAGTAAATCACAGAACCATTCTATCCTTTTCTACAAGAAGTTGATCGCTTCTCTCAGGGCTAGATTTGAATTGCATTTCATTGAAGATCAATTTATCATTGGCTTTGCCACTTTTGATGTTTCCAACACTTCTAACAAATTGAAGATCTTAAAGGCTTTAAGTGAGAAGTACGGAGTTTCTTTGGAAGAAATGGAGGTTGAAAATTTTAGGATCGAAGATGAGTATAAGAATTACATTCAGATCATCGATTCTGTGAATATTACCCTGGCATATGGGAACAGATCTAAAACCCATAGTGAGATGATCTACAACATCACTCAAGAGAAAGAGTTTGCAAAAGAAGCTCTGATCAAAAAGGAGAACCTACATCTCCAAAACAATATCTGATTAGCTTATCTTAAAAGCTTCCTGTTGATAGAGGAACAGGAAATAATACTTTGTCACTTTTTTTACAAAAGTTGCTGAAAATCTGTGCTTTAATTGGAGTAATATTGCCTGTTTATGACAGATTCTCCAGCCAATTCATCTTCTATTTGGACCAAGTTAAAAGAAGCTTTAAAGGGAACTGAGGTAGATTATACCAAGATCAGTTTAAAGAAGGCAATCTTTTTACTAGCTGTTCCCATGATCCTGGAGTTGGTCATGGAATCAACCTTTGCTGTTGTAGATATCTATTTTGTCAGCAAATTAGGACCCTCTGCCGTTGCCGCAGTGGGACTTACAGAAACCTATCTTTTCTTGCTTTACTCCATTGCCATGGGGCTCTCAGTAGGTGTAACAGCAATTGTAGCTAGGAGAATAGGAGAGAAAAAGAAGGAAGAGGCGGGAAAAGTAGCGGGTCAATCTATTGTGCTATCACTATTGGCCTCACTCCCTTTTGCCATAGCGGGCATCTTTTATTCGAAGGAGCTTTTGCAATTGATGGGTGCCGATGAATGGGTCTTGAATGAAGGCTATCATTATACCCAATGGATGCTGGGTGGAAATATGGTGATCATGCTGATCTTCGTTATTAATGCCATTTTTAGAGGGGCAGGAGATGCAGCTATTGCTATGCGAGTTCTCTGGATCTCAAACACTATCAATATTGTTCTGGATCCATTGCTAATCCTAGGTTGGGGGCCAATTTCAGCTATGGGTGTTGAAGGTGCTGCCATAGCTACGAATATCGGAAGGGGAGTTGGCGTTTTGATCCAGCTCTATGCCTTGTATAAAGGAGGGAAGCACATTCAAATGAGAATGGCTCAGCTTTATTGGGATACAAAGGTGGTGCTGAATATCATCAAAACCTCTTTAGGTGGCATTGGTCAAATGATCATTGCAATGACCTCCTGGATCTTCTTAATGAGAATATTGGCTGATATCGGTAGTGAGGCTGTTGCTGCTTCTACAACTGTTATCAGAGCCATGATGTTTACCCTAATGCCTGCCTGGGGATTGTCCAACGCAGCTGCAACAATGGTGGGACAAAATCTTGGGTCAGGAGATCCTAACAGAGCTGAAAAGTCGGTATGGATGATCGGATTTTACAATATGATCTATTTGATCTTTGTCTCTATTCTCTATTATACCTTCAATGAAGAGATCATGAGATTCTTTACGGATGATGAAACCGTAATTAGTATTGGTGCTGAATGGGTAAGGATACTTTCATATTCCTATTTTGTCTATGGTTGGTGGATGGTTTCTGTGCAGGCCTTTAATGGAGCAGGGGATACTAGAACTCCAACATTGATCAATGTGGTGTTCTTCTGGTTGATACAGATCCCATTGTCTTATTGGCTGGCTATAAAATTAGATTGGCAGCATTCCGGCGTTTTCTGGGCGGTGTTTATTTCTGAAACACTAGTGGGGATCTTCACCCTTTGGCTTTTTAAGAAGGGAAGCTGGAAAACTACTCAATTATAGAATCACCATCTAAATCCTAATTGGATTAAAACAAAGATTGAGAGATTGACTATAACCAATATATTAGGATTGAATTTCTAATTAAAAAAAGGAGAGGTTTCCCTCTCCTCTACCGCCGATCTTATTTAAAGAATTGAATATGTGAATCCTCTGAAAGCAAATGAACTTTCTCTGGAAATTCAGCATGAATGATCAGTTTGTTCTGATGATGGTGTTCAAGATCTGCTAGTTTCTTCCTATTGAATAGCAGAATAGTTGAATGTCCATGATGATCTACTTTATCCAAGATGGTTTCACCGTTAAAATCGCATTGCCAATGAGTCTCTGCGCAATTCTCCTTGTAGGAGATCTCTACAGTTGGCACTGCGAAGTAGTCATGTTCTCCTATTCCTTCCATGTCAAATAGCAATCGTAAGAATCCCCCTTCTAATACTAGTTGGTCGTCTGAGATCCCAAGCTCTTTGAAGCTGATTTTCCCTTTTTGCGGAGCATCAAATCTTACATTGATCTCACCCGGATTGATTTCTATGTTTTGTCCCATATGATTTATTTGTTTCAATAAAGGTAGGAGGGGTAGATCAGTCTAAAAATGATAATTATCAGGCTTTGTAAAGATCTATGAGAAGATGCTTTTGCTAAGGGAACATTACAGTTTTATAAACTTCTTAATTGATCTTCTTCAACTGAGCATAGATCTCTTCGGCCTTGGCTTTTAGCTGCTCAGAGCAATTTAGGGTCACCTTTCTTTTGTTATCAAATGGGCTTAATGCAGGTAGGTAGACTTCCATTCCTGCCTTTTGGTAAACGCTCTCAAGAACCTCCTTGGGTTGCTTGCAATAACTATCGTAGTCAATAAAAAGGGTATGGGTCTTGTCGATCTTCAAAAGATGGCTGTAGTAATTGATCCACACCTGCAGCCAATAATCCAAGCTGCTCTTGTCATCATTGAAGCTTATTGCTGAGTCATTGAATTGGAAGGTCTTTTGGTTCAAACCGAATTCGTGATGACCTAACCAGTCCATATACTCCAATACAAAGCTGTCTTCCTTCTGCAAAGCAGAATATTCTTTATGCTTTTCCATCAGAGAAGCGGCATGTGTTAATGGATCTCTGTACATAAAGACAATAGTGAACTCCTTGTTCAGTTCTCGAATAGAGTCGTAGCGAAGAATGAAATTGTTGTTCTTGGCCAAATAGGTTTTCTCCTCCTCTGATCTTACCACCGCCTGATAATCCATATAATCTGAATATTGATCATTGGTCAGCTCATATTGAGAAAGGCTATCTTTATGAATGTAGGAATCATTAGAGATCACTTTGAAGAAGTATTCTTCCAAGGCCTCTGTTGAGTCCAAACCGATCATGATCCCATCCTGGTGACTTCTCTCTTTCTTTTCTCCGCTTTTGGGGTTGTAGAACTTTTTCCACAGATTAGGAGCAGTTAGAAAAGGCATATTAGCATAACTCAAGGAGGCGAACTTCTCATTCTCTGCCAGCTTGTTCATCAAACTGGTAGTTCCGGCTCTTGCCAGCCCTGAAATAATGACAAATTCATTCTTTCTCTTCACACTGCCTTTTTTCAGTTTCTTTCTCTCCATCTTGAAGAGCTTATAGGCAATAGCATAGTTGTTCAATCCCATTCTGTGCAATAGTTGTGAAAGCTCAGAATAACCTTCTTCGGTCTTCTTTTTCAGCGGAACAATAAAGCCAAGGGTAGAACCCAGGGTAAGAGAGATAATGGAATAGGCAGAGGTGAGATCTAACTCAGAAGAAGGATTTCCACTCAACCAAAAGTAGAGCACAAAGGGAATACTTCCCACTGCAATTGAGGCTGCAATAGAGAGTAACACCATTGTTAAGGAAACGATCAGTTTGTTGTTGGCCTTTTGTACTTGTTTTACCTTTTCATCTTCATCTATCTTCAGCAAGAGGATGTTGACAAGCGACAGGCTATTCTCGGCAATTGAGAAGAAAGGAGCTCTTAGGATTCTTAAGAAGTAGGCAAGCAGAAAGAAGCCTATGAAAACGATCGATAAGTATAAGAACACTCTTATTTCTTCTTTTTAAAGATGCCCTTGACCTTATGCCAGATAATGTAACCGAAGGCAAAAAGCACGATTCCGGCAATAAGAAAGATCAGAATTGATGTTCCCAGTCCAATGCCCGGGCCGATATACAGTAGTTCCATTATTGTGTAATTATTCTAGTCCAATTAGGTAAGTGATGATATCCCTCGTGTTGAGATTCAAGTACATCCTTATAGATCACGTCATCGTTTTGAATGATCCAAAGATATCCTTGATTTTGTTGTTCTACAAAATAAGTTGAGTCGTTGATGAAATGGTGAAGACCTTCGTTCCCGGTATAGATCCATCTTGCTCTAAAAAGTGAATCCCCAATGAATGAATAACTTCCGCTTCCCAGGTCGTACTTGACAATATTTGAAAAGAAGTCTGCCGTTAGATCGAGCTTTTTAGGATGCTTTGGAGCCGGTTTTGAATCTTCAGTCCAAAGTGCATAATAATTATTGTTGAACCAGGTGAGGGTGCTGTCATTTAAGAAGTCTACATCATGCTGAGCAGAGAAAGGACCTTTGATAGCTCTAATTACTTCATTAGTTGAAGGCCTGTAATGCAAGATCAATGAGATCTGTTTCATGCTGATAAAAAGATCACCTTCTCTATAATATTTGGTGGTCTTCAAGGCGGGTTCAACATCGTTCAAGTGCATGGGATCCTGTCCGCTTTGAGTATGCAAGAGATAGCTAGCCATATTGTTTTCCTTCAATATAGAGGCAAGCGATTT